>NZ_JBVJFK010000008.1:0-48344 GCF_055587885.1 Streptomyces sp. NPDC046349
ATCTCCGATGGGTGGGGGGGGGGGGGGGTTTTTTTTTTTGTTGGTTTTTTTGGGGGGGGGGGGGGGGGGGGGGGGGGGGGGGGGGGTGGGGTCTCCCCCCCCCCCCCACCACCGTTTCGCACGCTGCTACTCCGCGTCCTCCGCACCGAGGCCCAGGCCCGGGAGAAGGCCCGGGAGCAGGGGCGGGAGGGTGATCTCCGGCTTCGGGTCCTCCGCTGTGCCGGCGGAGGGTTGCGGCGACTGTCCCGTGGGCGGGTTGAGCAGGTCGCCCGTACCGCCGAGGAGACCCCCGTCGGCCGGTGGCCGGGTGCTGCCCGAGGGGGACGGCGCCGGGCTGCTGCCGGACGGTGTGCCCGCGGCGGGGGCGGACTGCTTGGCACCGCCTGGCGCGTCCGGCTTGGCGGGCGACCCCGACGAGCCGGTGCCGCGGGACTGCTCGGGCGGCTTGGGGAGCAGGCTCTGCAGCGGCGCCACGTCTTCGTCTATGGCCTGGAAGACCGAGTCCACTTCCCCGCCGACGTCGGTGAGCTGCACGGGGAGCTTCTCGCGCAGCTTGCCCCACGCGTCGCGGTGGGAGCGGGAGAACGACGACAGCGTCTGGATCGGGCCGAGGGAACCGTCCCGGTCGAACGCCGCCTGGAGGAGGCGGTGGCCCTCTTCCGCGTCGTGTTTGACGCCCGAGAGCGCCCGCCGGATCGCGCCCAGGGACTCGTGGTCCAGGGTGCCCGTCCGGCCCCGCTCCATCAGCCTTCGGGCTTCCGACAGACGGTTGGACGCGCGGTCCAGATAGACCTCTCCGCGCTCCGCGTCGTCGTCGGCCATCCCCAGCTTCAGGTCCTCCATGCCCCGTTTCACGGGGTAGAGGTGGTCACCGGGTAGGGCGTCGGAACTGGCAGCGGCCACTCCGCTGAAGGCCCCTGCGGCCACACCCACCGTGAGGCCGCCCGCTGCGATGCCCTTGGACCAGCGGGAGCGGGGCCGCAATTTCCGGAGCGGGGTCGCCCGGTGGGCGCCGCGGCCGGTCCGCTGCTCGGGCACCTGAGGGTCCGAGGCGGCACCGCCCCCGGCCCTCTCCTCCAGCACCATGGCTTCCATGGCGGCAACGAGCTGTGCTCGCTGCACCACCTTCACCTCGGGGTCCAGCACTGGGCGCGGCATTCGTTCGCCGAGCACGCTCGCCAGGGCCAACAACCGGTCGTGGTCAGCAGGTTCGGCAGGTGCCTCGGACTGCTCGGCCGCCGGGTCCGGTTCCGAAAGGTCGGATGGGTTCCGATCCTCCAGGGCCTGGGCGAAGGCGTTCGCCCGCCGGTGCGGGGTCACGTTCGCGATCACTGGCGGCACCTCCTCTCGTCATGACGATCGACTCCCCAAGGTGTCCGGAAGGTTGCCTTCCTTGAGCACATCCACACTTTCGAGTGGGCGGCTTCGGGCAGGGCGTGTCCACAGGGAGCCTGCATTCCGCACAACGAGCGTCGCGGCAGTTGGGTTACGGACGAAGGATGATCGGACCACAGCGTCATCGAGGGGTCACCGGATGTGAGGTCGAGTTGTGTTGTCTGGACGGTCCGTCAGCGGGCGTCTTCGGGGAGGAGGCGGGCCAGGGTTCGGACCGCCCGGTACTGGAGCGTCTTGATGGCGCCCTCGTTCTTCCCCATCACGCGGGCCGTCTCGGCGACCGAGAGGCCCTGCAGGAAGCGCAGTGTCACGCATTCCTGCTGCTGCGGATTCAGCTTCCGTACGGCTTCCAGGAGGGCCGCGTTGGAAAGGGACTCCAGGACGGAGTCCTCGGGGCTGCGCTCCACCTCGTTGGCGTCGAGCATCTCGCCGGTGGTGACCTCCAGCCTGAAGCGGCTGGACTTGAAGTGGTCCGCCACCAGGTTGCGGGCGATCGTCACGAGCCAGGCGCCGAAGTCGCGGCCCTGCCAGGTGAAGGTGGAGATGCGGCGCAGGGCGCGCAGGAAGGTCTCGCTGGTGAGATCCTCCGCGGTCGCCTTGCCGCCGACGCGGTAGTAGATGTAGCGGTAGACCGTGTCGCTGTACTGGTCGTAGAGGCGGCCGAAGGCCTCGGCCTCTCCGGCCTGGGCGCGCTCGACCAGGTCCATCATGCGGGCCTGATCGCTGTCGGCCAGGGGCCGGCGGGGGGCGGCCTGGGTGCCCGTGCCGGCGTTCGAGCCCCCGGAGGCCGAGCGGCCTCGTCTGCCCACCGTCGCCCCGCCGTCGGTCAGGGCGTAGCAGGGACCGGCCGGGCCGAGGCCGGCAGGAACCGCGGCGGCGAAGGCGGGGGCGGTGTACGCGGTGGGGACGAAGCCGCGCAGGTGGTCGAGGACCGTTGCGCGCAGCTGAGCCAGGCCCGAGGCGTCAACCCCGACAGGTGGGTACACGGGACTCCCAGAGGCAGAGCTTCCATCACGTGCAGTGCGGAACCGTTCACCCGTCGTGGCGACAGATGGCCGGTGGCATGCGTTTGAGGAGAATAACGCTTCGTACAGGCAGCGCTACACCCAGTTGCTCAAATCACCGGTTCCGACACTTCTGTTGCGTGTCGAGGGCATATTCGGTCGCGGTTGGTGATCGATTCTTGATCACTTGGGTACGCGGAATGGACGCTTCCAAAGGGGCCCGCGACCGAGTCGGGCAGGGCGGAGTGCCGCGCCCGGAGCGCGGGTAGAGGTGAGCGAATGCCCGTGGCGGGGCCCGGAGGTCGCGCCGGCGGTCGCGGGCGCGGTGTGGCCTGGGCCTGGGCCGGATCCGCTACTTGCGGCGCCGGTGGAGGGCGATGGCGGCGGCCGCGCCGCCCGCGATCGCGCCGACTCCGGCCGCTGCCGGGACGCCGACCTTCACGGCCT
Source organism: Streptomyces sp. NPDC046349 (assembly GCF_055587885.1). NCBI lineage: Bacteria > Bacillati > Actinomycetota > Actinomycetes > Kitasatosporales > Streptomycetaceae > Streptomyces > Streptomyces sp. NPDC046349. Next base: position 2,847 of record NZ_JBVJFK010000008.1, read on the forward strand.
TGCGGCCGGTCCGATAGTCGCGCAGCCGCCAGTCGTTCGTCCGGGCATGCTTGCGCAGTTTTGTGTCGGGATTGATCGCGTACGGATGTCCGACCAGTGACAGCATCGGGATGTCGTTGTGCGAATCGCTGTACGCGGCGCAGCGTTCGAGATCGAGGCCCTCGGCGGCGGCCAGGGCGCGGACCGCCTCGGCCTTGGCGGGTCCGTGCAGCGGCTCGCCGACCAGGCGGCCGGTGTAGACCCCGTCGACCGATTCGGCGACGGTGCCCAGGGCGCCGGTCAGGCCCAGCCTGCGGGCGATGATCGTGGCGGTCTCCACGGGTGCGGCGGTGACGAGCCACACCTTCTGCCCGGCGTCGAGGTGGGCCTGGGCGAGGGCGCGGGTGCCCGGCCAGATCCGCTCGGCCATGTACTCGTCGTAGATCTCCTCGCCGATCGCCATCAGCTCGGAGACCTTGTGGCCCTTGACGATGGACAGCGCGCTGTCGCGGGCGTCCTGCATGTGCTCGGGGTCCTCGACCCCGGCGAGCCGGAACCAGGCCTGCTGCCAGGCGAAGCGGGCGAGTTCGCGGCGCCGGAAGAACTCGCGCTTGTAGAGGCCGCGGCCGAAGTGGAAGATCGCGGCGCCCTGCATGACGGTGTTGTCGAGGTCGAAGAAGGCGGCGGCGAGGTCGTCGCCGGCGACCGGGAAGACGGGCTCCGCGGGCCCCTCGGCAGGTTCGCCGGCTTCGAGGAGGTCGAGGCCGGCTTCGTCCGGCTCGGCTCCGGTGAGCTGGTCGGCTCCGGCCTGCGCGGTCTTGCGGGCGGCTTCGGCCGATGCCTCGCCTGCCAGCACGCTGCGTGCGGTGGCGGAGCGCCTGCGAGTGGGGAGCCATCCGAGAGCGGCCATGACGCGAGCATAGCCACTGTGTTCGGGAGTTCCCGAACCGGTGGGAAACGGAGGCGTTAACTCTTCGGGACGCTGGCGGGCCGTGCGGGCGCGGGAGAATGGGGGCATGAGCCCTTTGTTGCGCCGTAAAGAGAAGAAGAGTCCCGGCGAGCGGATGGTGACGCTCATCGGAAAGCCGGGGTGCCACCTGTGCGACGAGGCCGAGGAGGTCGTCGCCAAGGTCTGCGCCGAGACCGGTGCGCAGTGGGAGAAGAAGGACATCTCGCAGGACGAGGAGCTCTACCGGCTCCACTGGGAGCAGATTCCGGTGGTCCTTGTTGACGGCGAGCAGCACACCTTCTGGAGGGTGAACCCCGAGCGGCTGCGGCGGGCCTTGGGGGGCTGACCCCCTCCCCGGTTGCCCTCTTGGGTGATTTGTGGGGTCTGGGGGTGTATCTGTGAGGAGTGTGCGCGGTTTTGCCCCCTTTGGTATTTGAACGGGTTCGGCGTGCCGTCGGTTCCGGGATTGCGTGCCGATGTCGCGTGACCCCGGTCACTTTGGTCGGACAAAACGGACACAATCTTTGTGCACGCGTTCACAAAGGCATAGCCTGCTGTCGACGGGGCGGTCCTGGGACAAGAGGCCGCCTGCAGCCCCGCTCATCCCGCAGGAGCATCGTGGCAACTGGCCGAACTCACCGACCGGCGACCCGCAGCCGAGGTATTCCCGAGGCCACTGTCGCCCGGCTTCCGCTGTACTTGCGTGCCCTGACCGCGCTCTCGGAGCGATCGGTCCCCACGGTGTCCTCCGAGGAGCTCGCGGCCGCCGCCGGAGTCAACTCCGCCAAGCTGCGCAAGGACTTCTCGTACCTGGGTTCCTACGGCACCCGCGGCGTCGGCTACGACGTCGAGTACCTCGTCTACCAGATCTCCCGCGAGCTCGGCCTGACCCAGGACTGGCCGGTCGTCATCGTCGGCATCGGCAACCTCGGCGCCGCCCTCGCCAACTACGGCGGCTTCTCCGCGCGCGGTTTCCGCGTCGCGGCCCTCATCGACGCCGACCCGGCGATGGCCGGCAAGCCGGTCGCCGGCATGGCCGTGCAGCACACCGACGACCTCGAGAAGATCATCGAGGAGAACGGCGTCTCGATCGGCGTCATCGCGACACCCGCCGGCGCCGCCCAGCAGGTCAGCGAGCGGCTGATCGCGGCCGGCGTCACCTCCATCCTGAACTTCGCGCCGACCGTGCTGTCCGTGCCCGACGGCGTGGACGTGCGCAAGGTCGACCTCTCCATCGAGCTCCAGATCCTGGCCTTCCACGAGCAGCGCAAGGCCGGTGAGGAGGCCGCCGCGGCCGCCGCCGAGCCCGGCTCCGCCGTGGGCGGCGCCGCACCCGCCGCGGCCGTCGTGCCGCCGGCCGGGCGTACCACCGCCGAGGCGCGCAAGGGCGGCCCCGAGGGCGACGTGCCGGCGGTGATGCCGGCATGAGCCTGCTCGTCGTCGGGCTGAGCCACCGCAGCGCACCCGTGAGCGTGTTGGAGCGCGCCTCGCTGTCGGCGGACGCCAAGACCAAGCTGCTGCACGACACCCTCGCCGCCGAGCCGGCGACGGAGGCGACGGTGCTCGCCACGTGCAACCGCATCGAGCTGTACGCGGACGTGGACAAGTTCCACGCCGGCGTCGCCGAGCTGTCCACGCTGCTCGCCCAGCACAGCGGTGTCGCGCTTGAGGAGCTCACCCCGTACCTGTACGTGCACTACGAGGACCGGGCGGTCCACCACCTCTTCTCGGTGGCGTGCGGACTCGACTCCATGGTCGTGGGCGAGGGGCAGATCCTCGGCCAGATCAAGGACGCCCTCGCGCTGGGCCAGGAGCTGCACACCGCGGGCCGGCTGATCAACGACCTGTTCCAGCAGGCCCTGCGGGTCGGCAAGCGGGCCCATTCGGAGACCGGCATCGACCGCGCCGGCCAGTCGCTGGTGACCTTCGGCCTGGAGCAGCTCGCGGTGGGCACGCCCGTGGCCGACTGGGCCCGCGGCAAGCGGGCCCTGGTGATCGGCGCCGGGTCGATGTCCTCGCTGGCCGCCGCCACCCTCGCGCGGGTCGGCGTCGCCGAGATCGCCGTGGCGAACCGGACCGCCGAGCGGGCGGAGCGACTCGCGGAGATTCTGGTTGCCTCGGGCACCGGGGTCGCCGCCGTCGCCATCCCGATGGCGGAGGTCGCCGATGAACTGACACGAGTCGACGTGGTGGTGTCCTGCACAGGCGCCACCGGGCTCGTACTGACCGCCGACGACGTGCTGGCCGCCGTGTCCTGGGGCGCCGCCGGCGGGCTCGCGCCGGCGGAACAGGGAGAGGCCGGGACCGCACCCCGGGCCCACCAGGGGTTCCGCCCCCGCACCCCCGCGCCCCGGACTTCCCCGGCCACCGCCGGCGAGGGCCCCAGGGCGGCGCTGGACGTGGCGGGGCTGGACACCGGTGTGCTCGCTCGGCTGGTCGCCGCCGCCGAGGCCGGCGGGCGGCTCGCCGACGCCGGAGCCGCACGGACCATCAGCGCTCCCGCGGACGCCGAGGCCGACGGGTGCCCCGTGGGCCTCGACGGACGCTCCGCGCTGACCGGGGTCGACGCCAACTCCCTCGAACTGCACGGGACCTGGGCCGACCAGGGCGAGGCCGCCGCACAGCGGCAGCCCCGCAGGAGCACCCGTACACAGGCCCACGCCACCGACGTCCGGCTCGCGCTCCTCGACCTGGCCATGCCCAGGGACATCGACGCTGCCGTGCACCGGATCCCGGGCGTCCGGCTCGTGGACATCGAATCCCTCGCCGAGGCGTCCGCCGACGCCCCGATGGCGGCCGACGTCGACGCCGTACGCGGCATCGTGGCCCAGGAGGTCGCCGCCTTCGGCGCGGCTCAGCGGGCCGCCCACATCACGCCCACCGTCGTCGCCCTGCGTGCCATGGCGGCCGAGGTCGTGGCCATGGAAGTGGCCCGCCTCGACGGGCGGCTCCCCGGCCTCGACGAGCGACAGCGCGCCGAGGTCACCCAGACCGTGCGCCGCGTCGTGGACAAGCTCCTCCACGCGCCGACCGTGCGCGTCAAGCAGCTCGCGAGCGAGCCCGGCGGCGCCGGGTACGCCGAGGCGCTGCGCGAACTCTTCGACCTCGACCCTCAGACGGTGGCATCCGTCAGCCGGGCGGACGCGGCCGATCCGAAGAACGACGACGACCCAGGACGGGCATCATGAACACACGTCCCGACCAGCCGCTGCGGCTCGGTACGCGGCGGAGCAAGCTGGCCATGTCCCAGTCGGGGCACGTCGCCGAGGCGGTCCGGGAGATCACCGGCCGGCCCGTCGAACTCGTGGAGATCACGACGTACGGCGACGTCTCGCGCGAGCACCTCGCCCAGATCGGCGGGACCGGCGTGTTCGTCACCGCCCTGCGCGACGCGCTGCTGCGCGGCGAGGTCGACTTCGCCGTGCACTCGTTGAAGGATCTGCCGACCGCACAGCCCGACGACCTCGTCATCGCGGCCATGCCCCGGCGCGAGGACGTCCGCGACGCGCTCGTCGCCCGCGACGGCCTGACCTTCGAGCAGCTGCCCGACGGCGCCCGCATCGGCACCGGCTCGCCCCGCCGCACCGCCCAGCTCAACCACCTGGCGCGCGCGCTCGGCAAGCGGATCGAGACCGTGCCCATCCGCGGCAACGTCGACACCCGCATCGGATTCGTCCACGACGGCGAACTCGACGCCGTCGTCCTGGCGGCCGCCGGCCTGAACCGGATCGGCCGCGGAGACGAGGCCACGGACCTGCTGTCCGTCGACAGCATCCTCCCCGCCCCCGGCCAGGGAGCCCTGGCCGTGGAGTGCCCCGCGTCCTCCACGGACCTCATCGCCGCGCTCAGCAGGCTCGACGACCCGCACACCCGGGCCGCCGTGACCGCGGAGCGTTCTCTGCTCGCCGCCCTGGAGGCCGGCTGCAGCGCACCCGTGGGCGCGTTCGCCGACCTGCTGGCCGACGGACGGATTGTCAATGAAATGCGCCTGCGCGGCGTCGTCGGAACCCTCGACGGCTCGACGCTGGTGCAGCTGTCCACCACCGGTCCCGTGCCCCAGTCGTACGACGAGGCCATGGCGCTCGGCCGCGAACTCGCGGACGAGATGCTGGCCAAGGGCGCGGCCGGTCTGATGGGGGAGCGATCGCTTTGAACCCCTCAATTCCGACCACCTCCGCCTTTCCGGCCGTCGCCGCCCACGGACGCGTCACCTTCCTCGGTGCCGGCCCGGGCGACCCGGGTCTGCTCACGCTGCGCGCCGTCGAGGCGCTCGCCGCCGCGGACGTCCTGATCGCGGAGCCCGAGGTGCTCGAAGTCGTCCGGACGCATGCGCGCGCGGGTGTCGACACGCCGCAGCTGACGGTAGCTGACGAAGTGTCAGCAGCCGCCGGGGTCCCGGTGATCCGGGACGCCGCCAATCTTGTCATGGAGGCCGCACGCTCCGGCAGGCGGGTCGTGCGAGCCGTCACCGGCGACCCCGGACTCGACGGCAACGCCGCCGACGAGATGCTCGCGTGCGCCAACGAGGGGATCCCCTTCGAGGTGGTGCCCGGCGTCGCGACCGCCGTCGGCGTGCCCGCGTACGCCGGTGTCCCGCTGCGTGACAAGCAGGGCGCGGACGTGCGGTTCGTCGACGCGAAGACCGCGTCGGCGCGCTGCTGGAGCGAGGCCGGTACGAGCGACGGGATCCTGGTCGTCTCCGCGACGCTGGAGACGGCCTCGGCCGCCGCCGCCGAGCTGGTGAGCGCCGGGCGCAAGCCCGACACCCCGCTGACCGTGACGGTCTCCGGCACGACGACGCGGCAGCGGACCTGGTCGGCGACCCTGGGCACGATCGCCCAGGTGTTCAAGCAGGGCAAGGTGCTGCCCTCGCCCGAAGGCGCCCGCCCCGTCATATGCGTGGTCGGCGAGCACGGCGCCGCCGCGCGCCGCGAGGACCTGTCGTGGTTCGAGTCGAAGCCGCTGTTCGGCTGGCGGGTCCTCGTGCCGCGGACGAAGGAGCAGGCCGCTTCGCTCTCCGACCAGCTGCGTTCCTACGGCGCGGTGCCGCACGAGGTGCCCACCATCGCCGTGGAGCCGCCGCGCACCCCGCAGCAGATGGAGCGCGCGGTCAAGGGCCTGGTGACGGGCCGCTACGAGTGGATCGCCTTCACCTCGGTCAACGCCGTCAAGGCCGTCCGCGAGAAGTTCGAGGAGTACGGGCTCGACGCGCGCGCCTTCGCGGGCATCAAGGTCGCCGCGGTGGGCGAGCAGACCGCGGCCGCCCTGGTGGAGTTCGGCGTGAAGCCGGACCTGGTGCCCAGCGGCGAGCAGTCCGCCGCCGGACTGCTGGAGGACTGGCCGCCGTACGACCCGGTCTTCGACCCGATCGACCGCGTCTTCCTGCCGCGCGCCGACATCGCCACGGAGACGCTGGTCGCCGGGCTGATCGAACTCGGCTGGGAGGTCGACGACGTCACCGCCTACCGGACCGTGCGCGCGTCGCCGCCGCCGGCGGACACCCGCGAGGCGATCAAGGGCGGCGGCTTCGACGCCGTTCTCTTCACGTCGTCGTCGACCGTCCGCAACCTGGTCGGCATCGCGGGCAAGCCGCACAACGTGACGGTCATCGCGTGCATCGGGCCGGCGACGGCCAAGACCGCCGAGGAGCACGGCCTGCGGGTCGACGTCCTGTCTCCGGAGCCGTCGGTGTCGAAGCTGGCGGAGGCCCTCGCCGAGTACGGCGCGGCGCGCCGCGAGGCGGCCAAGGCGGCCGGCGAGACGGTGTTCCGGCCGAGCGAACGCCGGCCGGGCGCACGTCGTCGCCGTACGACGTGAGCGGCTTAGGCGGCCGGACACGGCCGACGGTACGGGTGAGGGGCCCGGGTGCGGAGCGATTCCGCGCCCGGGCCCCTCGCGCGTAATCCCCTTGTGCGCCGGGCCCCGGCCCGGAAAGGATCACCGCCGGACGAACGGGACACGGGTGAGCGGATGACGGACCGGGACGCACGCCTGGCGGCGGCGGTACGGGCGGGGGACCTCGGAGAGGTCCACGCCCTGTTGGAGTCGGGGAGCAACCCCGACGCGACCGACGAGGACGGCCTGCCGGTGCTGTGCACGGCGGTGGCGGCCTTCGCGCACGAGGTCGCCGAGGCCCTGGTGGAGGCGGGCGCCAACCCCGACCGGGAGCTGCCCGACGGCACGACCCCGCTCCTGCGGGCGATCGAGGGGGGCTCCCCGGCGGTGTTCGAGGCCACCTTGGGCAGCGAGCCACGGCTACGGCTCGCCCCGGAGCGGCGCGAGGAACTGCTGGCGGCAGCCCGCGGCTGGTACGAGGAGGGACCGGCGGCCCGGCTGCGCCACCTGACGGCGGACCCGGACCGGGTGCGTGCGCAGGCCGTCCGTGAGGGCGAGTACAGCACCCTCACGGAGTACACCCTGGGCGGGCGGCGCGTCCGCGACGGCCACGGCGGGATCCTGACCGGCCTGGAATGGGCCTTCCGGATCCTCACACCGCCCGCGGAACTGGTGGCCCGCGCGGTACGGCACGGCGACCCCGAGCACGCCGACCGGTGGGCGTCCGAGTGGATCCTCTCGCAGCGGCGGAGCGCCGAGACCTGGGCCGAGGTGGTGGCCTTCCACCGGCACCCCGACCCGCTGCCCCGCCTCTTCGTCATCGACGTGCTCGTCATGCACGCGCTGACGGGCGCTTCCACCCAGCACGTCGGCTGGTACGACCGCGAACGCCTGAAGCTGCTGGGCACCTGGGTGGACGTGGAGGACGACGCAGTCGTCCTGGCCCGCCTGCTGCGGGCGCTGGTGGACGAGGGCTTCCCCGAAGCGGAAGCCGAGGCCGTCGGCCTGCGTCACGCGGGGCACGCCGACGCCCGCGTCCGCCGCGAGGTGCCGGGCCTGTTCGACCGGCCCCTGACCCCGAGGGCGGCCGAAGCCGTACGCGCCCTGTGCCGGGACCCCGACGCCGACGTACGGGTGGCTGCCGCCGAGGCCCTGGCCGGGGAGGCGCTGCCGGCGGAGGACCGCCCGCTGCTCCTGGCCCTCCTCGCCGACGCCGACCCGCACGTGGCGCGCCGCGCTGCCCACGGCATCGCCGGGGGCGCGGACCGTTCACCGGAGACCACCGAGGCACTGGTGCGCCTCCTCGACGCCGAGGACCAGGACATCCGGCTCAGCGCCGCCTACGGCCTGGCCCTGCGCGACGACCCGCGCACGGTGGAGGCGTACGCGCGCGTGGGCCGACTGGACCGCCCGGAGTACGAGCACGACCACCGGACGGACGGCCTGTGGCGCTGGAAGCTCAGGAACGCACCCAGCCCGTGAGCCCGGCCCAGGCGGCGGGGGCGAGGGCGAGGACGGGCCCGCCGGCGACCTTGGAGTCCCGGACGTGGACGGTGTCGGCGCAGGAGCAGGTGGCGACCTCGACGCAGGCGCCGCCTTCGCTGCCGCTGTAGGAGGACTTCTGCCAGTCGTAGGCAACTTCCAGGCACTGGCCGCCCTCGCTGCCGCTGTAGCTGGACTTGAACCACTTCAGTGGGGTGCTCATGACTCTCCTAGCAACCGGTCCAACAGGCCCCTTGTCTCGGTGACGTTGAGGGCCTGTGACCGCAGCATCGCATACTTCTGGGAGAGGATGCTGACCTCGTTCGGGTCCCTGACGAGGAAGCTGCCGCGCTGGGTTTCGGAGTAGGCGAGGTGCTGGAACTCGGGGGTTTCCAGCAGGATGAAGGGGCCGTCGAGGCCCGCGTGTGCGGTGATGCCCAGGGGGAGCACCTGGAGGGAGACGGTCGGCCGGTCCGCGCAGGCGCGCAGGTGGTGCAGCTGCTCGCGGTAGACCTCCGTGCCGCCGATGCGGTCCCGCAGGGCCGCCTCCCAGACGATGAAGCTGAGGGTCGGGGGGACCGGGCGGGTGAGGATCTTCTGACGCTGGATGCGGTGGGCCGTCTGCCGCTCTATCTTCTCCTCGCCGACGAAGGGGACGCGGCAGCCGAGCACCGCACGGGCGTAGGCCTCCGTCTGGAGCAGGCCCGGCACGGTGAGGGTGTCGTACCAGGACAGGGCGAGGGCCTCCGCCTCGCGCGCCATGTACTCCTCCGCCCAGGCCGGAACCATGTCCACCTCCGGGAGGCGGTTCGCCGCGACCCCCAGCAGGTCGGGCAGACCGAGGACGCGATCCATCTTCTCGGCCACGTTGGGCATCAGGACGCGCCTGCCCTGCTCGATCGAGGCGACGGTCTCGACGTCGACGTGCAGCGCCTCGGCGAGGGCGCGCTGGGTCATTCCCTTGGCGGTGCGGGCCGCGGCGACCAGTGCGCCGACCATCTTCATCGCCGTCTCGTTGGGCCGTGGCCTCTTGCGTGGTGGCATGCCTGTGAACTCCCCCCGTGCGCATGCGAGATACCCGTACCAACCCGTACTCCTCAAGGAGTACGGGTCGCTCGTCTCGCCCACGCTAGTCACGCAACGCGACGATCACCCCGTGAACGTGGAAATCCATCCGGCCCTGCTGCGTGAGCGGTTCTATCCCCGCAGCCGCCAAACCGTCCGCCCCGCCAGGGAGTTCGCGGCAGAAACACTTCACGCGTGGGGTGTTACATGCCGCCGAGACGACGTGTTGCTCTGCGTGAGCGAGCTGGCGACCAACGCCCTGCTGCACGGGGTCCCGCCCGGCCGGGGCTACCGGCTGCGGATGCTGCTCTTCGACGGCATGGTCCGCGTCGAGGTGGCCGACAGCGGCGGCGGCCGGCCCCGCGTCGGGCGCCGGGACCCTGGCGCCGAGGGCGGTCGCGGGTTGCTGCTGGTGGCGGCGGTCGCGGACCGGTGGGGGACCCTGGCGCGGGTGCCGGGCAAGGTGGTGTGGTGCGAATTCGGCCTCGGACCGGGCGCGGCGGGCGGGCCCGCGCACGGGCTCTAGGCTTGGTGCGACTGCTGTCGATGCTCGAAGAGGCGACTGGAACATGAGCACGTACGGATCCTTCCCCGGCTCGCGGCCCCGGCGGCTGCGCACCACCCCGGCGATGCGGCGGATGGTCGCGGAGAACCGGCTGCACCCCTCGGACCTGATCCTCCCGGCGTTCGTGCGCGAGGGCATCAGCGAGCCCCTCGCCATCTCCGCCATGCCGGGCGTGGTCCAGCACACGCGGGACACGCTGCGGAAGGCGGCCGTGGAGGCGGTCGAGGCGGGCGTCGCGGGCATCATGCTCTTCGGCGTCCCGGCGGACGAGAACAAGGACGCGCTGGGCACGGCCGGCACCGAGCCGGACGGCATCCTGCAGGTCGCGATCCGCGACGTGAAGGCCGAGGTCGGCGACGACCTGGTGATCATGTCGGACCTTTGCCTGGACGAGTACACCGACCACGGCCACTGCGGCGTCCTGGACGAGCACGGGCGCGTCGACAACGACGCGACGCTGGAGCGCTACGCCGAGATGGCGCAGGTCCAGGCGGACGCGGGCGTCCACGTGGTCGGCCCCAGCGGAATGATGGACGGGCAGGTCGGCGTCATCCGCGACGCCCTCGACGAGACCGGCCACGAGGACGTCTCGATCCTCGCCTACACGGCGAAGTACACCTCCGCCTTCTACGGTCCCTTCCGCGAGGCCGTCGCATCCTCCCTCCAGGGCGACCGCAAGACGTACCAGCAGGACCCGGCGAACGCCCGCGAGTCCCTGCGGGAGCTGGCTCTCGACCTGGAGGAGGGCGCGGACATGGTGATGGTCAAGCCGGCCGGCCCCTACCTCGACATCCTGTACCGGGTCGCGCAGGCCGTGGACGTACCGGTGGCGGCGTACCAGATCAGCGGCGAGTTCGCGATGATCGAGGCGGCCGCGGAGAAGGGCTGGATCGAGCGGGACCGGGCCATCATGGAGACCCTGCTGGGCATCAAGCGCGCGGGCGCGGACACGATCCTCACCTACTGGGCGACCGAGGTCGCGGGCTGGCTGCGCGAGGCCCGCTGACACTCCTCCCGCGGGCTCCTACGACGGCCAGTCGACGAGGCCGTGGAAGACGATGAGGTCGAGGACGACGGCGGCCGGGGCGATCACGGCCGGCCACACCCTGGCGGCGGCGTAGCGCCGCCGCCACGGCAGCGCCCACGCGGAGAGCAGCACGACCAGGACCACCACCAGGCCGAACCCGAAGACGGGGAAGGCCAGGTGGTACGAGTCGTCGAACCGGTCGCTCACCTCACCCCCGCAGGAGTCGCAGGCCATCGGCGCGAGCCCCACGAAGAAGAACGCGACGGCCGCCATCGGCAGCGTCAGCAGGGTGGAGACGAGCGGCGCGACGAACGCGCGCGGGTGACGGGCGGTGCCGGTGTCCGGGGGCGGGGTCGTGGTCATGCCTCCAGTGAACTCCGCGCGACGTGCCCGAACATGAGTGCCCGTACTCAGGTATGCGGCTGCGCGGTCTGTGAACCTCTCAGGTGTACGTGCGCACTTGGCACGTCGATGCCGAGAGGTTCTGTATGCAGGCTGAACATCCGCTGCCCGTGGTCGACCAGGTGTCCTGGGAGGCTGCGGTACGACACCTCTACGAGGACGCGTTCACGTTCAGTGCGACTGGTGCGCGCCGGCACGAGGACTGGCAGGTTGACGTGCTCGCCGTCATGGCGCGCGCCGTCCCCGACCCACGCGGCTGGGCCGGACTCGACGACACTGCGAACGACCGCTCTCCGGAGCGCCCGGACTTCCCGTTCTGCCGTCCGGCTTTCAGGGACGATCCGGCACGCCCGCTCACCCCGACCGACCTCGGGGAACGGTTGCACGAGATCAACCGTGCGAGTGCCGAGAACCTGCTCCTCGCGCTCACCGACGGCGGCTGCACCCTGCAGAACCTCAAAAGGTTCACCGAGAGCTTCGACGAGCTGCAGGACATGGCCCGCACCATCCTCGCCCGCTACGGGGACGCGTTCACGTGCTACACCAACATCACCGTCGGGGCACGCAAGGACGACACGCTGGAGTTCGGGGCGTCCCACTGGGGCTACACCCCGATGACCTTCTACTGGGAGGACGTCGGCCTGGTCGTCGTCTCCGACACAGAGGTCGGCCTGTTCTGGACGTTCGACTGCTGAACCCTGGGAGGGGAATCCATGTCGACCCGAGCCATTGATGGCGCCACCTGGGACGGTGCACTGCTGCGGCTTCTGGAGGACGTCTACACCTTCGCCAGGTGCGGGCCTCGGCTGCACGAGGACTGGGCCGAGGACGTCCGCGCCGTAATGGAGCGGTCGGTCGCCGACCCGCGGGGCTGGTCCGCCTTGGAATGGCAGATGGATGAGGAGGGACGTCGGAGCTACGGCCCGTCGTACCCGTTCCGTGCCGTTGGAGCCCGAGACCTCCGCGACGGGGTCCGCCCGATCACGGCCGCCGCGGCCGTTGGGCTGCTCGCGTCTTTCGCGCAGGAGTGGTTCTTCGAGGGCAACCCGGTCCGGCTGAGGGAGGACCGGGACGAGGTGCTCGCGGATGCCCGGACCGTGCTGGACCGCTTCGGCCTCGACGCTAAGTTCTGGACCTCCTCCGAGCTCGCCCGCACCTGCGACGCGCCGGACTTCCTGGCGCGGGACCTCGAGGGCGGCCGCCCTTTCACCGGCTACATGATGGACCTCGGCCTCATCGCGGTGTCCGGGGACGAGGTCGGCGTCTTCTGGTCGTTCAACGCGCTGTGATCAGGGGTGGAGCGCAGCGACATCGCGAAGCGACGCGACGAAGGAGCGCCCTTGAGGGACCGGCCCGAACCGGAGAGACGATGGGAGTGACGGGAAACCCCCAGCACATCCCTGATACCGCCCCACGCAGACCCCGCCCCCGAAGCCACCCCGCGCCTCCCACACCCCGGCCCCGCCCCCGCTTTGCCGCGCTCCGCACTCCTCGCGCTCCGCACTCCTCGCGCTCCGCACCCCCGTGCTCCGACCCCGCCGTGCCCCGGGGTGGGCGGGTCTCGGGGGGTTCCGCGCGGGTGGGCGGTCGTATCTCGGTCCCGCTCGCGCCCGCCGGGGCGTAGGCGCACTCTGGAGGGAACAGGTGACCCTGGAGGTGATGCACCATGGCCACGCTCGTCGGGTGGCATGTGGAGCTCGAATTCACCGAGGAGGGCCACCGCACCAGTGCGGCGGCCCTGGTAAGGCTCGGGGACGGCTCCGAGATCAGGGCGCGGGGCTATGCCTTGCGTCACCCCTCCGACCCGGAGCAGATGAGGGTCGGGGAAGAGATCGCGGGCGCTCGTGCGCTCATGGATCTCGCGCAGCAGATGTTGCAGAAGGCCCACTCGGAGATCGACGAGGCGACGGGCCGTCATTCCTATCCGCTCAACCGCTGAGCGGCGGGCGGACCACCGGCCCGCTGGGCGGCTCCTGACGGAGCCGCTCAGCGGGTCCTGCTGCGGAAGAGGACGGCGGCCAGGGACACGGCCATGGCGGTGATGCCCGCGCACCAGGCCAGGGCCGTCCATGGGGCGCTCCCGGCGGGCTGTGCGAGGAGCAGCGCGCGCAGGGATTCGATCACCGGGGTGAGCGGCTGGTGCTCGGCGAAGCCGTGCAGCCAGCCGGGCATGGTCGCGATCGGGACGAAGGCGCTGGACGGGTAGGGCAGGAACATCATCAGGAAGGTGAAGCCGCCCGCCGCCTCCGGCGTCCTGGCGAGCAGTCCGAGCGCGGCGGCCAGCCAGGAGATCGCCGTGATGTACGCCAGCAGCAGGCCGGCCGCGGCGACGAAGGCGGCCGGGCTCGCCTGGGGCCTGAAGCCGATGACGAGGGCGACGGCGAGGACCAGGGTGGTGGAGAGCAGGTTGCGCAGCACGGAGGCCGTGACGTGGCCGGCCAGGATGGGGACGCCGCCGATGTCGAGGGTGCGGAAGCGGTCGATGACGCCGTTGCGCATGTCGTCGGCGACGCTGACGGCGGTGCCGGCCGCGCCGAAGCCCGCGCAGAGCAGCATGGCGCCGGGGACGACGTACGTCACGTACTCCGTCCCGGTGTCGATGGCCCCGCCGAAGAAGTAGACGAAGATCAGCATCAGCATCACGGGCAGCATCAGGGCGGTGATCAGCGCGTCGGGCTGCCGGCTGCTGATGCGCAGGCTGCGGCCGGCCAGGGCGAGGGCGCTCACGGGTGCGGCGGTCATCGGTCGGCTCCCGTCAGGGTGAGGAAGACGTCGTCGAGGGTGGCGGTGCGGACGGCGAAGCGGTCCACGGCGGTGCGGTCCGGGTCGAGTTCGTCGAGCAGGGCGCGGACGTGGGCGGCGCTGCCGTCGGTGGCGACGCCGAGGGTGAGGTCGTCCGGGGCGAGGTGGACGGCGCGTGGGACCAGGGCCTCGTAGGCGGCCTGGGTGGTGAGGGTGAGGTCCAGCCGGTGGCCCGCGACGCGCGCCTTGAGTTCGGCGGGGGTCCCCTCGGCGGCGATCCGTCCGTCGGAGAGCACGGTGACGCGGTCGGCGAGCCGGTCGGCCTCCTCCAGGTACTGGGTGGTGAGCAGCACGGTCGTGCCGTCGGCGCGCAGTTCCCGTACGAGATCCCACAGCTCCTGGCGGCTGCGCGGGTCGAGGCCGGTGGTCGGCTCGTCGAGGAAGATCACCTCGGGACGGGAGACAAGGCTCGCGGCGAGGTCGAGGCGGCGTCGCATGCCGCCCGAGTACGTCTTGGCCGTGCGTGCGGCGGCGTCGGTGAGGCCGAAGCGGGTGAGGAGTTCGTCTGCGCGGGCGCGGGCGGCGCGCGGGGTGAGCCCGCTGAGCCGGCCCATCATGCGGAGCATTTCGGCGCCGGTCTGGAGGTCGTCGACTGCCGCGAACTGTCCTGTGAGGCTGATGCGTTCGCGGACGTGCGCCTGCTGGGTGACGGTGTCGTGCCCGGCGACGCGGGCGGTGCCGGCGTCGGGGGCGGTGAGGGTGGCGAGGATCCGGACGGTGGTGGTCTTCCCGGCGCCGTTGGGGCCCAGGAGGGCGAGGACGCTGCCCCGGGGGACGGTGAGATCGATGCCGTCGAGGACGCGTACGTCGCCGTAGGACTTGGTCAGGCCGGTGGCGTGGATCCCGAGGGCGCCGGAGGCGTGTGTGGTCATGAGGGATGTGCTCCCTTCGCGGGCTTGCTCTTCCATCGCTTCTGCGTATGCCTTACGCTCTTCTGTGTAAGTAATACACAGAACTAGGATGGGGGTCAATCGAGGAGTGGGCGGCCATGGCGGACGAGGACGACGAAGGCGGCGAGGGCGGCGGGACCGGGCTCCCGGCCAGCCTGGAAATGGCCTGGGGGCTGCGCAAACGCCCCGGCAAGGGGCCGCGCCCCGGTCTCACGCTGCCGCGCATCGTGGAGACGGCCGTGACACTGGCCGCCGGTGAGGGGATGGACGCCGTCTCCATGGGCCGGGTGGCCAAGGAGCTGGGCGTCTCGACGATGTCCCTCTACCGGTACGTCACGGCGAAGGAGGAGCTCTACATCCTGATGTCGGACGCGGGCGTCGGAGCCCCTCCGGCGCTGCCGCCGGAGGCGGCGGGGTGGGGCTGGCGCGAGCTGCTGACGCAGTGGGCGTACGCGCAGCGGGCCGTCCTGATGGCCAACTCCTGGATCCTGCGCATCCCGATCACCGGGGCGCCGGTCAGCCCGAACCAGCTGGCCTGGATGGAGCGCGGGCTGGCGGCGATGGCCGACGCGGCGCTGACCGAGGGCGAGAAGATCTCGACGATCATCCTGATCGGCGGCCTGGTCCGCAACGAGGCGACCATGGCCGCGGACATGATGGACGCCATCGTGAAGTCCGGCGTCGCGCCGGACCAGGTGCTGGGCCAGTACGTGCGCACGCTGCGGCTGATGACGGGCCCGGACACGCATCCGGCCGTGACGCGGCTGCTGGAGTCGGACGCGTTCACGGGCTCGGACGAGCCGGACTTCCAGTTCCGCTTCGGCCTGGACCGGATCCTCGACGGGCTCGCGGCGCTGGTCGCGGGGCGGTCGGGGGCGGGACCGGGGTCGGGCGGCGCCTGAGGGGGCGGTGTTTCGGCGGGCCGGTCGGGGGAGCGCCCCACATCGCTACGCGCTCCTGCCCGACGGCGTCAGCAGGCCTCCGTGGCTGGACATAGGCCGCCTCAGCTCGCTACGCGCTTCGCCTGGACCGTTTCCGGCGCTTGTTCGGGCTGAAGGGGCGGAGACCCGGCAGTTCAGACGGGTGGCAGCAGATCGCTCTCGCTGACGGTGTACGTCAGCGGGGGGTAGGTGAAGTCCGTTTCGTTGTTCTCGCGGCGCCGCAGTCGGTAGAACTCGCGCCTCTGCTCGTCGTTCGCCGATGTGAGGCGCGCGCCCTGCGGGAGGTAGGCGTGTCCGTCGCGAAACCGAAGGAAGGTCTTCGACGTGCGAAACGTTACGCCCAGCCATTGGTTGTCCGCCGCCGCGACGGCGTCCAGCACGATCTTGTGCTTGAACCGCCGATTCGACTCGACGGAGAACGCGACCACACTGCTGTGGGCGAGGGGGACCTCGAACCTGCCGGAATCCGATTCCTTCGATTCGAAGATCAGTTTCCTTGGGATCGCTTCGGGGTGCTGGTAGCAGGAGAAGACGGCGATGAAGGATTCGTCGGCCAGATCCAGGGCCTGGTCGGAATGGCTGCCCATGGTTCTGTAGGCGTTCGTGTAGCTCTCGACGAGGGCGTTGTTGAAGCCGACAGGGATCGCCGCATGTTCTTGAATCTGTTGCGCCAGCTGTTCGTGCACCGCGCGGAAACGTTGAGTGGGGGTGCTGTATTGGGTGGTGGTGCGTACGAGAGGCACACCATTCGCCTCATCGACCCTGGTGAGCGTGGAGCCTCGGCGGCCCTTTCCCAGGTCTTCCAAGTGGGCCGACGCGGACAGCTCCGCGAAGAGATCCCGCTCGGTCGGCACACAATGCGACATGATCCTAGGCTCGGGGGGCAACGTAGTCTCCCGTGTTCATGCTGAAGAGAAACCTGCCGCCGTAGTCGATGAAGGACGAGGTCCTGTTCTCCTCGGCGTACAGCCTGCGCAGTTCGTCCATGCCCTCGGGGGTGGGCGGCCCCAGCTTTACCAAGCCTTCTGCCACTTTGAGGAACGTGTGGCCGTTCTTGTGGACGGCTTCGGCGCTCGAACAGCGCACCACGTATCCCAGGCGGGTCGGGAGCATCTCGGCGCCCAGCGTCGAGGGCCGGATTTCGTGCGTGTAGAGGCGGTTGGTGGACAGCGGCATGAAGAACACGGAGCCGGGATAAAGGGTCACGGCGAACTGCTCGGGAAGCGCCACCCCGTCCCGTTCCGGTTCCTTGAGACGGAAGTGGAGTCTGGTCAGCCCGCTGGCGCGCTTCACACCGTAGTCGAAGGCGTCTTCGGCCATCGGATGCAGCTTTTCGAGTCCGTCATAGAACGTGCAGAAAGCCATGATGCCGTTGGCGGGCATGTCCTTGGTCTTGTCGGCGTGGGCCGATATCTTCGCCTTGGACTGCTTGCGCTCGGCCGTGGCCAGGGTGTTGTGGTAGACCTGCGCGAGGACATGATTGAGCGGTGCCTGATTTCGGAACACGGTGGCGGCCTCGCGGTTCAGATCCTCGACCATTCGGGTATCGGTCGGTCGAAACCCCTCGGTCGGCCCCGAGAGATTCGTGGAGCACCGCAGCAGGCGGAAATGCAGCTCGTCACCCTCTTGCGTGACGGGCGTCAGATAGATTCCGCTGCGATGAGCCGTTCCCGGCTTGTTGGACTCCGTCAGCGACTGGAAGGTGTGCTCCGCACAGATCCGCCCGAAGTGGTCGGCGTCGAGGTCGAAGAAGCGGCGGTAGTACACCCCCGCGCCGTGCACCCGGATGGGAACTCGGCCCCCATCGACGACGGTCCAACCTGTGTCGACGTCCTCGCGGTAGCCGTGCGACAGCTCCCGGACGACGAACACCCGCTCTGCCGCCGTCAGCTGACGGCCACTGATCTCGGACAGGTCCCCACACAGGTAGACGCTCTTCTGCGCCAGGTCCGCCGACTCCAGCTCCTCCGGCGTGATCGTGGACCCGAAGAAGTCCCTGATCAAGTCGTCGTCCTGCAACGCCGAGGGTGCGACCAGGATATTGCTCGCATCATCGATGCAGGCCTCTGTCAGCCCTGCCGGGTACATCGAACGGCACCTTCCTTCCGTAGATCCTGATGAATTGAACCGTGGACGAGCACCGGGCGGTCTGCGGACGCGGTCAGGGAGAAGCGCGTAGCGATCGATGGCGGCCTATGCCCAGCCCCTGGCTGCTCGCGGACGCCGTCGGGCAGAAGCGCGTAGCGATGTGCGGCGCACCGGGCTCCGCCCGGGCCTCTCCGACGCCCCGATGGCGTCTTGATCCCCCGGCACATCCCCGACCCCGCCCCGCGCGGGCCCTGTCCCTCTGCCGCGGCTCCGGTTCGCGACGGGCCTGCCTCTGTCCGCCGCTGCTCACCGCGGGCTATCGAGCGAGCCACCCCGTCAGTGCCGTCCAGCTCGCCGGCGCGAGTGCCAGCACCGGGCCGTCCTGGACCTTCGAGTCCCGGACGTGGACCGCGTCCGGACCGGTGGCCGCCTCCAGGCACTGACCGCCGTCGCTGCCGCTGTACGAGGATTTGCGCCAGCCGACGGCGACCTCCAGGCAGGCGTCGCCGTCGCCGCCGCTGTAACTGGACTTGAACCACGTCAGTTCGGTGCTCATAGCTCTCCTAGCAGGCGGTCCAACAGGCCCTGTGTCTGCACGGTGTTGAGGGCCTGAGTCCGCAGCATGGCATATCGGCGAGCCATGATGCTGACCTCGTCGGGGTCTGAGATGAGCCTGCTGCCGCGCTGACTCTCCGAGTATCCGAGATGCTGGTGGGCTGGGGTTTCCAGGAGGATGAAGGGGCCGTCGAGGGCTGCGTGGGCTGACTGGTCCAGCGGCATCACCTGGATGGAGACGTCAGGACGTTCGGTACAGGCGAGCAAGTGCCGCAGCAGTTCCTCGTGTACTTCGCGCCCGCCGATGCGGTGGCGGACTGCTGGCTCTCAGATGACGAAGCTCAGGGTGGGTGGTGTCTTGCGGTGCAGGATCTCCTGCCGCGCCATGCGGCGGATGGTCAAATCCTCAATCGTTTCCTCGGGATGCGCCGGGACCCGGCACTTGAAGAGGGCCCGGGCGTAGCCCTCCGTTTGGAGTAGCCCCGGTACGCGTTGGCCTTCGTACCAAGACAAGGCGATGGCTTTGAACTCAAGGGTCAGGTACTCCTCGGCCCATGGCGGTGTCGTGTCGACGTCGGGTAGTTCACGCGCCGCGACAGTCAGCAGCCCTGGCAACCCCAGGTGTTGGTCCATCAGTTCGGCGACGTTCGGCATCAGGGCCCGCCGCCCCTGTTCGATCGACGCGATCGTCTCCGCGTCCAGGCGGACCAGCTCCCCCAGCTGCCGCTGGGTCAGGTTCTTGGCGACTCGGCCGGCGGCCACCTGCGAGCCGACCATCTTCATGGTCGTCGCGTTCGGCCGTGCGCGTTTCCTCGGTGGCATGACAGCGAACTCCCCACCCGAACATGCGGAATACCCCGTGCGGACCCGTACTCATCGAGGAGTACGGGTCGGCGCTCAGCCACACGCTAGTGACGCAGCGCGACGATCGTCCCGTGAATCCAACTATTCAGGCGGCGCTCGTGCGCGAGCGGCTCTACCTGCGCTCACCTCGGACCGTCGCAGCTGCGCGCCAGTTCACACGTGACACCTTGCAGGCGTGGGGCGTGGACGAACGCCTCGACGACGTGTTGCTCTGCGTGAGCGAGCTGGCGACCAACGCCCTGCGGTACGGCGTCCCGCACGGCCGCGGCTATCTCCTGCGGCTGTTCGGCTTCGAGGACGCGACCGTCCGGGCCGAGGTGCACGACAGTGGGCCCGGGCTGTCGCGGATCACCGGGCGGCCGTACGGGCGGGGTCTCACCCTCGTCCAGGCGCTCGCCGACGAGTGGGGGGTGCTGGCGCGGCGGCCGGGAAAAGTCGTCTGGTGCGAGTTCCGGATCGAATGCCGATGACGCTTTCCCTGAATACGCTTTCATTAAGTCCATAAGCGGAAATGAATTCCACATCCAAGAGATTCGTTTCTCCGTGAATGGTAACGCATGGGATTCGGAAAACGCCGACATGGCAGAGTGGCGCGGCCGAATTCCCGGTATTCGGCGAGTAGTGTTCCCTTGCTCGGATCGCGAACCGATGTGCGGGCTCGTCAAGTCGGGCCTTTCGTGCAGGGGTTCACACCATCTTCACCCCGGAAAGAAGGCAGCCATGGCCATCCCCCTCCCCAATGATGTGACGACGTTCCAGGACAACTGGCGTTTCTGCAACCACTGCTACTGCCTGTGGTGGAACGGCCGCCCCGACAACGGAGCCTGCCCCTCGGGCAACTCTCCGGACGGGCAGCACCACGGTCAGGGGAGCTGGAACTTCTACCTGCCGGCCAATCCCAGTGAGGCCATCTGACCGGACCGCGTGAGGCCGCGGAGTTCCGCGCGCTGTGATTGAGCGAATACCCCCCGACTGCCGAAATCAGTCGGGGGGTATTCGCGTCCGGATCCCTTGCGCCTGCTTGCCGCGCAGGCGGTGGCATCAGGCGCAAGGAGCGGGGAGGGCGCCCCGTTCGGTCAGGCGGGCTGCTCCGGGGCGGTTGCCTTGATCACCGAGAAGGTGCCGCCCTGAGGGTCGGAGAGGACGGCCATGCGTCCCGCCACCATGTCGAAGGCAGGGGCGGTCACGCTGCCTCCGGCGCGCACCGCGGCGGCCTGGATCTCGTCGACGTCGTCGACGTGGAAGTACGGCATCCAGTGCGGCGGCACGCCGGGCGGCAGCTTGGCGAGGTCCATCATCCCGCCGACGGCGCGGTCGCCGACCTTGAACTCGGTGTACTCCCCGGCGTCGGGCATCTCGGACCTGGCCGTGGTGACGGGGAGGATGGCGGTGTAGAAGGCGGCCGCGGCGGGGACGTCGCCGGTGCTCAACTCGTTCCAGATCAGGGCGCCGTGCTCGTTGACGATGCCCGCGCCGTCGAAGGTGCCGGCCTGCCACAGGCCGACGACCGCTCCGGTCGGGTCGGTGATCACGGCCATCCGGCCGAGGTCCATGACGTCCATCGCGCCCATCATGACCGAGCCGCCCGCGTCGGTGACGGACTTGAGGGTGGCGTCGATGGAGTCGGTGGCCAGGTACGTGGTCCACGCGGTCGGCGGCATCGGGTCGGGCACGGTCCCGTCCGGGTTGCTCGCCTTCATGATGCCTGCGACGGGCTTGCCCTTGAGGAGGCAGACCGAGTAGCCGCCCTGCTCGGCCGGACCGACCTCGCCCTGCCAGCCGAACAGGCCGCAGTAGAAGTCCAGGGCCGCCTGCTGGTCGGGAACCGTCAGGTCGATCCAGCACGGGGTGCCGGGCTTGTAGGGGCCGTTCATGTCGGGCACGGATGCCTCCGCTGGTGGATGGGGGGAAGGACGGGCCGTCCCCTACCCGGCCCGTGCGGCCCGAATCGGGCCGCACGGGTGAATCCGGGCGGGCACCAGGGGGTACAGACAGCTACGGGCAGAGGTGGCCGGGGCGCGGGTGGCACTCGCCGGGGTCCGGGTCGACCGGGCCGCCCGGCCGGAAGTTGGACCACCAGATCGGGGTTCCGCCGTAGTAGACGGCGATGTTGCCGCCGTTCTGGATCGCCAGGTGCGCGCCCCAGTGGCGGTCTGTGGCACTGTTCCACAGCGGGCGCATGGCGGCGTCGTACGAGACGAGGTTGCCGTCGGCCTGCATGTAGAAGGTGTTGCCGTAGCCGTAGCTGCCGACGGCCGTCCAGATGGCCCGGCCCTGGTGGTAGAGCACGACGTGGCCGTCCGTCTGCTGCACGAGCATGGTCTGCCGGTCGGGCGAGTACCAGGCCTCGCCCCGGTTCAGCCCGGCAGTTCCCGTGATGATCGTTTCGGTGTCGCTGTTCACAGCGGCCGCCGCGGCGGCAGGGGCGGCATGCGATGCGGCCTGCGCCGCCGTGGCGGCCGGCCCGGTGGCGGCCAGGGCGAGGACCGCGGCAGCGGCCACCAGGTTCGGGCGGATGCGTAATCGGTTCATGCGGACTCCCTGCGGTGTGATCCGGACGGACGCCCGCAGACTCGCAGCGGAACCCCGGCCGCAGCAGGAGGAAACCGGCCGTTTCCTGACACGTCCGGCGCCTGCCTCCGTGCCGTGACGGAACGCGGAAGGCCCCGCCTCCAGGAGGAGACGGGGCCGCCGGCGCACGCGGTGCGTCAGAGCTTCTCGGGGGTGCGGATGCCCAGGAGGGACATGCCCTTCGAGAGGGTGCGGGCCGTCAGCTCGCACAGGAACAGGCGGTTCTCGCCCACGACGAGCTCCGGCTCCGGCTTCACGACCGGGCACTGGTCGTAGAACGTCGTGAACAGCGACGACAGCTGGTAGAGGTACGCCGCCACCTTGTGCGGGGCGTGCTCCGCGGCCGCCTCGGCGATCAGCTCGCCGAAGTGGTCCAGGTGCAGGCCCAGCGCGCGCTCCGCCGGGGCCAGCTCCAGCTCCGGGTGGGCGACCGGCTTGCGGTCACCGGCCCGGCGCAGGATCGACTTGATCCGGGCGTACGCGTACTGGAGGTACACGGACGTGTCGCCGTTCAGCGAGACCATCTGGTCCAGGTCGAACTTGTAGTCCCGGGCGGCGGACGTCGACAGGTCGGCGTACTTCACCGCGCCGATGCCGACGTACTGGCCGTTCTCGACGATCTCCGACTCCGTCAGGCCCACCTTCTCGGCCTTCTCCCGGACCACGGCGGTCGCCCGCTCCACGGCCTCGTCCAGCAGGTCCACCAGCCGGACCGTCTCGCCCTCACGGGTCTTGAACGGCTTGCCGTCCTTGCCGAGGACGGTGCCGAAGGCCAGCTGCACGGCCTTGACGTCGTCGTTCAGCCAGCCCGCCCGGCGTGCCGTCTCGAAGACCATCTTGAAGTGCAGCGACTGCCGCGCGTCGACCACGTAGATCAGCTCGGTCGCGCCCAGGTTGGTGACGCGGTCGCGGATCGCCGACAGGTCGGTGGCCGCGTAGCCGAAGCCGCCGTCCGACTTCTGCACGATCAGCGGGGTCGGGTTGCCGTCCGGGCCCTTGACGTCCTCGAAGAACACGCACAGCGCGCCGTTGGAGCGGACGGCGACGCCCGACTCCTCCAGCAGCTTGCACGTCTCGACCAGCATGTCGTTGTAACCGGACTCGCCGACGACGTCCGCGTCCTGGATGTCCATGTCCAGCTTGTTGAAGACGGAGTAGAAGTAGATCTTCGACTCGTCCACGAACCGCTGCCACAGGGCCAGCGTCTCCGGCTCGCCCGCCTGCAGGTCCACCACTCGCGCCCGGGCCCGCGTCTTGAACTCCTCGTCGGAGTCGAAGAGGGCGCGCGAGGCCTTGTAGAGGCGGTTGAGGTTCGACATGGCCTCCTCGCCGGAAGCCTGCTCGTCGCCGTCCCCGGACTTGTGGTCCAGCTCGTGCGGGTGCTCCAGCAGGTACTGGATGAGCATGCCGAACTGGGTGCCCCAGTCGCCGATGTGGTGGCGCCGGACCACCTTCTCGCCCGTGAACTCCAGGATCTCCACCATCGCCGCGCCGATCACCGCGGACCGCAGGTGCCCGACGTGCATCTCCTTGGCGACGTTCGGCTGTGCGTAGTCGATCACCGTCGTGCCGGCGGAGGGGTTCAGCGGGACGCCGAGCCGGTCGTCCGCGGCGCGTGCCGCCAGCGTCGAGATGATCGCCTCGTCGGAGACGGTGATGTTGAGGAAGCCCGGGCCCGAGACCTCGATCTCCTTGATCAGATCCCCGGCCGGGATGCCCTCGACGACGGTCGTGGCCAGCTCGCGCGGGTTGGCCTTCGCCTTCTTCGCGAGCGCCAGGATGCCGTTGGCCTGGAAGTCGGCCCGGTCGCTTCGTCGCAGCAGCGGGTCGGCGCCACCGGCCTCCGGCAGGGCGGAGGCGAGGGCGTCGGCGACGCGCTGGTTGACGGACGAAGCGAGCGAAGGGACCGAGGCCATGAGCTGCCGTTCCTGTGAGGTTTCGTACTGGGGGTCGTACAGGGGTCGGACTTGGGTCTTCCGACAAGTGCCGAGTATCCCACGGGGGCGCCATCCGTTTCGCGGGATATCACCGGGTGGAAGCAACCCCGGAGTGACCCGTTCCGTCTGGGAGAATGGCCGAAGCCATCATTCGAGATAGAAGGACGTGTCGTGGCTCAGAGCGCGCAGAGCAGCACCGAGACCGACTGGGTCTCCCGTTTCGCGGACGAGGTCATCGCCGAGGCGGAGCGCCGAGCCCCGGGCAAAGCGGTGGTCGTCGCGTCCGGACTCTCCCCCTCCGGCCCGGTCCACCTGGGCAACCTCCGCGAGGTCATGACCCCGCACCTGGTCGCCGACGAGATCCGCCGCCGCGGTCGCGAGGTCCGCCACCTCATCTCCTGGGACGACTACGACCGCTTCCGCAAGGTCCCCAAGGGCATCCCCGGCGTCACCGAGGAGTCGCACGCCCAGCACATCGGGCGCCCGCTGACCGCCGTCCCCGCCCCCGAGGGCTCCGCGTACCCGAACTGGGCCGAGCACTTCAAGGCCGCCATGGCCGAGTCGCTGGCCGAGCTCGGCGTCGAGTACGACCCGATCAGCCAGACCGAGCAGTACACCACCGGCGCCTACCGCGAGCAGATCCTGCATGCGATGAAGCACCGCGGTGACATCGACGCCGTCCTCGCCCAGTACCGCACCAAGGTCAAGCCGGGCGGCAAGAAGCCCCAGCAGAAGCAGGTCGACGAGGCCGAGCTGGAGGCCGCCGAGGGCTCCGGCGCGGCCGCCGAGGACGACGGCAGCGCCGGCGAGGGCGGGTACTTCCCGTACAAGCCGTACTGCGGCCGGTGCGGCAAGGACTTCACCAAGGTCACCTCGTACGACGACGAGACGACCGAGATGACCTACGTCTGCACCGAGGACGAGTTCACCGAGACGGTCAAGCTCAGCGAGTTCAACCGCGGCAAGCTCGTCTGGAAGGTCGACTGGCCGATGCGCTGGGCCTACGAGGGCGTGGTCTTCGAGCCCTCCGGCGTGGACCACTCCTCGCCCGGCTCCTCCTTCCAGGTCGGCGGCCAGATCGTCCACATCTTCGGCGGCGAGCAGCCGATCGGCCCGATGTACGCCTTCGTCGGCATCAGCGGCATGGCCAAGATGTCCTCCAGCAAGGGCGGGGTCTTCACCCCGGGCGACGCCCTGAAGATCATGGAGCCGCAGCTCCTGCGCTGGCTCTACGCCCGCCGCAGGCCCAACCAGTCCTTCAAGATCGCCTTCGACCAGGAGATCCAGCGCCTGTACGACGAGTGGGACAAGCTGGAGGCCAAGGTCGCGGACGGCACCGTGCTGCCCGCCGACGCCGCCGCGCACGCCCGCGCCGTACGCGTCGCCTCCCACGAGCTGCCGCGCACCCCGCGCCCCATGCCCTACCGCACCCTCGCCTCGGTCGTCGACATCACCGCCGGCCACGACGAGCAGACCCTGCGCATCCTCTCCGACCTGGAGCCGGACAAGCCGCTCACCTCCCTCGACGAGGTACGGCCGCGCCTGGACCGCGCCGAGAACTGGATCACCACCCAGGTCCCGGCCGACCAGCGGACCCTCGTGCGCGAGGACGCCGACACCGAGCTCCTGTCGTCGCTGGACGACGAGGGCCGCGAGTCCCTGCGCCTGCTCCTGGAAGGCCTCGACTCGCACTGGTCGCTCGACGGACTGACCACGCTCGTCTACGGCGTCCCGAAGGTCATGGCCGGACTGGAGCCCGACGCCAAGCCGACCCCCGAGCTCAAGGTCGCGCAGCGCACCTTCTTCGCCCTGCTGTACCGGCTCCTCGTGACGCGGGAGACCGGGCCGCGACTGCCCACGCTGCTGCTCGCGGTGGGTGCGGACCGCGTACGCAAGCTGCTCGCCGTCTGACACCCCCGCCGCCGCAGGCGGACATGCGGAAGGGCCCGCACCCCTCGGGGTGCGGGCCCTTCCGCGTACGGGTACCTGCCGGCCCGCTACGCCGGCTCGGCCTCCCGGTCCTTGTGGTGCTGCTGCCGGAACGACGAGATCATCCGCCGCAGGAGAGAGCCACTGCGCGGGTGCGTCACGCCATAGCGGTCCGCCAGCATTATGTCGAGGGCCTCGGCGGTCGGATAGTCCTGCGTCTCCTCGGCCAGCGCACAGAACACCTTGTACGCGATCTGCGCGAACTCGACCTCGTCCGGAGAATCCACCTCCGGCACCTGCTCCGGGAACGGCCCGTCCGGAGCCGCCTCATGACGCGGCTCCGGAGTCGGGAGCTGCGGCTCCTCCGGGCCCATCGGGGGCAGCACCGGGGTCGGCTCCAAGCCCTCGACGTACTGCGGGTTGTAACCGCCCTCGTACGCGGCCTGCGGCGCCTTCGGCGCGGCGAACCAGGCGCTGTTGTGGGCCGCGGGCATCGCCGTCGGGTCCACCGCGAACGCCGGCGGGGCGTGGGCGGCCGCCGCGGGCGCCACCTGCTGGGCCTGGACCGGGTGAGGCTGCTGGGTCTGCTGGGCCGGCCCGTCCCGTTCCGGGGCGCCCGCCGCCCCGGCCGCCGCCTCCAGGGCCGGAGCCGCACCCGCGGCCTGCTGCTCCAGCGGAGGCAGGACCGCCGGATCGATCCCGGTCGCCGCGAGCGCGTCCGGCGTCGTCTGCGAGAGCGGGACTCCGATCCGGGCCAGCTTCAGCGGCATCAGCGCCTCCACCGGCGCCTTCTGCCGCCAGAAACGCCCGTACCGCGCCTGCAGGCGCGCCTGGTAGATCAGCCGGTCCTGCTCCATGCCGATCGCCTGCTCGTACGAGCGCAGCTCCCAGAGCTTCATACGGCGCCACAGCTTGAACGTCGGCACCGGCGAGAGCAGCCACCGCGTGATGCGCACGCCCTCCATGTGCCGGTCCGCGGTGATGTCGGCGATCCGGCCCACCGCGTGCCGGGCGGCCTCCACCGTCACCACGAACAGGATGGGGATCACTGCGTGCATGCCGACACCGAGCGGATCCGGCCACGAGGCCGCGCCGTTGAACGCGATTGTCGCCGCCGTCAGCAGCCACGCCGTCTGGCGCAGCAGGGGGAAGGGGATCCGCATCCAGGTCAGCAGCAGGTCCAGCGCCAGGAGCACGCAGATACCGGCGTCGATGCCTATCGGGAACACCAGGGAGAAGCTGCCGAAGCCCTTCTTCTCCGCGAGCTCGCGCACCGCGGCGTACGAGCCCGCGAAGCCGATGCCCGCGATGACGACGGCTCCGGCGACGACGACACCGATGAGTATTCGGTGCGTACGAGTCAGCTGCATCGCGGCCACCCGCGATCCCCTCCCCTTGTCGAGCACAAACCGAGCGCTTACCGCGCCTTTACGGAGCTGCGGCAGGCACAGCGTACGGGTGACTGGAAGTCAGCGCTCCGGGAGGCCCCGGCCCGCCGCTCCTACTGGGGCTGGGGAGACTGCGGCTGCTGCTCCGCCGGCTTGTTGGCGCCGGCGACCGCGCCCACGGCCTCCTTTGCCGCGGTGATCGCGTCCTGGAGCAGCTTCGCCTGGTCCGGGGCGCCGGCACCCTCGTAGGCCGCACCGTTGTAGTCGAGCGTGACGACCACGTTCTGGGTGCGCGCCACGATCGTCGTGTTGAAGAAGTCGACGTCCTTCTTCACCGAGTAGACGATCGACGTGCCCTGGTCGCCCAGGCCCTCCACGGCCTCGGCCTTCACGTTCTGCGCGCCCTCGGTGGCCTTCGCCGACTCGATCTGCTTGCCGTACTGCTCCTCGGCGCGCTTGTTGGCGCCGCCGAGCGAGGCGTGCGACTCGGTGCGGAAGTAGGAGAGCGACAGCCAGCGGTACTGCGAGCCCTTCAGGCCGTCCTCGTCCAGGCCGTTCCAGGAACAGCTGGCCCGGGTGGCCAGGTCGTTCGACTTGGTCGCCGTGCCGTTCTTGTCCTTCGCCTCCGGGACGAGCGTGTCTATCGTCCCCGCCTGGATCGCCTTGCAGGGATCCGGGAGCGTGGCGAAGGCGGCCTTCTCCAGCTCCGGCTTGGACTTCTCACCGGGCTTCGAAGAGGCGGACGAACCGGACTTCTTGTCGCCCTTCGCGGCCGTTTCCTTGCCCGAGTCGGACGAACACCCGGCCACGGTGAGGATCACCGGGACGGCTGCGCAGGCGAGAACGCGGGTGAGGCGCGAGGCTGATCGGTGCATGGTTCCTTCAGTGCTCTGGGGGTCTTCTTCGGACGCGGGACCCGGTCAACGGTAGCCCGATCGGGTGCCGCACTGCTGTGCGCGCCGTCACGTCGGGGCGTGTCGCGCACCGCTCACTCGTTGAGGCGTTCGGCGAGGGCCTGCGCCAACTGCCGTGCCTTGTCCTGGGTTTCACCGCTCGGCGGGATGATGCCGGGCAGGGTCGGCTGCACGCTGTACTCGACCCTGACGATGACATTCGAGGTACGGAACACAATCCGGACGGTGCGCGACTGCGCGGCCGTGGCCCCGGCGGCGCTCAGCTTGTCGTCCAGGAACGCCTCGGTGCCGAGCCCCTCGAGGACGCGGGAGCCGAGCTCGGGCTGGGGGGACGGGCTGGTGCCGGGGGCGGGCGTTCCCGCGGCCGGTGCCCCGGCCGACGGCGCGCCGCTCACAGGGGGTGAGGCGGGCGGGGGCGTGGAGGCGGCCGGATTGGCCGGGTTGGCCGGATTTGCGGCGCCCGGACTGGGGGTGGTGGCGGGGCCGGGGAAGGGCAGGTGCGCGTCGGTGAGCAGGCGTACGTAGACCTGCTTCGCCTTGTCGTCGTCGCTGGCGGCGCCCCTGTCGTAGGAGACCACGCGCTCGAAGCCGACCGACAGCAGCCGGGTCTCCTCGGGGGTCTGCGCGGTCCAGCGGCAGCCGACGTGCCGGTCGCCGTCGTACGAGGCGTCGGCGACGCCCGCGTACAGCTGTTCGCGCTGTTCGGGGGTGAGGCTGTCCGGCGCGGGGAGCATGGCCTTGAGCTTCTTGCTGTCGGCCGCCGCCCTGCAGGGTGCGGGCAGGCTGCGGTACTTCCCCGGCTGGGCGGGCGCGGCGGAGCTGCCGCCGGCCTTCGAGTCGCTGGTGCTTCCCCCGCCGCTCCCGCCGGTGCACCCGGTCAGGCCGGCCGCACCGGCCGCGAGCGCGGTGAAAATCGCGATGCCGGGCAGGACTCGCCGTACCGCTTTGCGCTGCACGTCCACTGGCTCCCTTCGACCGGCGGGCCCCCGACGGTCAGGAAAATGCGTTGCCGCGACTTGGGCACGGCTGGACACAATGTCTATCGCACACGCTGGTGCCGGCGCCGGTCTCCTGTCGTATTTGGGATCAAGAGCGAGGCTTTTGCGCGTTCTCATCTTTCTGTTGGTTTCGGGGGATTGATTCCTTATGTCGTATGTAGAGGTACCGGGGGCGCAGGTCCCGATCCGGATGTGGACCGACCCGGCGTCGGTCGAGCCCGGCGCGATGCAGCAGCTCCGCAACGTCGCCACCCTTCCGTGGATCAAGGGTCTCGCCGTCATGCCGGACGTCCACTACGGCAAGGGGGCCACGGTCGGCTCGGTGATCGCCATGAAGGACGCGGTCTGCCCGGCGGCGGTCGGTGTGGACATCGGCTGCGGCATGTCGGCGGTGAAGACCTCCCTGACGGCGAACGACCTCCCGGGCGACCTCTCCAAGCTCCGCTCGAAGATCGAGCAGGCGATCCCCGTGGGGATGGGCCTCCACAAGGAGGCGGTGGACCCGTCACGGCTGTACGGCTTCTCGGCGGAGGGATACGAGGACCTGTGGAAGCGGTTCGACGGCATCGCTGATGCGGTGAAGTTCCGTCGGGACAGGGCGCTGAGGCAGACCGGAACACTCGGATCCGGAAATCATTTCATTGAGCTTTCAACTGACGTGTCCGGGGCGGTCTGGCTGATGCTGCACTCCGGGTCGCGGAACATCGGCAATGAGCTCGCGGACTTCCACATCAATGTGGCCCGCGGTCTGGCGCACAACCAGAACCTTGTCGACCGGGACCTGGCGGTCTTCCTCGCGGCGACCCCTGAGATGGAGGCGTACCGCAACGACCTCTTCTGGGCGCAGGAGTACGCGAAGTTCAACCGTGCCGCCATGATGGCCTTGTTCAAGGAGGTTGTCCGGACGGAGTTCCGTAAGGCCAAGGTCTCCTTCGGCCGTGAGATCAGCTGCCACCACAACTACGTGGCGGAGGAGCGGTACGACGGCATGGACCTGCTGGTCACCCGCAAGGGCGCGATCCGCGCCGGCAGCGGTGACTACGGGATCATCCCGGGCTCCATGGGCACGGGCTCGTACATCGTGAAGGGCCTCGGCAACGAGAAGTCCTTCAACTCGGCGTCGCACGGCGCGGGCCGGAAGATGAGCCGGACCGCGGCGAAGAAGAAGTTCTCGACGCGTGACCTGGCGGAGCAGACCAAGGGTGTCGAGTGCCGTAAGGATTCGGGAGTGGTGGACGAGATCCCGGGCGCGTACAAGTCGATCGAGCAGGTCATCGACCAGCAGAGCGACCTCGTCCAGGTGGTGGCCAAGCTGAAGGCGCTCGTCTGCGTCAAGGGCTGAGCTGCGGCTGGGCGGACAGAGCGAAGGCCCGGAACCCGCAACGGGTTCCGGGCCTTTTCCACGTCCGATGGCAGCGTCAGGAGCCGTCGGTGAAGAGGACCGCCTCCTCGTGGCGTCCTGTTCTTGCTGCCAGGGACGGCTTCGTACGGCGCCCTCGGGTGACGCGCCCCCGTCCACTCCGCGTCCGGTGGCGGGCCTGGGGAGGGTCCTGGACGCGGTGACGGCCGCCGGGCGGACTCCGGCGGCCCTGATGCGGCACCTGAGGAGTGCGGGACGCTCCTACAGCTCGCGGTGGACCTTCGTGTTCGAGGCCTGGGCGCGGGGGCGGACCACCAGGAGGTCGATGTTGACGTGGCTGGGGCGGGTCACCGCCCAGGTGATGGTGTCGGCCACGTCGTCGGCGGTCAGGGGCTCGGCGACGCCCGCGTAGACCTTGTCGGCCTTCTCCGCGTCGCCGCGGAAGCGGGTCTTCGCGAACTCCTCCGTCCGGACCATGCCGGGCGCGATCTCGATGACGCGCACGGGCTGGCCGACGATCTCCAGGCGGAGGGTTTCGGCCAGGACGCGGGCGCCGTTCTTGGCGGCGACGTAGCCGGCGCCGCCCTCGTAGGTGGCGTGGCCGGCGGTGGAGGAGAGGACCACGACCGTGCCGTCGCCGGAGGCGGTGAGGGCGGGGAGCAGCGCCTGGGTGACGTTGAGCGTGCCGATGACGTTGACCTCGTACATGGTGCGCCAGTCGGCGGCGTCGCCGGTGGCGACGGGCTCGGCGCCGATGGCGCCGCCCGCGTTGTTGACGAGGACGTCGCAGCGGTCGAGGGAGGCGGCGAGGGCGTCGACGGCGGCGCGGTCGGTGACGTCGAGGGCGTGGGCGGTCGCGGAGTGCCCGGCCCCGGTGAGCTCGGCGGCGAGGGCCTCGATGCGGTCCTTGCGGCGTGCGGTGAGGACGACGTGGTAGCCGGCCGCGGCGAGCTGCCGGGCGGTGGCCGCGCCGATGCCGCTGCTCGCGCCGGTGACTACGGCGGTTCGGTTGGCGGCCGTGCTCATGTGCGGGCTCCTCGGTCGTTCGTACGGGCGATCACCCGCCAGCATAGGCGTGGCGGGGCGGCTCAGCGGCCGCGCGGGGCGTACATGATCACGGCCATTCCGGCGAGGCAGACGAGGGCGCCGACGACGTCCCAGCGGTCGGGGCGGTAGCCGTCGGCGACGGCGCCCCAGGCGAGGGAGCCGGCGACGAAGACACCTCCGTAGGCGGCGAGGACCCGGGCGAAGTCGCCCTGGGGCTGGAGGGTGGCGACGAAGCCGTAGAGGCCGAGGGCGATCACGCCTGCGCCGATCCAGGCCCATCCCCTGTGTTCGCGCACGCCCTGCCAGACGAGCCAGGCGCCGCCGATCTCCAGGAGTGCGGCGAGGGAGAAGAGGGCGGCGGAGCGGACGATCAGCATGGCTCAAAGGTACGCAGGGCAGATGGGGGAGGGCGCGCCCTCATTCGTGTGATGGTCCGACTTTCCGGGGACGCCGCGGGCTAGCCTCCGCGCGAGACGCGAGGAGGTGGTGGCGGTGCGCCGTGTCGCCGTACGGAGTGTGGTGGTGGCGGGGTTGCTGGCGCTCGGGGCGGGTGTGCCCGGGCCGGCGCAGGCGTGGGGTTCGGGCTGGGCCGGGCCGGAGGCCGACGTGTCCTATCACGGCCGGGTGGCCCTGGCCGGGTCGCAGCTGCGGGTCTGGCTGGTTCCGGAGAACGACGGGCCGGCCGCGCTGCCGAACGCGACGCTCCGGGTGCGGTTGTCGGCGGACCTGGCGGACCGGCAGCAGCTGGCCGGGGGATGCGCGCGGGCCGGGCTGCGGGAGGTGGTGTGCGAGACGGGGCCGTTGCCGCTGCACGGGCGGGGCCGGCACGTGGGGCTGGCGCTGGAGTTGCGGGAGCGGGTGCCCGAGGTCGTGGTGCGGGTGGACACGTGGTGGAACGGCGGTGCGACGGACCGGAACCGCGCGAACAACGAGCCCGTGGTGCTGGCCCTGGACACGGGTGACGCCTACGCCTTCTAGGGGCCGATCCGCCGGCCGATCAGCCGACCGATCAGCCGGCTGACCCGCCCGGATCCGGCCGGGGCCCGGCCCGGCTGCGGCTCCGGCTCGGAGGAGGGCGCAGGTCTCGGCTCCGGCCCGGGGCGCGGCGTTCGTCAGGCGGTGCCGAACTCGACGAGCGCCTCGTCGACGATCCGCTCCAGGCGGGCGTGGTGGGCGCCGCGCCAGTAGACGCGCTCGCATGCGGCGCACTGCGCGAAGACGTCGTAGGAGCGGTGCGTGCCGTGTTCCAGGCGGTCGCCGACGCTCTCCTTGTCGGCTTCGTGGAGCGGCCCGTTGCATGCGGTGCAGCGGGTCCACGGGGCCAGGGCTGGCGCGAAGCGACCGAGGACGTCGCGCAGTTGCTCGTCGGGGTTGTCGCTGTAGACGTACGCGCCGGCGAAGATCTCGCGGCGGCGGAGCAGGCCGCGGTCGCGGGAGAGCAGCACGCGCCGTTCGGCGGCGGAGCGGGTGGCGAGGGCGGGGTCGCCGATGTCCTCGTTCTCGTAGGCGGCGTCGACGCCGAGCAGGCGCAGGCGGCGGGCGAGCGTGCCGAGGTGGACGTCGAGGAGGAAGCGGAGCGGGGCGCCTGGGACCTGCTGGGGGCGATCGACCCCGAACACCTCGACGCTCTGGCCGTCTTGGGGCACGTAGGAGACGGGGACCTCGTGGCCGTCGACGAGAAGGCGACCGACCTCGGTGAGCGGGACCCCGGCGGATTCGACGACGTGGCCGAGGCTGGAGGCGCCGTCGGTCGCCGTCGGTACGCGGTCCGCACGCCGGCTGGGCGGGGCGAAGAGGCGCAGTTCGGGGGCGAGGGTGAGCTGAATGCCGGGTCCGTTCACCCTGTCAGCATGCCATTGCGGGGCAGGTGGTCGCGCCTGATTTCAGGAGGCCGCGGCGGCCCGGTCGTAGGTGTCGCGGTGGGCGTTGACCTCGTCGAAGTGGTTCTCGGCCCAGACCTTCACGGAGGAGAGCAGGCAGCCGAGGCTGCTGCCGAGGTCCGTGAGCCGGTAGTCGACGCGGACGGGGACCGTGGGGGTGACGTGGCGGGTGACGAGGCCGTCGCGTTCGAGGGAGCGCAGGGTCTGGGTGAGCATCTTCTGGCTGACGCCGGGGATCTTGCGGCCGAGGTCGCTGTAGCGCATGGATCGGTCGTCGGCCTCGCCGAGGGCGCTGACGACGAGGCCGACCCACTTGTCGCTGATGCGGGCCAGGAGCTGGCTGGTGGGGCACTCCTTGAGGAAGGCGTCGTAGGCGGATCGGGCTTCTTCGCGGCGGGCCGCGGCGGTGCTGGTGGCCATGGGCACCCACTTCCAGGTCCGGTACGCACCTTCGAGTGCGTACTTACGAAAGGAGAGTACCTCTCCGTAGGTTAGTGGTCATCGGAACGAGCGAAGACGACGGAAACGGGGAGAACGATGAGCGAGCGGACGATGCTGGCGGCTGTGGTGAACGGGTTCGGCGGCCCGGAGCGGGTCGAACTGGCCGAGGTGCCGGTGCCCCGACCGGAGGCCGGCCAGGTCAGGATCCGGGTCGCGGCCGCCGGGCTCAACCCGGTGGACGCAGGGGTCCGCGCCGGGATCTTCGGCGGCCCCGGACAGCGGCTCGGCCTCGGCTGGGACGTCGCCGGGGAGATCGACGAGACCGGCCCGGAGGTGACCGGCTGGAGCCGCGGCGACCGGGTGGTGGGCCTGCACTACGGCGCGGTGAAGCCGCTGGGCACGCACGCCGAGTACGTGGTGCTCGACGCCGCCGCAGTGGCCGCCGCGCCGGCCGCGGTGGACGACCTGGCCGCTGCGGCGCTGCCGCTGGCCGGCCTGACCGCCGCCCGCGCCGTGGAGCAGCTGGGGCTCGCCCCCGGCTCCTCGGTGCTGGTCACCGGCGCCGCTGGGATGGTCGGCGGCCTGGCGGTGCAACTCGCCGCGCGGGCCGGACTGGTGGTGACCGCCCTGGCGGGTCCGGGGGACGAGGAGCTCGTACGGTCGCTGGGCGCGGCCGCCTTCGTCCCGCGCGGCGGCGCTCCGGCCGGGCCGGTGGACGGGGTCCTGGACGCGGCGGTCCTGGGTGGGGCCGCGCTGGCCCCGGTCCGCGACGGCGGGGTCTACGTGGGCCTGATCCCGAACCACGCCCCGGCGGCGGAGCGCGGCATCCGGGTGGAGGAGCAGGAGGTCGCCGCGGACGGGGAGCTGCTGGCCCGCCTGGTGTCCCTCGTCGAGGAGGGCGCGCTCACCCTGCGGGTCGGGGACGTCTTCCCGCTCGCCGAGGCGGCGAAGGCCCACGAGCGGCTCGCGACCCCGGGCGTGCGCGGCCGGATCATCCTGACGGCGTGACCTCGGGCCGCGGCCCCACCCGGTAGCGCCAGTCGAGGCTCGGGTGGGGCACTCCGGGCGGATACTCGAAATCGACCTCGCCGAGACATTCGAAGCCGACGCGCCGGCAGACGGCGTTGGAGGCGGGGTGGTCCGTTCCGGGAAAGGCGTGCACGCTGTCGCGGGTGCCGTGGGCCCGTACGTGGGCCAGGAGTTCCGTCAGGGCCGCCACGGCCAGCCCGCGGCCCTGGAACTCGGGCAGGACGCCCCAGCCCGCCTCGTAGACCGGCTCGCCCCGCCAGTGCCGTTCCCAGAAGCCGACGGACCCGACGCTGTCGCCGGAGGCCTCCAGGACCACGCGGAACATGCGGCCGGCGGCCGGCCCCCGTGCGCTCAGGGCCTCGTAGCGCCGCTGGCGGTCTCGGAGCCTCTCGTCGGACTCGGGGCCGCCGAGGTGCTGCGTCATGGCCGGTTCGTTCGTGCGTTCCAGCAGCGGGAAGTCCCGGTCGGACCACGGCTCCAGTCGTATCTGCCTCTTCATCCGCCCACCCTACGGACAGCCGGTCCGGGCCGTGCGCTCGTCGCCGACCGTGCGGAACGCCCGCGCCCGGCCCGTGTCGGCGGCCAGGGCGGGACGTCGTGACGGCGCCTCGGGCCGGGGCCGTTCGCGTGCTGTGACCTCGGTGAACCCTTACGGTCACAGCATGTGACTGCGCTGGAAGAACTCCACCTCCGCGAGGGCGAGGGGGCCCTGCGGGCCCGAGCCGGCGGGTTCCTCCAGGGTCAGCCGGATCGTCGTGGCGTCGCTGATGCCCAGGGGGAACGTCTGGGGTCCGGGCTTGTCACTGAGGACGAGCTTCTTGTGGACCGTGGTGCCGTCCCGGGCCGTGACCTCCATGTCGATGCGCAGTGCCCGTCCCTGCTTCGCGTACTCCTCGGGTGCCGGCGAGGCGCCGTTGGTGATGATCACTGCGACCAGGCGGAACGGCTTGCCGAAGGTGTACGTCGCCGAGGCGCCGGGGCCGGGTGCGCCCCAGTAGCGGTTGCTGAGCCCGTCCGTGCCCTGGCCCACCGGGTGACCGGGGAGCTCGGCGCTCGCCCGGACGCGGGTGGGGGTCACCGCCTTGGCCTTGCCGAGCTTGTCCCGGGTGTCCTCCACCAGGTGCCGTCCGGCGGGCAGCAGCAGGAAACCGGCCGCGCACAGGGCCAGTACGACGGCCAGGACCACCAGGAAGCGGACCATCCGGCCCGAGCCGGCGCGGGTGCGTCGGCGCAGCGGCCAGACCGTGCGCCACCACGGGAGGGGGGTGGTGGCGGTGGGCGGTGTCAGCGGTGTCCCGCAGCGGCGGCAGAAACGGCGGTCGGGCGGGTTGGGCGTGCCGCAGGCCGGGCACGGCACGCCGGCGACGTCGTCGTTCGCCCCGAGGGGACGTACGACGGGCCGCGGCGCGACAGGCACGGCCGGCAGGACAGGGGCGGGGGACGCTGCCGCCGGAGGTTCGGGGGGCCGCGGCGCGGGCGGAGCCGGGGGCGCCGGAGCCACCGGCGCCGGCCCGGCCGAGGGGGCCTCTGCCGCCCGACCGGTCTCCGCCGGGCCCCCTGCGGGCCCCGGGCCCCCTGCAGCCGCGTCCGGCTCCGCCCCGGGGGGCGCGGGCCGACCGGGCCGCATGCCCGGCCGTGGCCACCGCCGGTCCGCGGCGGCGCCGGACTCCGTCCCGGCGGCTGCGGAGGCGGAGGGCCTCCGGCGAAGCCGGGACAACCACCGCTCGGCGGGGCCGGACCAGGGCGCGGCGGACTCCGCCCCGTCGTCCGTCGCACCCCCCCGGGCTGCGTCCTGGCGCGGGGCGCGCCCCTGTGCGGCGGCCTCGTGGCCTGCGCCCTGCCGCGTGTCCTGCCGGGCGGGCCCCGCGCCCAGCGGCGTGCCGGCGGCCCCGCCGCCCGGGGGCGTGCCGGCGGCCCCGCCGCCCGGGGGCGTGCCGGCGGCCCCGCCGCCCGGGGGCGTGCCGGCGGCCCCGCCGCCCGGGGGCGTGCCCGGTTCGGGAGTTCCGCCGTGAAGGGTCCCCTGGTGGGCGGGTCCGTCGTGGTGGTCGGCCCC
Organism: Streptomyces sp. NPDC046349; assembly: GCF_055587885.1. Lineage (NCBI taxonomy): Bacteria > Bacillati > Actinomycetota > Actinomycetes > Kitasatosporales > Streptomycetaceae > Streptomyces > Streptomyces sp. NPDC046349. The sequence goes on from NZ_JBVJFK010000008.1 coordinate 39,838, forward strand.
CTGGGGTGTGGTGGCTCGGGGCGCGCTGGCTTGGGCGGTGTCTTCTCGGGCAGTCCCGGGCTGGGGTGCGCCGCTCGGGGGTGCTGTGTTCGGTGCGGTGTCCTGTCCGTGAGTTCCGCCCTGCGGGGTGGCCTGTTGGGCGGGTGCGCCGTGGGGGATGGCCGCTTGGGGTGTGGTGGCTCGGGGCGCGGTGCGTTGAAGTGTGTCCTGCCGGGGAATGGCGCCGCGGGGTGCGTCGCCCTGGGCGGTGCCGTCCGCAGCGGGGTCGTGGGCTGTGGCCCGTCGGGGGGTGCCGTCGGGGGGCGTGGCCCCATGCCGCGGCGCGCCCTCGGCCGCGCCCTGCCGGGACATGCCACCTCGGTCCGTCCCGCCATGGGGCGTCGCGTCCTGGGCCGTGCCCTGATCGGCGGTGCCGTTTTGGGGCGTTGTGTTCCCGGGGGCGGTCCCCCGGGCAGTGCTTTCCGCGGGCGCTGCGGCCTGGGCGGCCGTCCCGTGCCGGGGCGTGCCCCGCCGGAGCGCCGGAGGGTTGTCCTGGGCCGTGGCGGGCTGGGGGGTGTGCCGGCCGGCGGTGTCGTTCCCTTCGCGGCGTGCCTCGGCCCGGATGGCGTCCTGGGTCGTGTCCCGGGCCGCGCCCTGCCGTGGTGCGGCGGCCTCAGGGGTGGTCCCCCGGGCAGCGCTGTCCCTCGAGGTGCCGGTTTGGCCGCCCATGGCTCCCTGGGCCGGGCCGCTGCGGGGGGTGGCCTCCTGGGCCGTGCCCTGCCCGGTGCGGTCGGCCTCGGAGGTGTCGGGCCGGGCCGGGTCCGTCCGGGGCGGGGTCCGGCGGGGCGTGCCGCCCTCGGGGACGGCCTCCGGGTCGGGGTCAGGGGCCGGTGAGCGGGTGGGGGAGGACCAGTTGAGGTAGGCGCCGCAGTTGGCGCAGAAGTCGTCCGTCGGGGCGTTGGAGGCCCCGCATGCGGGACACGTGCGCATTGCCGTCAGCTCCCTTCGGGCGAGGGGGGACCGGGCAGGATCTCCACCCGGCAGACCGTGTGCACGGGACACAGGGTGCGGACGAGGGCGCGGACCCGCTCGGCGTCCACCCCGTGCGCGGTGTCCGTGCCGCGCGGCCACACCCGTACGAGGACCTCGCCGGCCGCCACGGGGATCGGCTCGGTACCGGCCGTGCGGGACCAGACGGCCCCGCCGTCCCCGCTGACGTCGGCGGACACGCCGAGGACCAGGCGCAGTGCCTCGACGAGGCCGCGCCGGGTACCGCGCCACCGGTGCAGCTCCACCGCGCGGGCCACCGCCTCGCGCCGCAGGGCGGTCGGCCAGTCGGGGTCGTCCGCCCCGCCGACCCAGGAGGCCAGCCAGGACAGGAAGTCGGCCGGTGCCAGTCGGGGGTCGAAGTACGAGGGCAGGTTGTCGAGGGTCGTGAAGACCGGGGCCAGGACCGTGTCCAGGCCCGCCGTGAACCGCTGGGCGAAGTCGTCGTCGGCGTACAGCGCGGGCAGCTGCCCGCCGATCGGGTGCCGGCTCGGCAGGCCGGGTACGGCGGCGCGGCTCATCCGTGTACCTCGGGCTCCGCCACGACGACCTGGTGCTGGTAGGAGAAGACGAGCGTGCCTGCGCCGATGTCGATGCGGTCGACCGGGGCACCGCGCCGCCCCGTGATCGGGTCGGCGGCGAACAACCGGATCTCCTCCACCAGGACGTCCCCGACGGCACGTTGCAGTACGCCGAACACCTCGCCGTACTGCACGGGCCGGCCGAACGGCCAGCCGGTGCCGTCGGGTCCGCCGCGCAGCGGGTCGAGGTGCCGGAACAGTGCGGCGAGCGCCGCGTCGCGCACCCGGTCGGCTTCGGCGGAGGGCGCCGACAGCCGGGCGACGACGGTGACGCCCTGGTAGACGGGGGGTTCCACGACCAGGCCGGTGCCGATCAGGCGCCGTTCGTCGAGGGTCGTGGTGATCGCGGCGAGGACCTGGTCGGACGGGATCAGCTGTTCGAACCGGAGCCGGTCGCCCTCGTCGGCGACCGCGTCGGGCACCACGAGGACGCGTACGGAGCCCGCGCCGCGCCCGCCGTCCGTGGCGGGCAGGCAGCGCACCCGGCGCACCGAGGGCGCCGCCCGGCGGGCGATGATCTCGTAGTCCTCGGCGGTGACCGCGCGTTCCTGCATGCGCAGTGCCTCAGGGGCGCGCAGCTTGGCGTTGTCGACGGTCTCACCGGCGACGCCGCCGCGCGCCGCCTCCCGGTTGGCGACCCGGGCTATGTACGGGACGGAGCTGCGCAGTACGGAGATCGCGCCGCGCGAGACGTTGCCCGCCGGGCCGCCGCCCGTGCGGTAGCGGGCCACGCGGATCCGGGAGCCCTTGGGCGGTACGGCGCCGCAGGCGCGCAGGCTGCCGTCGGCCTCGCGCAGCACCGGCGGGAAGGAGAACTCGCCGGTGGTGGCGTCCAGACGGACGTGCCGGTCGTCGGGCCCGGAGCGGCCGAAGTGCTCGACGACGTCCCAGCGCTGCCAGCCCTCCGGGGAGGACACCTCCACCACCGGGGGTTCCCCGTCGAGGAGGACGGGCGGGCGGCCGAGGCGGAAGCTCTGCCCGGCCACGCCCTCCGACGCGCCGAGCGGTACGTCGCTCACGCGCTCGGCGTGTTCCACGGTCATGGTGCCGCCGACGGTGAAGACGGCCGCCTCGCGCACGGTCGGGGACTCGGAGTAGAACGGCTGGCCGGGCTCGGGTTCGGTGACCCGGCAGCGCAGCCAGCCCGCGCGGGTTCCGCTGATCACCGACGCGGTGTGGCCGGCCGGGACGTAGACGATGATCTCGCCGGGCCGGTTGAGGCCGCCGGTGCTGTCGGAGTCCGTGGCGCAGCGCCGCCACCGGCTGCCGTCCCAGGCCTCCCACACCAGTGGGGGCTGGCGCGGGTCGACCCCGACGCCTTCGACGCGGCTGTCGAGGCGTACCGCGACGACGCAGCGCGGTACCGCCGTGGGCAGGCCGAAGAGCAGGGCGTCGCCGGGTTCGGGCGTCGCCTGGAAGCACCGTATGTCGCGGCCCTCGGCGAGCGCGCCGGTCCGGTCGGCCGGTTCGCCGGTGCGGGGTGCGGTGACCAGCTTCGTCAGCTCGCTGGGCAGGATGCGCAGGTCGTCGGTGGTGGCGAAGACCACGGCCTCCTCGGTGTCGCCGGCCGCGGTGGTCGCCTCGGTGGTCACCTCGGTGCCCGCGGGCAGGGTGACGGTGTCGGACTGGGGGGCCGACAGCCAGAAGTCGACGTCGGCGGCGGCCGCCGAGGGCGGGTACAGCTGGATGCCCAGCAGGTCGAGGAACGCCAGGTAGTTCTTGTCGGGGACCCGGTTGAGCCGGTACAGCAGCTGGTCCACGAGGTAGGCGAACGTCTCGATGAGGGTGACGCCCGGGTCGGAGACGTTGTGGTCGGTCCACTCCGGGGCGCGCTGCTGCACGTACCGCTTCGCCTCGTCGACGAGTTGCTGGAACCGTCGGTCGTCCAGGTTGGGGGAGGGCAGGGCCATCAGTCCGCGACCATTTCCTCGGCCCCCTCCTCGGAGGGGATCGTGTAGAAGGGGAAGACCAGGTTGCGCCGGTCGTTGGTGGTGCGCACCGTGTAGTGCACGTCGATGTAGAGGGTGCCCGCCTCGACGGCGTCGAAGGCGACGACGACGTCGTCGACGCCGATCCGGGGCTCCCAGCGTTCCAGGGCCTCGCGCACCTGCTGGGCGACGCGTCCGGCGGTGTCGCCGTCGCCGGGGGCGAAGACGTACTCGTGTATGCCGCAGCCGAATTCGGGCCGCATGGGCCGTTCGCCGGGCGCGGTGCCCAGGACGAGGCGGATGGCCTCTTCCAGCTCGCGTTCGCGCTCGACCATGGCGATCCCGCCGGTCGGGCCGACCCGCAGGGGGAACGCCCAGCCGCGTCCGATGAAGCGTTCGCTCATCACACGCCTCCGATCAGGACGTCGAGGGCGCCGGTGAGGACCATCGCGCCGCACGAGGTCTGGTCGCGGGCGCGTGCGGCGGGCAGTCCGCCGATGAGGACGGTCCCCGAGGCGAGGGCGGCCGGGTTCGGCATGATCACGTTGGCCGGTCCGAGGGCGGCGTGCGGCGGGACCACGCAGACGTGCAGGCTGCCCACGACGGCGGCGGGCCGGCCGCCGATCAGCACCGTGGCCACCGCCGCGGCGGCGCCGGGCGGTGGCGTGGCGAGCCGGCCACCGTGGTTGGTGGGGTCGCCGGTACGGGCTGCGGCTGGCATCGGATGCTCCTCGGGGACGGCGGTCGTGGCGTAGGGGGGGGCTTGGCGGGCGTCAGTTGATGCGGATCAGGCGGGCCTTGAGGACGGCGAGCAGGCCGCCGTTGACCGTGACGTCCGCGGTTCCGGACACCTTCACCGACCGGCCGCCGATGCTGACCCCGGCGGTGCCGTCGATGTCCACCTGGCGGCCGGACACCTTCACGGTGCCCTGCCGGGCGTCGAGCGTGATGCCGTTCCTGTCCATGAGGACGGAGGTCAGCGGGCGGCCCCGGCCCGCGTACACGGTGAGTTCGATCCGGTCCCGGCGGTCGTCCATGCGTACTTCGAGCCGCTCGTCCCCGGTGACCAGCCGCAACCCGGAGGGGCCCGGTGCCGCCGCGTCCAGCAGTTCCACGCGGTGGCCCGAACGCGACACGACGGAGCGGCGGTTGACCTTGCCGCTCGTCCTGTCGATCAGCGGCACGTCGTGCGGCGAGGGCTGGTCGACGCCGTTGTAGAGGCCGCCGATGACGTACGGGCTGTCGAGCAGGCCCTGCTCGAAGCCTACGAGCACCTCGTCGTTGACCTCGGGACTGACCACGCCGCCGCCGCCCTTGCCGCCCCACTGGACGGTGCGGACCCAGTCGGTGGTGTACGTGTCGTCCAGCCACGGGAACTTCAGCCGGACCGCGCCGCGCTGGGAGCCGTTCGGCTCGCGCACGTCCGTCACCACGCCGATCGCCAGACCGGGGATGCGCGGTCCGCGCCCCGGCGCGTTGGCGCCGGTCACCAGGCCGGTCAGGGAGCGGTCGGGGCTTGCGCTGACCCACACGGTCGTGCGGAAGCCGCCGTGCGGCTCCAGGACGTGCTGGACGGCGGTGGCCGTGTACCGGCCGGAGAACGCCTGCCCGACGTTGCCGAGCGCGACGGGCTTGCCGGCCCGCAGCAGCGGGTTGCCCTCGGCCACCGCCTCCAGTTCGCCGAAGCCGGAGCTGATCTGGGCCGCCGTCGCCTTCGCGACCGCCGTCGTCTCGGCCTGCGTGCGGTAGGGGGTGTCGGTGACGGACACGGACGCCGCCCCGAAACGGGCGGTGGTCTGCGGGCCGAGGCCCGGCACCACCGTGTCGCTGACCACGGACGGCTGCTCGGCGACGAGCGGCCGCTTCGTGGTCACGTCCCAGCCGCGCACCTGCACCTTCGAGGCGCCGTCGGCGGCCGACAGGGCGGCCCGCAGGGCGAGGAGGTTGCGCCCGTACTCCAGGACCATCGGGTCGCGTACCGCCGACGTCGACGGGGCGGGCGCCCCGGATGCCTTCACGGGCCGGGTGAACTGCAGCAGCCCCTTGTCGTCGACGCGTACCTGTGCGCCGCTCTCGCCGGCGAGGTACTGCAGGAAGTCCCAGTCGGAGACGTTCGCCTGGGACAGCTGCTTGTACGTGACCGGGGCGGCCTCCACCTTGCCGACGGCCAGACCCGCTCCGGCGGCCACCTTGCGGACGATGGCGGCGGCCGTCATGTTCCGGTAGGCGACGACCTTGCGGCCGCGCTGGAGGCGGTGCGCCTTGGAGTAGGCGCGTACGACGGTGAACGAGCCGGTACGGTCCCGGTCGATCTCCAGGGCCGTGACCTCGCCGTTGAACAGCCGCTCCCGGGCCTGCCCCTTCACCGTCGCCACCGATACCCGCAGCGGGGTGCCGATGGTGATGCCGGTGGCGCGCAGGAACTCGTGGTCGGGGTCGCGGTAGGTGAGCAGCGCGGTGTCGGGCAGGCCCACGTTCTCGTCGACGACACAGGAGACCAGTTGCGCCGCCCAGATCTGCGGCAGTTCACCGGGGGCTTCCACGATGGGGTCGGCCGCGAACGACCGGCCTCCGGGCTCGGACCCGCTCACCGCTGTTCCTCCTCGCCGTGCTGGTCCCGCGTGCCCGGCACCACGATCTCGGTGCCGGGGACGAGTGCCATCGGGTCGTCCATGCCGTTGGCCTCCGCGATGACCCGCCAGGCCGTCGCGTCGCCGTATTCGCGCCAGGCCAGCATGGCCAGGCTGTCGCCGGCCACCACGGTGTGCGTGCTGCGGGCGGTGCGGGAGCCGGAGGTCGGGTTCTGGCCGGGCGGGTCGACGCTCGCCTCCTCGATGGACAGCGAGCAGGTGGCCCGCAGCGGCTTGCCGTCCACGTCGAAGAGCGTGTACGACACGGACAGGTTCGACAGGACCCCGTCGAACGACGTCGTCCGCGCACTGCCCCATTCGAAGCGCACCCAGGGGCTCGCGGGTTTCTTGCGGCCCAGGCTGGCCGGCGTCGGCACGCACGCCTTCATCAGCTTCTCCACCGCCTGCTCCACCGAGTTGTCGTGGGTGGCGGTGGCGTCCAGGAACACGTCCAGGCTCAGGGTGCGGGGGCCGCTGCCGACGAACTCGGGCAGCGCCGACTGGCCTGCCATCCTGGACGGGGAGCGCCGCCACTCGGTGGTCTTCCCCAACTGCAGGGTCGAGGGGTTGAACTGCAGGTCGAGCCGGGCGATCGTCCCGCCGGGCTTGGCTCCGACGGAGGCCGGGGGCTCCTTGAGAGTGAGCTGGGCCCGGGCGCGGCTGGCGCGTGCCGAAGAGGCCATGCCGTGGACTTCCTTCCGGGGCGGTGGGACGGGGACGGATGGGGACGGGGACGGATGGGGACTAGGACGGATGGGGACGGGCGGTCAGGAGGGCAGCAGCCCCTGGTGGGCGATCTCCAACGTCTCGACCGCCGCGGCGGAGTTGGCGGGGTCGAAGGACGGGCCCTGCCAGCGCACCGGGACGATCCCGAACACCTGCCAGCTGATGATCCGGCTCAGGTCGGGGCGCAGCGCCACGATCTCGCCGTCCTTGGGCTCGACCCGGCGCAGCGTCTCGTCCAGCCAGCGGCCGATCTTCGCCGTGTCCGCGGTGACGGGCCGGGTGAGGGTGATGTTCGACCAGGTCACACGGCCGGGCAGCTGCCACGTGAAGCCGTTGTTGCCGCCCTCGGCGTAGCTCTCCATCTCGACCTCGGCGCCCATGCCCGAGCAGGTGTGGAAGGCGCCCAGGTCGTTGCCGCCGATCGCCAGCCGGAAGAACACGCTGGTCGCGAAGATGTTGTCCGTCATCGGTCCGTCGTCGTCCGTTTCTCGTTCGTACGTGTTCTCAGCGGCGCCCGTCGAAGGGCCTGCCCGCGCGTTCCCGGCCGCGCCGCAACTCGGTGCGCAGGAGGCGCGCGACCGGGTCGAGCAGGCGCCGCGCCAGGTCGTCCAGGTCGAGGTCGCCACCGCCCTGGGGCGCGGCGTCTCGGCCGCCCTCGGTCCGGCGAGCCGCGGTGACGGGGTGGGCCGGGCCGGGACCGGTCCGACCGGCCCGACCCGTGTCGCGCTGTACGGGCGGCGGCGGGCCGCTCGGCGGCGGTACGGGGCCGGGCGGGACCGGGACGGCGGCGGGAGCCGACGCCCTGGGGCGCACGACCGGTACGGACCCGGAGGCCGGGGCGGCGGGGGCCGGCTGGACCACGAGCGGTGGCGTGTACGGGCCGGTCACCGGCAGAGGGGCAGCCGCCGCGGCGGGGGCCGCGGCCGACGCGGGCGCCGGGCGCACGGCGCGTGCGGGGCGCGTGGCGGGGGCGCGGGTGGCGGGCGCCGAGGCTCGTCGGATCGGCTGCGGTGCGGCGGCGGACGGGGCGGACCAGCGCGCCGGGACCACGGGCCGACCGGCCGGGCGGGGTGCGGCGGCGGGCGCGCCGTCCGTACCCGCCCCATTGCGGGTACCGAGGGCCAGGGGCCGTGCGGCCAGCAGCTGGAGGGAGGGGGGAGCGTCCGGCGCGGCGGCCGTCCCGCCGCTGACGGCGCGGGCGGCGACGAGCGGGACCGGGCCCGAGCGTCGGGGGCCGGCGGTGGCGGTGGCCCGCTGGACCGGTGGGGCGGCGGTACGGCGGTGTGCGTCGCCCGCGCCGCCCAGCAAGGGTGTCTGCACGGCCGGGGCCTGCAGCCGCGCGTGTGGTCTGGCCGTGGGCACGGCGGCGCTCGGCGGCAACGAGGACATGGGCTCCCCCAGCCCCGAACGCACGCGCGGCGCGGCCCGCTGCGCGGGTTCCGTCAGGCGCTGCCCGGCGGGGGTGGTTGCCGGGCCGCTCGCGGCGGGTTCTGCCCGGCGCTGCACGGTGGGCATGGCCGGGGTTGCCGGTGCGGTTGCCGGTGCCGGGTCGGTGGCGGTGGGCTGGGTCTGCCGTTGCACGGCCGGTGTGGCGCTGGCTGTGGCCGGCAGGTCGG
>NZ_JBVJFK010000008.1:48441-414035 GCF_055587885.1 Streptomyces sp. NPDC046349
CGGTGAGTGGTGCTCCGAGTGGGGCGCGGGTACGTACCGGCTCTTCCGGAGTCGGAGTCGGGGTGTTCGCCGTGGGTGCGGCGTGGCGTTGCACGGTGGGCATGGCCGGGGTTGCCGGTGCCGGTGCCGGTGCCGGGTCGGTGGCGGTGGGCTGGGTCTGCCGTTGCACGGCCGGTGTGGCGCTGGCTGTGGCTGGCAGGTCGGTGAGTGGTGCTCCGAGTGGGGCGCGGGTACGTACCGGCTCTTCCGGAGTCGGAGTCGGGGTGTTCGCCGTGGGTGCGGCGTGGCGTTGCACGGTCGGCACGGCCAGGGTTGCCGGTGCCGGTCCCGGGCCGGTGGCCGCGGGTTCTGCCCGGCGTTGCACGGTGGGCATGGCCGGGGCCGGGGTGGCTGGTGCGGGGTTCGGCGGCGTCGTGGTGGCCGGGAGGTCGGCCGGCGGCGCTCCGAGCGGGGCGCGGGTGCGTACCGGCTGCTCCGTGGCCGGGGCGGCAGGTGTTGCCGGGGCGGGGACGGTGACAGTCGGTTCCGCCTGGCGCTGCACCGTCGGCATGGCCGGTGCGGCAGTGGGGACGGGGGGCGTCGGGGGCGCGACCGGGGGCGCCAGCTCGGTGGATGGGGTGCCGAGCGGGGCGCGGGTCTGCGCACGCTGCACCGGCATGTCGGGGCCGGCCGCGGGCAGAGCCGGGAGGCGGACAGCGGCCACATGGCGGCGGGGTGCCGCGGGGGCCCGCGCGGCGGTGAGCGCCGGCCCGACCGGGCGGGGCCGGACCACGGTGGCGCGGGGGGCGGCGCCGGGAGCCCCCTCGCCCGTACGAGCCGGCCGGGCGTCCGCGGCCGCACGTACAGGGGTGGAACCGGAGGCGCGCGCTGCCGAACGCTGGACCGGGGTGCCGGACACGCCCTCGGCGGTGGATGTTCCGGGGACCACCGCGATACGGCGGACCACCGGGAACTGTGCGGGTGGTGTCGCCCCGCGGCCGGGCTCGGTGGTCCGCTGCACGGCAGGTGCGGGAGCCCCGAGCACGGCAGCGGAGTGCGTGGACGTCAGGCCCCGCGCACCTGCCGCACCCGAGGGCCGGCCCGGCGCCGCGGCGCCGGAGGCCGTGTTCCGGGGCCGTACGCGATCGGTGCCGTGGGACGGTGCCGCGGATGCGGATGCGGGTGCGGGTGCGGGTGCGGGTGCGGATGGGGATGCGGGCGCCGGAGCCGTCGGCCGCGACGCGGACGTGCCCGCGCCGGGGTCCCCGGCAGGCGTGGGCACGTCCGCGGACCGGTTCGGCGAGGCGGCGCCGGGACGGACCCGGCGCGAGATCTGCGGGGTTTCACGTGCGGGCCCGGCCTGTTCGGGCTGCTGGTCGGCACCGGGCCCGGTGGGCTCCGGCAGCGCCCGCAGCAGCAGCGGTCCGCCGCCGCTCCGGGTGGGGCGGGCGGTGGCGGGGCGGGCGACCCCGCGGACGAGGCCCGCCGGGGCGGACGGCAGCAGGCCGTGGGCGAGTCCCGTGTCGAACGACGGGTTGCGCCACGCGGCCAGGCCGGAGCGGAAGGCGAGCCCGTCGCTGACCCCCGTGACCGACCGCGAGACGGTCAGCACGGGCGGGGCGGTCATGCGCCAGCCGCCGTCCCAGTCGCCGGGTACGGCGGGGACGGCGGGCCCGGCGACCGGGACTGCAGCACTGTCCGGTGCCGGTGCCGGTGCCGGTGCCCCGGCATCCGGCACGGCGGTGCGCCGCCGCAGCCTGTCCCGCCATGCCATCTGCTCAACCGCCTTCGTTCACACGGGTGTTGATACGAGCTATCTCGGTGACCCAGTCCTGCCGCTCGGCGTGGGTCAGGTCGAGGATCTCGTCGCGCCGCCAGTGGAAGTGGTAGGCGATGTACGCGATCTCCTCCCGGAGCCGGGGGAGCGCGTACGTCACGATTCCCCCAGGCGCCCACCGGAGAGGTCGACCTCGAAGCCGCCGTCGCAGTGCGGGCAGGTGACCGCCGCGCGGGTGTGGCCCTCGCTGTTGACGCGCCGGTAGAAGTCCTGGAGGAACGCGACGTCGGTCGCGTACATCCGCTCGACGACCCCGGCGTGCACGTCGGTGATGGTGCCGAGCCTGGTGATCACCTGGCTCAGCAGCACCACGCTCAGGTACGCCGGGTTCTCCTTGACCCGCAGGTCGATCTGCGGGCGGAGTTCGTCGCGCGCCGTGGCCAGGCGCATCGAGCCGTGCCGGTGCACCGTGCCCGCCTCGTCCACGTAGCCGCGCGGCAGCTCGAACTCGAACTCCGTGCGCAGCCCGTGGTCCTCACGGGGGGCCGGAGCGGCGGCGGCCGGGGGCGCCGCCGCCTGCTCCGGGGCTTGGGCGGGCGCCGTGACCTGGAGGATCTCCTCCAGGCTGCCCGCGGTGACCGTGCGGCGCCTCATTCGACGATGATCTCCTCGAACACGATGGTCACGGACTCGGTGGCCGCGGCGGACTCGCCCGCCTTGAGGGAGGGGCCCTCCCACTTGGACGCCCAGCCCTGCATCAGCTGGATGCGGCGGATCGTCGCGCCTGTGGAGTCCTTGATCTCGATCGTGAGGTTCTGCCGTGCGGTGTCGACGGCGCCGTTGTTCAGGGTCTCCTTGATCCACTTGGTGAACTCGCTGCTCTTGTCGAGTCCCCGGGTGATCGTGACCTCGCCCGCCTGGCGCGCGCCGGGCTGCTTGCGGATGATCTGCTTGCCCTCCGCGCTGACCTGGCGTACCTCGACGACCTCTTCCTCGACGGTCAAACCGCTGATCTCCTGGATCGATTCGACCAGGTAGCCGCCGAGCTGAACGCCGAAGATATGGGTGGAAAGAGCATCGCCCTCTGCCATGACTGTCCTTCACCTTTCCTTGCTGCTGCCGGTGCTGCCGCTGCCCCGGAGGGTCACTCGTCGACGAGGCTGGTGCTGTCGGAGAACTGGGCCAGCCGGAACACCACGAACTCGGCGGGCTTGACGGGCGACACACCGATCTCACAGACCACACGGCCCTGGTCGATGGACTCCTGCGGGTTGTTGTCCCGGTCGCACTTGACGTAGAACGCCTCCGCCGCCGTGCGCCCGAACAGCGCGCCGCGGCGCCACTCCTCGGTCAGGAACGCGGTGACGTTGCGCCGGATGCTGGACCAGAGCCGGTCGTCGTTCGGCTCGAAGACCACCCACTGGGTGCCCAGAAGGATGGACTCCTCCAGGTAGTTGAAGAGGCGGCGCACGTTCAGGTAGCGCCAGGCCGGGTCGGAGGAGAGGGTGCGCGCGCCCCAGATCCGGATGCCGCGGCCGGGGAAGGCCCGTACGCAGTTCACGCCGATCGGGTTGAGCAGGTCCTGCTCGCCCTTGCTCAGGCGCAGCTCCAGGTCCACCGCGCCGCGGATGACCTCGTTGGCGGGGGCCTTGTGCACGCCGCGCTCGGCGTCGCTGCGCGCCCACACGCCGGCGACGTGGCCGCTCGGCGGGACGGTCGTGTTGCGGCCCGACGCCGGGTCGAAGACCTTGATCCACGGGTAGTAGAGGGTGGCGTAGCGGGAGTCGTAGCCCGCCTCGTCGTTGCGCCAGGTGCGGACCTGCTGCGCGGACAGCGCGGGCGGGGTGTCCAGTACGGCCACCCGGTCGCCCATCTGCTCGCAATGGGAGATCACCGCGAGCTGTACGGTGCGCACGCCCTCGGCGTCGATGTCGCCGCGCTGGTAGGCGCTCATCAGGTCCGGCACCGCGACCATGGTGATTTCGTCGATGGTCTCCAGGCCGGCGAAACCGGTGCGGGCGCCCGCGTCGCCGACGTACTCGGCAGGGTCGAGCCGGGAGACGGTGCCCTGGCCGGTCGCGGTGGCCGCGGCGCCCGGGGCGTCGGGCAGGGCCACGGTCTGGCCGGCGGGCCGGGTCTGGGCGGCGGACCGCTGCTCGGTGACCTCGATCAGCTTCGAGGCGCGGGCCTGCGTGACGAGGTAGCCCTTGACGTTCTTGCGGGCGGAGGCCTCGTACGTCTCGGCGATCTGCTCGCCCTGGCGGACCAGGAGCTTGAAGCGGTCCTCCGGCGGGTTGTCCCCGTCGGCGTCGGCGATCTCCACGGACACACCGGTGATGCCCGGTCGCGCCGTGATCAGGAAGCCGCCGAGTTCGACGGGCTCCGCGGTGCGGGGCTGCGCGGCCGTTCCCGCGGCGGTCGGGGCGGAGGCGTCCGGGGCCGGCCCGCCGATGCGGACGACGTACGCGGCGCCGCCGCCGTTGGCGAAGTAGCCGTAGACCGCGTGGGGCAGGTAGGTGCCCTCGGTGAAGCCGCCGAAGTGCTGGGAGTACTGGTCCCAGTTGGTGACCAGCGTCGGTTCGTGGAAGGGCCCGCTCTGGGCGAACCCGACGAACGCGGCGACGGCGGTGCCGACCCCTTCGATCGGGCGAGCACCGGACTGCACCTCCTCCACGTACACGCCCGGGGTGAGGTACGTCGGCATGCTCGCTCCTTCGTCACGGCTTGCAATCAGGTCCGGTCACAGCCTTCCGCGCGACAGCATTCGCCGGCAGGGGCGTTCGGTCCTGGTCAGGGGCAAGTGCGCTGCCCTCCCGGTCGCCCCCGCCGGGCCGTCCAGGCAGCCGGTCCGCGGGCTCGGCCGGGGCCGGCCGGCACCCGGCCGGTCACACGTCCGCGACCTGGCCCAGGTACGGGCCGAACTCGCCCTCCAGGACCAGGCGACCGAGCTTGCGGTACTCCTGGGCGACGGCCGTCATCACCTGGCGCATGGTCAGCGGCTCACCGGACGCCGCCGCGAAGTAGGCGGCCGTCACCGCGCACGCCCGGATGGAGCCCCCTGCCAGTTCGAACCGGTCGGCGCAGAAGCCGAGATCGACGTCGTCGGCCCGCGGCAGCCGGCCGCCCAGGCAGCGTTCCCACAGGGCACGGCGCTGGGCGGCATCGGGCACCGGGAAGTCGGCGATCACGTCGAGGCGGCGGGTGAACGCCTCGTCGAGGTTGGCCCGCAGGTTGGTGGTCAGGATGGCGATGCCGTCGAAGGACTCCATCCGCTGGAGCAGGTAGGCCGACTCCATGTTGGCGTGCTTGTCGTGGGAGTCCTTCACGTCCGAGCGCTTCCCGAAGATCGCGTCGGCCTCGTCGAAGAGCAGCACCGCGTTGACGGCCGACGCCTCGGTGAAGATCCGTTCCAGGTTCTTCTCGGTCTCGCCGACGTACTTGTCGACGACCGTGGAAAGGTCCACCACGTACAGGTCCATGCCCAGGTCGGCGGCGACCACCTCGGCGGACATGGTCTTGCCGGTCCCGGAGGAGCCCGCGAACAGGGCGATCACCCCGCGCCCGCGCCCGCCCCCGGGCCGCATGCCCCACTGTCCGAGCACCTGGTCGCGGTGGCGTGCGCGTACCGCGAGGTCGCGCAGGCGGCGGTGGGTGGGGGCGGGCAGCACCAGGTCGTCCCAGCCCACGGCCGGCTCCACGCGGCGGGCGAGGCGGGCCAGGCCCGCGCCGTTCTGCGCCCGTACGGCGGACCGCAGGTCGTCGGGGGAGACGGGGCGGCCGTCGAGGGCTGCGGTACGCGAGGCGGTGTCGGCGGCGCGCCGCAGTTGCCCGGCGTCGAGGCGGTGCGCGGAAACGGACCGGGCGAGCGCCTCTGTTCCGCCCGTCTCCCCCGCCCGACCCGTGCCGCCCGTCGTGCCCGTCCCGCCCGTGCCGCCCGTCGTGCCCGTCCCGCCCGTGCCGCCCGTCGTGCCCGTCCCGCCGTGTTCGGCTGCGGCCCGGTCCAGCGCGTGCCGCCAGCGCACGGCCTGCCGGTCGGGGGAGGGCGCCGCCACCGTCAGGGAGACGGGGGTGGCGGCCGCCCAGGCGGGCTCCCACCCGCTCGTGCCGTGCGTGAACAGGGGGGTGCCGCGCAGCACCGTGCACAGGGTGCGCAGTAGCCGGGCCCGCTCGTCGGGCCTGTCGGGCAGTGCCTCCAGCGGCCCGAGCAGCACGCCGGCGCCCAGCAGCCGGGCTTCCCGGGCGGCGGCGCGGGCGAGTGCGGGCAGGGCGTGGGCGCGGTGGGCCAGCGCCGCCGGGTCCAGGGCCAGGGGGCGCAGTCCGCGGCTCCGCAGTGCGGCGGCGGCCAGGCCCTCGGGGTCGCCGCCGCGGGTGCGCAGGTGGACGTGGCCGGTGCCGTTCCCGGCCGCGGCGGCGGCCCGGTGCAGTTCGCCGGGGTCGACGGCCGGGTCGTCGGCGGCCTCGCCGAGCACCTCGGCCAGGTGCGGATCGGGCGCGGTGTCGCCGAGCAGGTGGGCGGTGACCCGGTCCGGGACGGCCAGCGCCCGGGACAGGGGCGGCCGTTCGGGCTCGGTGACCTCCAGCAGCCCGCCCGCTACGAGCGGTGCGCCGGGGGAGAGCCGGAAGCGGGCGGCGGCGGACCGGCCGCGGCCGCACAGTTCGAGGGCGAGTCCCACCGTCGGCCGACGCCGCGTCAGGTCGTCGTTGAGGTAGCCGTAGAGCCGCTCGAACCGGGCGTCCAGGTCCGGGGCGAGCGCGATCAGCAGCAGGTCCACGTCCAGGGGCTCCAGCCCGAACCGCGCGGTGAGGACGTCGAGCGGCGAGCCGGGTGGCGGCGGCCCGGCCGGTGCGAGGGCGGGCAGACCGGGGCCGTGCCCCTCGCCCTCGTCCAGGATCCGGGCGACCGCCTCGGGCGTGAGGTACTGCCCCCGGTAGGGGTCGTCCGGGTCGGGGTCCACGGCGCGGCGGGCCTCCACGGCCAGCCGGACCCGTTCCTCGACGAGCCCGAGCCGGGCCCACAGGTAGGGCACCTCGTCGCCGCGGACCGTGCCCCGGACCGGGTCCTGGGCGTGCTCCGGGCCCCGTGCCGGGGGCTGGAGGGTGTGCGTCACGGCTGGCGTTCTCCTCGTCGGCGGCGGGCGGGAGCCTTGGGCCGTTCCCGGGAGCCGCCGAAGCCTTCCGGCCCCGGCGCGCCCAGTTCGACGTAGCGCAGCCGGCGCGGGCTCCCGTCCCCGTCCGGCCCTGCCTGCGGTACGGAATGCACGACGAGGCCCTGGGTGACCGGCGGTGCGCTGACCTTGCTGATGCCGGCCAGCGGGGCCTTCACGCGCAGCCCGAGGGACGGCTTCAGTTCGCCGCCCAGCGCCGACCACACGTCGGAGGCGGCCGGCGCGTCCATTGCGGTGCCGCCCGCGTCCACGTCCACGAGCAGGCCGAGGTCGGCGAGCGTCCCGGTGAGCAGCCGCGGGGGCAGCGTGTCGGTGGCCACGAGGCAGGAGAGCACCTGGGACAGCAGCCGGTGTTCGTCCTGCGGCCTGCTCGCCCAGGCGGTGACCAGGTACGTCAGCTCGAACCAGCGCGGCGGGGTGCGGCGCGCGACGACGAAGCCGTCCGCGTCGTACACCTCGCCCGCGCCGCTGCCGCGCCGGGTCGGGTCCTCCCTGATGTCGTACAGGAACACGCAGACGGTGGGCGCGCTGCGGCGGGCGGCCCAGTCGCGGGTCGGCGCGTCGAAGACGACCTCGACCCCCGACGCCTCCAGACCGGATTCCGCGAGCAGCCGCCGCAGTCCTTCGTCGACCTCGTGGATCACCGGCGGGCCACCTCGTCGGGCGGTTGCACCGTGCCGTTGACCACGAGGAAGTCGGTCTGCACGGGGGAGAAGCCGGGTCCGCTCGCGGTGATGACGCGCGGACCGGTCTGGTCCTTGGCAAGGATCAGCAGCTGGCCGATGAACGTGCCGTCGGCCCGGGGGACGGTCGGCGCCGCCGCTGCCGTGATGCCCGGCTTCCACGCGAACCGCACCGGCGTGCCGGGCGGGAAGTCCTCGCCGCGTACCGAGGTGACGAAGCCGGGCTTGCCGATCGGCGGGACGGCGACGATGCGTGGCTGGAGGATGCGCAGCTGCTCCCGGGCGGTGTTGTCGCCGGGGTCGGCGTCCGTGCCGGTCGTGGTGAGGTTCGCGGTGACCTGGCCGGTGAGCGCCTTGTCGGGGCTGAGGACGATCCGCAGGAGGTTGCGGGCGCCCGGCGCGAGGTCCGGCAGCGTGCACGTCCAGTTCCGGTCGCAGCCCGGCGGTGGCCCGTCGTGGGGGACGCCCTCGGGCAGGCCGATGCGCAGCCGCAGTCCGGTGGCCAGGGCGCTGCGGCCGTTGGCGACGGTGAAGGTGACGACGACGCGGCCGCCGACGTAGCCGGGGTTCGGCTGCGCGGTGATGCCCACCCCGGGACCGGCCTCGGGCGCGGGCGGCTGCGGTGCGGGAGGGGCCGTCGTGGGCGGGGTCGTCGGCGGGGTCGGCGGCGCCGGCGTCGGGGTGGGCGGCGTCGGCTTCGGGGGTACGGGGGCCTCACGGACCGGCACCACGGTCCGGCCGGCGTTGTCACTGGGGCGGGGGTCGAGGACCGCGCCGGTGACCGACCACTCCACGGGCCGGTCTCCGGGGGTGACACCGGTGAGGGTGACGGTCACCGGGACGGCTGTACCGGGCGGCACGATGCCCAGGCTGCAGGTCAGCGCGGCGGCGTCGCAGGTGGCGCCGGGCGTGCCGGGTGCGGTGAGCGCGGTGACGCTCACACCGAGCGGGGGTGCGACGGTCAGCCGGGTGCCGGGGGAGGCCGCCGGACCCTGGTTGACGACGTCCACCCGGACGGTGGCCGAGCCGCCGACGGTGATCGGCGCGCTCTTGTCGGGCGCCCGCACCGCGAGGTCCACCGACTGCTGCACGCTGGGTTCCTTCTGACGACCCGGCAGGCCGGTGACGAGCAGGTTGTGGGCACCGGTCGCGACGTCCACCAGCTTCAGCTTCTCCGGGCTGTTGGCGGCCCGGGAGCCGCGGCCGGTGAGCACCAGGGACTTGCCGTCGGCGGTCCAGGCGGCATCGCGGGGCTGGTAGGGGCCGTTGCCGGTGGTCTCGGGCAGTTCGCGGCCGCAGGCAGCCGGCTTGTCGCGGGCGGCGTCGGGCAGCAGGACCCGGCAGGTGCCGCCCGCCGGGGATGCGAGCAGGATGCCGCTGCGCTCGTCGACGCGGCCGCCGCCGTTCTTGCGGTTGAAGGCGATGGTGGTGCCGTCCGGGGAGAACGCCGGGCTGTCGTCGATGACTTCACAGGCGCCGAAGCAGATCGTGGCGCTCAGGTCGCGCTGCCGGTCGAGGTGGTCCACGGGCACGGTCCAGATGTGCTTGTTGCCGCCGTGGCCGTTGATCACCAGGTTGCGGGTGAAGGCCAGCGTGGTGCCGTCGGAGGACCATGTGGGCTGGGCGTCGCCGCCCTTGGGCTGGTCCGCGGGCGGGATGATCTCGCCGCGGATCGCCCCGTTCGCGGCGTCCGCGATCAGGATGCGCCCGGGGCCGGCGGCCTGGCCGACGCCGCCGGGCGAGGTGCGGGTGAAGGCGAGGTACCTGCCGTCGGGGGAGAAGGTCGGGTCGGTGTCCCAGTCCTTCGGGCCTCGACCGGCGAGCGGCAGGGCCTCGGCGTTGGTGCCGTCGGCGTCCGCCGTCCAGATCCGCTGGATCCGGCTGCCGGGCTGGCCCTCGAAGCGGGTCACCACGATCCTGCGACCGTCGGGTGTGTAGTTCTGCCGTTCCGTCCACGGGTCGAAGTCGGGGCCGGGTCGGAACAGCGGGTCCTTGGCCGGGTCGGTGTTGGTGTCGGCCGCCGGATCCTCGTTGAGGATCGTCAGATTGAGGTCGCGGGGGTCGGAGCCGTCCATCCGCGCGTCCTGCAGGGTCACGACGTGCGGGCCGCCCGCCGAGATCCGCTCGACGACGGCGCCGCCGCCCTTGAGGGGGCCGAGCCAGGTGGGCGAGCCGATCTCGCGGTCCTCGCTGTACACGAGCTGCGGTGTGTCCGCCGAGTGCGCGGGCACCTGGAAGACGTGGTCCCAGTCGCCCTTGCAGTCACAGGTGCGGTCGGGGCTGAGGAAGAGCAGGCCGTTCCCGTCGGGCAGCCACGCTGCCCCCCGGGTCCGCCAGCCGGCCTGGGCGCCGGCCAGCAGCTGCCCGTCCGTGCGGCCGTTCGTCCACCGCAGGCGCGGCCCGGAGGCCCCGGTGGCGGTGTAGGCGATCACGTCACGGTTCGTGGCGTCGTCGACCGGGTTCCATACCGGTTCGGTGGCCCGGCCGTTCGCCGGGTCGGTGAGCCGGGTCGCGGCACCGCCGCGCAGCGGGCGTACGTAGACCTGGGCTCCGGCGGCCCGGTCGGCGTCGGAGGAGTACGCCAGGCGTCCGCCGTCCGCGGAGACCGTCGGGTGCTCCTCGTTCGCGGGGGTGTCGGTCAGCCGGGTCAGGCCGGTGCCGTCGGTGCGCACGAGCCACAGGTCGCGCTGGACGCCGCCGGCCGCGGCGCGCCGGGCCGAGTCGAAGACGACCGACCGCCCGTCGGGGGTCAGCCGCGGGTTGCCCGCGTCCATGCCGCTGGTCAGCCGGCGTACCGAGCCGTCCGCGGACCGCAGGTAGACCTGCGGGGTCCTCTCGTCGCGGCGGCTCGCGAAGACGAGCTTGTCGCCGAGCGCCGACGGCTGGACGTCCAGGTGGGCCGGCCCGTCGCCGAACAGCGGAGTGCTGGAGTCGGTGGTGCCGGCGGCCACCCGCCCCAGGCTGCGGTGGCGCGTACCGGCGTACGCGACCCTGCTGCTCCCGGCGTCGGCCGCGAGAGGCTGCGCCCCGGCGTCGTCCGGTCCGGCGGCCGCCGTCACCGCGAGCAAGGGCGCCAGCAGCAGCATCGACGCGCCGGCCCTCCCCCAGCGGTGTCGGCGACGGCCGGACCCATCCGTGCCCCTCACGGCCCACCTCACAGTCCGGTCCCGCATCCTGCCTGTCACCCCGCCACCCTGCCGGTCCGGCCGCGCGGACCGGCAGGGCCGCGGGGCCGGACCCGGGGGAAGCGTCTCCTGCGCTTTCGGGCAGTGGCGGGCGCTCGCCCCGCCCGAACAGCAGTCGGCGACGGCCCGCCCGGGCCGGCCCGCTGCGGGCCGTGCGTGCGGTCAGATCAGCCCGTTGCGCAGGGCGTAGCCGACCGCGTGCGTCCGATTGCGCAGTTGGAGTCGTGTGATGACCTCGTGGAGAACGTTCTTGACGGTCCGTTCGGAGTACGAGGTCTTGCGTGCGATCTCCGCGGTGTCCAGGCCCTCCGACACCAGGCGCAGCATGTCCGCCTCGCGCGAGGTCAGGGTGGACAGGGACACCGAGCGCGGGTCGAGCGTGGAGCGCTGCAGGCTGCCCATGTGGTCGAGGAGTTTCGCGAGCAGGTCGCCGGGCAGCACGCCCTCGCCGTTCGCGATCGCCAGGACCAGCCGCAGCAGCCGGTCCTGGTCGGCCTCGGCGCGCCGCAGCACAGCGCTGACCCCGCATTCGATGGCGCGCTGCAGCGCGTCCCCGGACTCGAACGTGCCGACCACGAGCCCGGTGCGGGTGTCGGGGTTGTGCCGCAGCCGGTAGAGCAGCGCGGCCGTCTCGTCGTCGACGCTGTCCACGGTCACGAGCGACACCTGCGCGGCGTCGGCGTCCGCGTCGGGGACGAGTTCGATCTCGGGGCGTTGGCGCAGCTGGTGGACGACCCCGACACGCAGGATCGGGTCCGAGGCGTACACGGCCACGGACACCCGCCGTCCCGTTCTGCGGGGAGGTGCCGGGGCGGGGGGCTGGCGTATGCCGGTGCCGGATGTGAGGACGGGGCTGTTGTTGTCAGCGCAGCGCATGTGTCGTACCTGTTCCGTGATGCGTACGTGGGTGACGGAATCGGCCGGCCCGGTCGGATCGCGACACTGGGATCCAACGGGCGGCCATGCATGAGGAGTTGGGAAAGTCTGTGGGGGCATCGGGACTGCCCGGGGCCTTGCCCCCGCGTCCGTGGTGGCGGCCGGGGCGGCGCCGTAGCGTCGTGGCGTGACATCCCCAGCTGCATCTCCCAGCCCTGGCGCGCCCGTCCTCGACATCGAGCCGGTGTCGGTGATGCCGGGCGGTACCGCCACCACGAGCCTGACCGTTCGCAACGACAGCGACATCGTCGAGGCGTACCGCCTGGAAGTCGTCGGCGACTGCGCTGCCTGGACCACGGTGGAACCCGAGCGCGTCTCGCTGTATCCGGGAACCTCGGAAACGGTGACGATCCGACTGGCGCCGCCCCGCTCCCCCCAGGTGCGGGCCGGGGACATACCGCTCGGCGTGCGCGTGCTCCCCACCGAGCAGCCCGAGGCGGTGCGGGTCCCCGAGACCACCGTGCACGTGGAGCGCTTCCGGGAACTGCGCGCAGAGAGCGCTCCCAGACGGCGCCGGGGATGGCTGCGGGGTCGCTACCGCATCGCCGTGCGCAATGAGGGCAACGCCCCGGTGACGGTGGGCTTCACTCCCGCGCAGCCGGGCGAGGAGCTGAAGTTCGACTTCGCCCCGCCCACGCTGAAGCTGGAGCCGGGCGAGTCCGCCGAGGTGGTGCTGAAGGTGCGCACCGCCGGCCCGGTGTGGTTCGGGTCCCCCGTCACCTGGCCGTTCACCGTGGAGGCGGCCGAGACCGCGGACGGCGGGGACGAGGACGCCGCGGCGCGCCCCGAGCAGGAGGCCGTACGGGCGCCGCTGGAGGTGGAGTTCGTCCAGATCCCGATCTTCCCGACGTGGCTGCTCGCGGTGCTGGCCGCACTGCTCGCGCTGCTGCTCGCCTGGTTCATGCTGGTGCGTCCGGCGGTGCGCAGCACGGCCAAGGAGGCCGCGGCCGAGGCCGCCAGGAACCCGTCGCCCGCCGCGGACGCGGCGGGGCAGACCCCGGTGACCGGTGACGGCAAGCAGCCGGGCGGCGCGGGTGCGGGCCCGGGCGCGGCCAAGGGCAACCAGCCCGGGGCGGGCGGCGCCGGTTCGGGTACGGGCGCGGCCGGCGGGGGCGGGCTGCAGAGCTCGGCCACCATCGACCTGCAGACCGGCGGCGGTCAGAGCAAGACCGGCTCGTACACGGTGCCCGCGGGCAAGGTGTTCGGGATCACGGACCTCGTGGTCGCCAACTTCCAGGGCGACGAGGGCGTGGTGACGATCAACTTCGGCGATCGGAAGATCACGACGATTGCGCTGGAGACGTTCCGAAACCAGGACTACCACTGGGTCACCCCCATCAGCATCACCGAGAGCCAGACTGTGACCGTCCAGGTGACCTGTGCAAAGCCGGGCACGCCGGCCACCGGCCGTCAGGCGCAGGAGTGCCACGAAGTCCTCAACGTGAGTGGTGTGCTGAGCGACCTCAGGTGACCCGAGCGGCACGGACATCGTCCGTCAGGCCCGGCCAGGAACAAAGCGGACCCGCACCGGTCCGTCCGGAAAGTGCTTACCGGGCGGACTGGTGACGGGTCGTCGCCATTCCCGCCCCTCCTGTGCGGTTGCGCCGTTCCACGGCTATTGCGCGCCTACTGGGCGGTAGCAAGGCGGTCGAAAAAATATGGCTGTATTCCGACTCTCGCGCCCCGCCTGCAACGGTCCCGCTCCCTGCCGCGCCCGGATCGTGGGAGCGGGCGGCGGCGTGTTCCGGCCAGGGCGGTGCCGCGCGGGTTCAGCGAGCCGCCGGACGCGGGGGAGGTGAGGGAGAGGTCAGGGCCAGACCAGGCAGTACGGCTGGTGTCCGGCTTCGTGGAGCCGGTGGCTGAAATCCTGCCACTCGTGGAGGAGCTGGTAGACGTTGAAGGCGTCGCTCGGGCCGCCGCGGTCCGGGACCGTGGACCAGATGAAGGCGGCGGCGCCCACGGACTCCTCGCCGATCCCGCGGAGCGGGTCGACCACCGTCATCGGGAGCTTGACCACCGCGTAGTCGGGGTGGAGGACGACCAGCTCCAGCGGGGGCACCTTGTGCAGGGGTATGCCCTCGATGCCGGTCAGGACCATCGCGGCCACCGTCTCCGGCTTGATCTTGGTGAAGAGGCCGCCCATGCCGAGTTCGTCGCCGCCGAGCTCCTCGGGCCGCATCGTCACCGGGACCCGCGCCGCCGTCGCACCGTCCGGGGCGCCGAAGTACTTGTACGTCACTCCCATGCCGCGACCCCTGGGCACGTCCTCCGGTGTCGTCGCGGGCTCCGGTACGGCGTCGGCCGCCTCGGTGGCGCGCCGGCGGTGCCTGCCCCGGCGGCGGGCCTCGCGGGCTTCGCGGGCGCGCTGCGGATCGAGGCCGTCCGTACCCTCGCCCGGTCCACCACCGCGTTGCATATCTCCACCCGACTGGTCTTGCTTGCCACGGCCCCGCGGCCTGCGCCACGCAGCCTGATCATCATGGCAGTGACCTCCCCCGCGGCGACGCGGTGAAACGCCCGCCCGCAAGTCTGTCGCAGCCTCTGAGACCATGGCTGGTGTGAGCTACCCGTACCCGTATGAAGCCCCAGTTTCGCAGACGCTCTTCGAGCGCGCCTCCCTCGTGACCCCCGGCGGCGTGAACTCTCCCGTGCGCGCCTTCCGCGCCGTGGGCGGTACGCCCCGGTTCATGGTGTCCGGCACCGGTCCGTACCTCACCGATGCCGACGGTCGCGAGTACGTGGACCTTGTCTGCTCGTGGGGGCCGATGATCCTCGGCCACTCCCACCCCGAGGTGATCGAGGCCGTCCAGACGGCCGTCGCACGCGGCACCTCCTTCGGTACGCCCGGTGAGGGCGAGGTGGCGCTCGCGGAGGAGATCGTGGCGCGCATCGAGCCCGTGGAGCAGGTGCGCCTGGTGTCCTCCGGGACGGAGGCGACCATGTCGGCGATCCGGCTGGCGCGCGGCTTCACCGGTCGCGCCAAGGTCGTGAAGTTCGCCGGCTGCTATCACGGTCACGTGGACGCGCTGCTGGCCGCCGCCGGTTCCGGGCTCGCCACCTTCGCGCTGCCGGACACCCCCGGCGTCACGGGCGCGCAGGCCGGCGACACGATCGTGCTGCCGTACAACGACCTCGAAGCGGTCCGGGCGGCCTTCGCCGCGCACCCCGGCGAGATCGCCTGCGTGATCACCGAGGCGGCGCCCGGCAACATGGGCGTGGTCACCCCGGCCGAGGGCTTCAACCAGGGACTCGCCGACCTCTGCCGCGAGAACGGCGCGCTCTACATCTCCGACGAGGTCATGACGGGCTTCCGGACCTCCCGCGCCGGCTGGTACGGCGTCGACGGGGTCAAGCCCGACCTGATGACCTTCGGCAAGGTCATGGGCGGCGGCTTCCCCGCCGCGGCGTTCGGCGGCCGCGCCGACGTCATGGGCCACCTCGCCCCCGCGGGCCCCGTCTACCAGGCCGGCACGCTCTCCGGAAACCCGATCGCCACCGCCGCCGGCCTCGCGCAGCTGCGGCTGCTCGACGCGGCCGCGTACGAGAAGGTCGACGCCGTATCGGCGGAGATCCAGGCCCTGGTCACCGGGGCGCTCGCGAAGGAGGGTGTGGCGCACCGCCTGCAGACCGCGTCCAACATGTTCTCCGTCTTCTTCACCGGGGACGCGGTGCGCAACTACGACGACGCGAAGAAGCAGGAGAGCTTCCGCTTCAACGCGTTCTTCCACTCGATGCTGGCGCAGGGCGTCTACCTGCCGCCGTCCGCCTTCGAGTCCTGGTTCGTGTCCACCGCCCACGACGAGAAGGCGATCGAGCGCGTCGCGGCAGCCCTGCCGGCCGCCGCCCGGGCCGCCGCGGAGGCCACCGCATGAGCGCCGTCGGCCGGGACGTGAAGTCCGACCTCACCGTCGTACACCTGGTGCGCCACGGTGAGGTGCACAACCCGGACGGGGTCCTGTACGGGCGCCGCGAGGGCTACCACCTCTCGGAGCTGGGCCGGCAGATGGCGGACCGGGTCGCCGAGCACCTCAAGGGCCGGGACATCGCCTACGTGGTGTCCTCGCCGCTGGAGCGCGCGCAGGAGACGGCGGAGCCGATCGCCAAGGCCCACGGCCTGGACCTGGCGACGGACTCGCGGCTGCTGGAGGCGGAGAACGTCTTCGAGGGCAAGACCTTCGGTGTCGGCGACGGCGCGCTGCGCAGGCCCGGCAACTGGAAGCACCTGACGAACCCGTTCAAGCCGTCCTGGGGCGAGCCGTACGTCGAGCAGGTGGTGCGGATGATGAGCGCGCTGGAGGCGGCGCGCGACACGGCCCGCGGCCGCGAGGCGGTGGCGGTCAGCCATCAGCTGCCGATCTGGATCGTGCGCAGCTTCGCGGAGAAGCGCCGGCTGTGGCACGACCCGCGCCGCCGCCAGTGCACCCTCGCGTCCCTGACGTCCTTCACGTTCCAGGGCGACAAGCTGGTGTCGGTGGGCTACAGCGAACCGGCGCGGGACCTGGTCCCGGCCCATCTGCTGGCCGGGGCGAAGCCGGTGAAGGGCGCCTCGAAGGCGTTCGGCGCCTGATCCGCGCCCGCCCCGCCCCTGGTCCGCCCCTGGTCCGCCCTGATTCGCCCTGATTCGGGCTCCCCCGGGGGGCGGTCCGACGGTCTGTTACGGGCCGTTACAGGCCTGTCTAATTAAATACAAGATGCGCGGGAATCACCGTGTCAGCACACATGTCCGGTCAACTTGTCCGTTTATAGGGACTTTGGTTCGGGTGTGGTGACGACGATGGGGACGGTGACATGCGTGACATCAGGGGAGTGAGCCGGAGGGGGTTGCTGGGACTGGGACTTGGCGCCGCGGCCGCGATGGGAGTCGCCGGCTGCGGATTGCCCGATGTGTCCGGTCCCGGCGCTCCCGGAACCGTGAAGAACCCGAAGTCCGGCGAGAAGGCGCCGGCCAGGCCCATCGGTGACGGCTCCACCGCCGACACCGGCCCGCAGCCCAACCAGCCCGACCGGCCCGTGCCCCTCCAGCCGGGCGAGACGCCGCCGCAGTTCGTCGTCTTCAGCTGGGACGGCGCGGGAGAGATCGGCAACGGTCTCTTCCCGCGCTTCCTCAAGCTCGCCAAGGACCACGGCGCGGCCATGACCTTCTTCCTCTCCGGCATCTACCTGCTGCCCGAGTCGAAGCGGAACCTCTACCAGCCGCCGAACAATCCCCTTGGCGCATCCGACATCGGCTACCTCAAGGACGAGAACGTCCGGGCCACCCTGCGCTACGTCCGCGAGGCGTGGCTCGACGGGCACGAGATAGGCACGCACTTCAACGGCCACTTCTGTGCGGGCTCCGGCTCCGTCGCCCGATGGACCCCGGCGGACTGGGAGAGCGAGATCGACCAGGCCGTGTCCTTCGTCACAGGCTGGCGCACGAACACCGGCTTCACCGATGTGGAACCGCTGCCCTTCGACTACCGCAAGGAACTGAACGGCGCCCGCACCCCCTGCCTCCTGGGCCGGGACAACCTCCTGCCCACCGCCCGGAAGCTGGGCTGGCGCTATGACTCCAGCTCGCCCGGAGGCCTCCAGGTCTGGCCCGTGCGCAGGTCGGGCGTCTGGGACCTGCCCCTGCAGTCCCTGCCCTTCCCGGGTCACTCCTTCGAGGTGCTGTCGATGGACTACAACATCCTCGCCAACCAGTCGAAGAACACCACGAAGGGCGTCCCCGCCCACTACCCGGCCTGGCGCGCCCAGGCCACGGCCACCTACCTCGGCGGGTTCCGCCGGGCCTACGAGACCAACCGCGCGCCGCTCTTCATCGGCAACCACTTCGAGGAGTGGAACGGCGGCATCTATATGGATGCCGTGGAGGAATCCCTCAAGGGCATGGCGGACAAAAGGGATGTAAGGCTCGTATCCTTCCGGCAGTTCACCGACTGGCTGGAGGTCCAGGACCCCAACGTGCTCGCCCGACTGCGTGCCCTCGGCCCCGGCCAGTCGCCCGCCGGCGGCTGGAACGCGTACCTCACCGCGGCCTGAACACCGCCTGACCAGGGCATTGACACCCGCCCGGGGGGTGCGGAAAATCCGCGAATTGCTCATGCGAAACTTTTCACATGAGCCTTAGCCGCGCCCCCCGACGCCGCTCACCCAGCGGCCGCGCCCTCCTGCTGACCGCGGTGACCGTCGCCGGCGCCCTCACGCTCACGGCGTGCAGTGGTTCGGACAGCGGCAAGCCGACCGGTACGGGCGGCAACTACGTCACGGGTGCGAGCGGCATCTCCACCTCGGCCCGGGGCGATCGCACCGAGGCCCCCAAGCTCGACGGCGAGACGGTCGACGGCAAGACCCTCGACACGACGGCGCTCAAGGGCAAGGTCGTCGTCCTCAACGTGTGGGGCTCCTGGTGCCCGCCGTGTCGTGCCGAGGCCCCGGCCTTCGCGAAGGTGTCGAAGGAGCTCGCGGACGCCGGCAAGGACGTCGTCTTCGTGGGCGTCAACGTCCGCGACAACAGCAAGCAGAACGCGGCCTCCTTCGAGGAGACCTTCGGGATCACCTACCCGAGCCTCTACGACCCCGACGGCAAGCTGCTGCTCCGCTTCCCCAAGGGCAGCCTCCACCCGAACGCCATCCCCTCCACGCTCGTCCTGGACCGGGAAGGCAAGATCGCCGCGCGCACCCTGGCCCCCCTGGGCGAGGACCAGCTGCGCTCGATGATCGACCCCGTCCTCGCGGAGCAGTGACCTCGTGGTCGAGTACGTCCTCGCCGCCGAGGCCACGGGTGTGAACGAGACGGTCCTGAACGGCGCCCTGCTGCTGGCGGTGCCGATCGCGCTCCTCGCGGGACTCGTCTCCTTCTTCTCGCCCTGCGTCCTGCCGCTGGTCCCGGGCTACCTCTCCTACGTGACCGGCGTCAGCGGCGCCGACCTCGCCGAGGCCCGCCGCGGGCGGATGCTGGCGGGCGCCGCCCTGTTCGTCGCCGGGTTCACCGCCGTCTTCGTCTCCACGGGAGCGCTCTTCGGGTACTTCGGCTCCGAGCTCCAGGAGAACAAGGAGATCATCTCCCGGGTCCTGGGCGCCCTGGTGATCGTCCTCGGCCTCTTCTTCATGGGCGCCATCCCCGGCCTGACCATGCGGGAGTTCCGCTTCCACAGGAAGCCGACCGCGGGCCTGCTCGGCGCGCCGCTGCTCGGCGTGCTCTTCGGTGTCGGCTGGACCCCCTGCATGGGCCCGACCCTCGCGGCCGTCAACACCCTCTCCGTCGACCAGGCGAGCGCCGGCCGCGGCGCCCTGCTCACCGTCGTCTACTGTCTGGGCCTCGGCGTGCCCTTCATCCTCGCCGCGATCGCCTTCCGCAAGGCGCTCGGTGCATTCGGCTGGGTGAAGCAGCACTATGCATGGGTGATGCGTATCGGCGGCGGCATGCTGATCCTCACCGGCCTGCTGCTCGTCACAGGTTTGTGGGACAGCATCGTCACCGACATGCAGAGCTGGACCCAAAGCTTCACGGTGGGGATCTGAGGAACCGACGGACATGAGTACGACAGACAAAGCGTCCACCGAGACGTCGCCCGAGCCCTCCCCGGCGGACCCCTCCGAGGCCGCGGCCGGCTCCCAGCTCTCCACCGCACCCGTCGAGGACAGCGGTCCCGTCGGCATCGGCGTGACCGGCTGGGTCCGCTGGTTCTGGCGGCAGCTCACCTCCATGCGGGTGGCTCTGATCCTGCTCTTCCTGCTGTCCCTGGGCGCCATCCCCGGCTCCCTCGTCCCACAGACCAACGTCGACGCGCTGAAGGTCGCCGAGTGGAAGCGGGAGCACGCGTCCTACGTCGGCGCCGCCGAGGCGCTCCAGCTCTTCGACGTCTACAGCTCCGTGTGGTTCTCCGCGATCTACCTGCTGCTGTTCGTCTCGCTGATCGGCTGCATCGTCCCGCGCGCCTGGCAGTTCGTCGGCCAGCTCCGCGGCCGCCCGCCGGGCGCGCCCAAGCGGCTCGACCGGCTGCCCGCCCACACCACGTGGCGTACCGGCAAGGCCCCCGACGAGGTCCTCTCGTACGCGAGGACGCTGCTCGCGGGCAAGCGCTTCCGCATCGAGGCGGGCAGCGGCACCGTCGCGGCGGAGAAGGGCTACCTCCGCGAGGCCGGGAACCTGATCTTCCACGTCGCGCTGATCGTGATGCTCGTGGCCTTCGCCTGGGGCCAGTACTTCAAGTCCGAGGGCGGCAAGCTGGTCCTGCGCGGCAGCGGCTTCTCGAACACGCTCACCCAGTACGACGACTTCAAACCCGGCACGCTCTTCCACCCGGACGACCTGCCGCCGTTCAGCTTCACGCTGGACCGCTTCGACGCCACCTATGAGATGTCCGGCCCGCAGCGGGGCACCCCGCGCGACTTCAAGGCGTACGTCACCCTCAGCGAGGGCGCCCACGGAACGCCGCAGAAGCGCGAGATCCAGGTCAACAAGCCCCTGGAGATCGACGGGTCCAAGGTCTACCTGCTCGGCCACGGCTACGCGCCGATCATCTCCGTGACCGACTCCACCGGAAAGGTCGTCTACAAGGACGCCGTCCCGGTGCTCCCGCAGGACGGCAACCTCACCTCCACCGGAGCCGTCAAGGTCACCGACGGCTACAAGGACAAGGACGGCAAGGCGGAGCAGCTCGGCTTCACCGCCGTCTTCGTGCCGACCTTCGCCGGCGAGGGCAAGGGAACGATGTTCTCGCAGTTCCCGGCCCTGCTGAACCCGCAGCTCATGCTCAACGCCTGGCACGGCAGCCTCGGCGTGGACTCGGGCCTGCCGCAGAACGTCTACCGGCTCGAAACCTCCAAGATGGAGATGTTCAAGGACGAGTCGGGCCAGCAGCTCATCAAGAGGCTGGCGCCCGGCGAGACGATGAACCTGCCCGACGGCGCGGGCACCGTGAAGTTCGAGGGCATCGAGCGCTGGGCCACGTTCTCCGTCACCCAGCAGCCCGGCAGCGGCCTCGCCCTCGCGGGCGCGATCGCAGCGATCGCGGGCCTGGCCGGGTCGCTGTTCATCCAGCGCCGCCGGATCTGGGTGCGCGCGGTGGAGGGCGAGGACGGCGTGACCGTCGTGGAGATGGCGGGCCTCGGCCGCAGCGAGTCCGCCAAGCTTCCGGAGGAGCTGGCGGACCTCGCCGCCACGCTGCACCAGCAGGCGCCCAGCGTGTCCGATCCTGTTGAAGAAACCCCTGAAGGAGAGCGCGGATGACGCCGCTCGCAGCCGCAGCCAACGAGAATCTGGCTGAGATCAGCAACTACCTGGTCTATTCGTCGATGGCGGTCTACACGCTCGCCTTCTTCGCACACATCGCCGAGTGGACCTTCGGCAGCCGCAGCAAAGTGGCCCGCACGGCCGCCGCGCTGACCGGCACCGCCGATGCCGCGGCACCGGCCGTGCAGGTGCGCGGCAAGGGCGGCGCCACCGCCGTACTGGACCGGCCCAAGGTCACCACCCGCTCCGGCGCGGGCACCCGGGACGTCCCGGACGGCCCCGGTGCCGCCGGCGGCACCGTGCAGGGAGACCTGTACGGGCGGATCGCGGTGTCGCTGACCGCGCTCGCCTTCCTCGTCGAGGCGGCCGGCGTGGTCACCCGCGCGATGTCGGTCGAGCGGGCCCCCTGGGGCAACATGTACGAGTTCTCGATCACCTTCTCCACGGTGGCCGTCGGCACGTACCTGGTGCTCCTCGCCCTGAGGAAGAACATCCGCTGGCTCGGCCTGATCCTGGTCACCACCGTCCTGCTCGACCTCGGCATCGCCGTCACCTGGCTCTACACCGACAGCGACCAGCTGGTCCCGGCCCTGCACTCCTACTGGCTGTGGATCCACGTCTCCACCGCCATCTTCTGCGGCGCCGTCTTCTACCTCGGCGCGGCCGGCGCCGTCCTGTATCTCTTCCGCGACTCCTACGAGGCCCGGCTCGCCGGCGGCGGCAAGCCCGGCAGGATCGCCTCGTCCGTCCTGGAGCGCCTGCCGTCGGCGGCCTCGCTGGACAAGTTCTCGTACCGCATCAACGCGGCCGTCTTCCCGCTGTGGACCTTCACGATCATCGCGGGAGCGATCTGGGCGGGCGACGCCTGGGGCCGCTACTGGGGCTGGGACCCCAAGGAGGTCTGGTCCTTCGTGACCTGGGTGGCGTACGCCTCCTACCTGCACGCCCGCGCAACCGCCGGCTGGAAGGGCCGCAAGGCCGCCTACCTGGCCCTCTTCGCCTTCGCCTGCTGGATCTGGAACTACTACGGCGTGAACATCCTGCTCAGCGGCAAGCACTCGTACGCGGGCGTCTGACCGACGGAAGTGGGACGCTGGTGGCATGTCCCTCGTGAGCCATGCCACCAGCGAACGGCGCGGCGAGAACCACTGGCTGCTCCGCTTCGAGCTGCACCTCCCCTACGCCTACGAGGCCCTCTGGCACGCCCTCACCACGCCCGACGGGCTGCGTGGCTGGCTGGCCGCGGCCGACGTCCTGGAACGGCACCTCGGCGGGGCCGTCACCCTGCGCTGGCTGAACACCGGCACCGTGGTGACCGGCCACGTCACGGCCTGGGACGTGGAGCGCGTCGCCGAGTACACGGTGAGCGAGCACGGGAGGATCCGCTTCCACCTGGAGGCGGTGGGCACCGATTCGACGGTCATCCGGTTCGTGAACGAGCGCGGCGGCTCCGACGAGGACCGCCTCGACTGCCTGGCCGCCTGGCACGAACACTTCGAGCTGCTGGACGCCGCCCTTGCCGGCCGCCCGACGGACTGGTCCGCCTGGACGGACACCCGCTGGGCGCGGCTGCGCGAGTCGTACGGGTCCTTCGGCACGGCCCGCAAGGCCTCCTGAGCGCCGTCCGCCGGTGGCCGGTGCCGCGTCCGGTCCGCGCTCACCACGGCCCCGCTCACCAGACCGGGCGCAGGGGCGGCAGCCCGTCCTGCCCGTGGAGCGCGCGCACGACGCGGGCCAGTTCCCGGCGCAGGGCGCCGACGTCCGCGCTGCCGGCGAGCTCGGCCTCCAGTTCGTGCAGGATCCGGCCCGCGACGGCGAGGTGTTCCCGGGCCGTCCCGGTGAGGACCACCAGCTTGCGGCGCCCCCCTTCCGGGTGCGGCTCGCGGCGGACGTAGCCGCGCCTCTCCAGGTCGTCGACGATCTGCCCGGCGGCCTGTTTGGTCACCCCGAGCCGCTCGGCGAGTTCGGTGGCGGTCGCGCCACGGCCCTTCAGGGCCTGGAAGGCCATACCGTGCACGGGTCGCAGGTCCGCGTACCCGACCTCGGCGAGGCGCCGGGTGAACTCGCCCAGCACCAGCTGGAAGCCCATGCCGAGCAGGAACGTCAGCTCGACGCCGGCGCCGCTCTCCATCGCGTCTTCTCTCGTCACACAAATATGGTGACACGGACAGGTCAAGCTGCTTTACTCGCTCTGAGTAAAGCAGCTTGACTCATTCGCAGGAGGACTCGCCTTGTACGTGATCACCACGTCCCCCGAGCACGTCACCACCACCCCGAACGCCACCATGACCGGCCTCGCCGCCCCCAGCCGCGGCAGCTTCGAACTCAGCACCTGGCAGGTCGACATGCCCGCCGGAGCCACCGGCCCCGAGCACTCCGTGAGCCGCGAGCAGGTCTGGACCCTCGCCGCGGGCTCCCTGGAGATCACTTTCGACGGCCGCACCGAGAAGGTCACCGCCGGCCAGACCCTGGTCCTGCCGGCGGACGCGCCGCGCAGGATCCACGCCGCCGAGACCTTCCGGGCCCACGTGGCGATGCGCGCGGACGGCGTGGTCTCGGTGCCGGGCGAGGAGGGGCCTCGCATCCTCCCGTGGGCCCGGTAGGGCCGCGCGGTAGGCCCGTCGGCCCGGCCCGTCGGCTATTCGGCGTCCTTGCCCGGGTCCTTGCCGTTGTCCTTGTCCCGGTCCCTGTCCCGGTCCTTGTTCTCCTGCTCCTCGCGCAGGGACTTCAGGAACTCCGGATTGTCGTCGGGAGCCACCCACTGGACGCGGCCCCGGGACCGCCTGCCGCCGCCGGAGACCACCCGCTTCTTGCCCGCCGCCAGCCACACCACCGGCCCCACGATGGAGAAGAGCAGGATGATGATCACCCACATCGCCTTGGGAAGGTGCTTGACCTCTTCCTCCGGCGTGTTCAGGCAGTCGATGAAGGCGTAGATGGTCAGCGCGATGATCAGCAGGAACGGCAGATAGCGCAGCACGGTGTGGGACCGACTCCCGGGCAGTGGCGGCGGACCCGCAAGGGGCCCCGGTGACGCTCCCAGCGTAGTTGGTGACGGATACTGGCCCCTATGGCTTACGACGATCTCCGCTCGCTGCTCCGGGCTCTGGAGCGAGAGGGCGACCTCAAGCGCATCAAGGCCGAAGTCGACCCGTACCTGGAGGTCGGGGAGATCGTCGACAGAGTGAACAAAGCGGGCGGTCCCGCGCTGCTCTTCGAGAACGTCAAGGGCTCGGCGATGCCGCTGGCCATGAACGTCTTCGGCACCGACCGCCGCCTCCTGAAGGCCCTCGGCCTGAAGTCGTACGCCGAGATCAGCGAGAAGATCGGCGGCCTGCTGAAGCCGGAGCTGCCGCAGGGCTTCATCGGTGTCCGCGAGGCCTTCGGCAAGCTCGGCTCGATGGTCCACGTCCCGCCGAAGAAGGTGAAGGGCGACTCCGCACCCGTCCAGGAGGTCGTCCTCACCGGCGACGACGTCGACCTGGACCTGCTGCCGGCCCTCTTCACCTGGCCCAAGGACGGCGGCTCCTTCTTCAACCTCGGCCTCACCCACACCAAGCACCCCGAGACGGGCGTGCGCAACCTCGGCCTGTACCGGCTCCAGCGCCACGACAAGCGCACCATCGGCATGCACTGGCAGATCCACAAGGACAGCCGCAACCACTACGCCGTCGCCGCCGCCAAGGGCGAGCGGCTGCCGGTCGCGATCGCCTTCGGCTGTCCGCCCGCCGTCACGTACGCCTCCACCGCGCCGCTGCCGGGCGACATCGACGAGTACCTCTTCGCCGGCTTCGTCGCGGGCAAGCGGATCGAGATGGTCGACTGCAAGACCGTCCCGCTCCAGGTCCCGGCCAACGCGGAGGTCGTCGTCGAGGGCTGGCTCGAACCCGGGGAGATGCTCCCGGAGGGCCCCTTCGGCGACCACACCGGCTTCTACACCCCGCAGGAGCCCTTCCCGGCCCTGAAGATCGACTGCATCACGATGCGCAGGCGTCCGCTGCTCCAGTCGATCGTGGTGGGCCGCCCGCCGACCGAGGACGGCCCGCTGGGCCGCGCGACGGAGCGCTTCTTCCTGCCCCTGCTGAAGATCATCGTCCCGGACATCGTGGACTACCACCTCCCCGAGTCGGGCGGCTTCCACAACTGCGCGATCGTCTCGATCGACAAGAAGTACCCCAAGCACGCGCAGAAGGTCATGCACGCCATCTGGGGCGCCCACATGATGTCGCTGACCAAGCTGATCATCGTGGTGGACAAGGACTGCGACGTCCACGACCTGCACGAGGTGTCCTGGCGGGCCCTCGGGAACACGGACTACTCCCGCGACCTCACCGTCGTCGAGGGCCCGGTGGACCACCTCGACCACGCCTCGTACCAGCAGTTCTGGGGCGGCAAGGCGGGCATCGACGCCACGAAGAAACTGCCCGAGGAGGGCTACACCCGCGACGGCGGCTGGCCCGACATGGTGGAGTCCGACCCCGCCACCGCCGCCCTCGTGGACCGCCGCTGGAAGGAGTACGGCCTGTGAGCCCGATCGCTGTGAGCGGCCCGGAACTGAACCTCGGCACCGCGGAGGCGTACGTGGTCCTGGCCCGCCCGAAGATCGATCCGACCCAGCCCGGCGTGGTCGTCGCTGCCCGGGACGCAGGCGTGAGCCCGGAGGAGTTCGCCGGCCCCGGCGACGTCTGGACGCTGATGTACGACGCGGACGGTGACGGCGACGGCTTCGAACTCCCGGGCGCACGGGACACCGAGGCCGACGCCTTCGCGGAGCAGTTGCAGCAGGCCCTGGCCTCGGCCGAGCCGTTCACCGTCGAGGCCGGCAACTTCCTGCGCCTGGACGCCCGGCCCGCCGGGTCCGAATGGACGGTCACCGCGCACGTCACCCCACCGGAGGGCGAGGAGGACGGCCCCGTCGCCCGGACGCTGGAACTCGGCGCGCTGCCGGCGTCGCAACTGCTCGCCGAACTCGAACAGTTCCGGAGGGAACTCGCATGATGGCCACCGCCGATGGAGTGGTCGGACAGGGTCCCGCGCCGGAGGCCGCCAACAAGGTCAAGGCGTTCCTGCGGCTGGTGATGATCGAGCACTCGGTCTTCGCGCTGCCGTTCGCCTACATCGCCGCGCTGACCGCCATGTTCCAGCTCGACCGGACCGTGCACTGGGGCGAGCTGCTGCTCGTCACCGTCTGCATGGTGGGGCTGCGGACGTTCGCCATGGCCGCGAACCGGATCATCGACCGCGAGATCGACGCCCGCAATCCGCGGACCGCGGGGCGCGAGCTGGTCACCGGTGCGGTGTCGGTCCGCTCGGCCTGGACCGGGGCGGCGATCGCGCTCGTGGTCTTCCTCGGCTCGGCGGCCCTGCTGAACCCGCTCTGCCTGGCGCTGGCGCCGGTGGCCGTCGTCCCGATGGTGGTCTACCCGTACGGCAAGCGGTTCACGAACTTCCCGCACGCCATACTCGGGCTGGCCCAGGCGATGGGCCCCGTCGGGGCCTGGCTGGCGGTCACCGGCGAGTGGTCATGGGACGCGGTCATCCTCGGCCTGGCCGTCGGCGTGTGGATCGGCGGCTTCGACCTGATCTTCGCCTGCCAGGACGTGGCCGCCGACCGCGCGGAGGGAGTCAGGTCCGTCCCGGCACGCTTCGGCGTCCCGGCCGCCCTCTGGGGCGCACGCGGCTCGCACGTCGTGACCACGGCCCTGCTGGCCTGGTACGCGCTCGCCACGGACGCGGGCCCGCTGTTCTGGGCCGGCCTGGCGATCGTCGTCGTCGCGTTCGTCTACGAGCACACCATCGTGAAGCCGCACGACCTGTCCCGCCTGAACCGTGCCTTCTTCACGGTCAACGGCTTCATCGGCATCGCCCTCTTCGTGTGCGCCCTGGCCGACCTGGTGGTTCGAGGCCTGACCTTCTGAGCAGCGTGCGGCCTGCCGTCGAGTGCATGGACCGGGATGCCGACGCGACCGTCTCGGAGATCGACCACAGACGTCGCGATGCCCCTTCGACGGCGAGAACGGGTTCTGCCCTGACCCGGCTGTCGTCCCCGCCGCGGAGGCGGACGGGAACCTCAGCGCCTGTCCGCCCGATCCGGTCGGCCGCCGAGGTCGTCTCCCGTGGCGGCATCCGCAACGACCACGACGTCAAGGCCCGGTTTGCGCCCGGCGGGGGATCCCGCACTACCTGATCCTCGACCCGCACAAGGGCGCACGGCGTGACCTGTGGGACCCCCGGCCCGGACGGCTGCCGGGGCCGGGACACCATCCCGTACGGCCGCGAGGCCACCGTCGAAACCGGCATCGGCAAGCTCGTGATCGACACCTCGGGCCTGCGTGGACCCTTCCGCCGTCAGCCCGTGAG
Source organism: Streptomyces sp. NPDC046349 (assembly GCF_055587885.1). Lineage (NCBI taxonomy): Bacteria > Bacillati > Actinomycetota > Actinomycetes > Kitasatosporales > Streptomycetaceae > Streptomyces > Streptomyces sp. NPDC046349. The sequence continues at coordinate 75,747 of NZ_JBVJFK010000008.1, forward strand.
GGCGGCCGGCCCCCGGGGGGCCGGGCGGCGGAAGTAGAGCGCCGTCACGATGCCGGCCACCAGACCGCACAGGTGGCCCTGCCAGCTGACGCCCGAATCCGTCGGGAGGATGCCGGAGACGATCGTGGTGCCCCACACGGCGGCGACGCCCACCGCCACCGCGATGCCCAGCGCCTTGCGCTCGACGAAACCCCGTACGAGCAGGTAGCCGAAGAGGCCGAAGACGATGCCGGAGGCACCCAGCGTCATGGTCCCGGACGGGGATATCAGCCAGGTGCCGAGACCGTCGGCCAGCAGGATCAGGCCGCACACCGCGAGGAACCGGCGGATCCCGGACAGGGCGGCTATGAAGCCGAGGACCAGCAGCGGGACGCTGTTGGAGGCGACGTGGTCGAAGCCGAAGTGGAGGAAGCCCGCGGAGACGACGCCGCTGAGGCTGTCGGGGTCGCGGGCGACGATCCCGTACTGGTCGAGAGCGTGGCCGGTGGCGTAGTCGACGGCCTCCAGCACCCACAGCAGGGCCACCCAGCCCAGCATCAGCTTGGCCGCCGCCTTCGTCCGGTCGGTCTGCGTCCGGCCGGTATTCACCGTCGTGCTCATCTTCGCCCCCTTCGTGGCTCCCCCCACGGGAACGTGTGGTCACCTTACTGAGTGCCCGCCGGGCGTGGCCGGATAGTCTCGGAGGTATGACAGAGCGCAATCGCACCCCGTGGGTGGTCGGGGTTTCCGGAGCGTCCGGGACGCCGTACGCGGCGGCGGTGCTCCGCGGCCTGCTCGCCGCGGGGGAGAGCGTCGACCTGGTCGTGAGCCGGGCCTCGCGCCTCACCCTGCTGGACGAGACCGGCATCGCCTTCCGCGACGCGCACTGGCGCGAGGACCTCGCGGAGTGGCTGGCGCGCGGAGCCGACGGGAAGCCGGCGACCTTCGAGGGCCTGACGGCCGACGCGGACGTGCGGTACTGGGGTGCCGGGGACCTGGCCGCCGGCCCGAGCTCGGGCTCGTACCGGGTCAAGGGGATGCTCATCGTCCCGGCGTCCACGGCCTGCGTGGCGGGGGTGGCGCTCGGGCTGTCGAAGGACCTGCTCCAGCGCGTGGCGAGCGTGACGCTCAAGGAGCGGCGCCGGCTGGTGGTAGCGGTGCGGGAGACCCCGCTGAACGGGCAGACGCTGAAGCATCTGGTGGCGCTGGACGAGGCGGGCGCCGTCGTGCTGCCCGCCTCTCCGGCGTTCTACGCGGGTGCGACGCACATCCAGGATCTGGTGGATTTCGTCGCGGGGCGGGTGCTGGACGCGGCAGGGGTGCCGCACCGGCTGTACCGCCGTTGGGAGGGGGAGCTGGGAGGCTCCCGATCCCCCCGGGAACCGAACGGTGGTGGCCGGGCCGGTGACTAGGCCTTCTTGCGGCCCAACGGCTTGCGGGCCCTGTCGACGCGGGCGGCCGCGGCGGGCTGGTGGGCTCGGGATCGGTTGGCCAGCTCCTGGAGCTGTCGCATGTGTGCGTGCGCCATCTCGATCGTGAACACGGTGTACCACTCCTGAAGATCGTTATCGATCTGCTGAAAGAAATCGCAGGGTGTTGACCCTGTGTGCCTTAGATTCTATACCTAGACTTGCAGGATCGCCGAATAATGGAAGGCTCCACGTAATGGACACGGTGGACAGGCAGCTCATCCAGGCACTCCGGGAGAACGGTCGCGCCTCATACGCGGAGCTGGGCCGTCTCGTGGGCCTCTCCGGCCCCAGCGTCACCGACCGCATCAACCGTCTGGAGACGGCCGGCGTCATCACCGGCTACCGCGCGACGGTCGACTCCGCCTCGCTCGGACTCGGTGTCACCGCGCTGATCGGCATCTCCCTCTCCGACGCCGCCGACCACGAGGACGTGGCGCGGCGGCTGCGCGACCTCGCGGAGATCGAGGACTGCTGGTTCATCGCGGGCGACGACTCCTACATGCTCAAGGTGCGCGCCAGCGACGTGGACGGTCTGGAGAAGATCATCCGCAAGCTCTCCGGCACCAAGGGTGTCTCGCGCACCCGCACCACCATCGTGCTCTCCACGAAGTGGGAGAACCGGGTCGGGGAGCTGCCCGAGGAAGCCTGAGAGTACGGTTGGTCAGGGTTTGCAGGACAGGCAAGAGGCATCTAGAGGAGGCGACCGGTACATGGACGCTGGGCTCAAGCGTGAGCTGGAGGAGAAGGTCCGCTCCGGCGAGCGGCTGACCCGTGAGGACGGCATCGCCCTCTACGAGTCGGACGACCTGGCCTGGCTCGGTGGCCTCGCCCACGAGGTGCGCACGCGCAAGAACGGTGACGTCGTCCACTTCAACGTCAACCGCCACCTCAACATGACGAACGTGTGCACCGCGTCGTGCGCGTACTGCTCGTTCCAGCGCAAGCCGGGCGAGAAGGACGCGTACACGATGCGCATCGAGGAGGCCGTGCGCCTGGCCAAGGCCATGGAGACGGAGAACCTCACCGAGCTGCACATCGTCAACGGCCTGCACCCGAACCTGCCGTGGCGCTACTACCCGCGCTCGCTCTCCGAGCTGAAGAAGGCGCTGCCGAACGTCTCGCTGAAGGCGTTCACGGCGACCGAGATCCACCACTTCGAGACGATCTCCGGGATGTCGGCCTCCGACATCCTGGACGAGCTGATCGAGGCCGGCCTGGAGTCGCTCACCGGCGGTGGTGCGGAGATCTTCGACTGGGAGGTCCGTCAGCACATCGTCGACCACCGGACCCACTGGGAGGACTGGTCGCGCATCCACCGCCTCGCGCACTCGAAGGGCCTCAAGACCCCCTCGACGATGCTGTACGGGCACATCGAGGAGCCGCGCCACCGCGTGGACCACGTGCTGCGGCTGCGCGAGCTCCAGGACGAGACCGGCGGTTTCCAGGTCTTCATCCCGCTGCGCTACCAGCACGACTTCGTGGACATGCAGGACGGCAAGGTGCGCAACAAGCTCCAGGCGCGCACGACGATGGCCACCGGCGCCGAGGCGCTGAAGACCTTCGCCGTCTCGCGGCTGCTGTTCGACAACGTGCCGCACGTCAAGGTCTTCTGGGTGATGCACGGCGTGCAGACCGCCCAGCTCGCGCTCCAGCACGGTGCGGACGACATGGACGGCTCGGTCGTCGAATACAAGATCACCCACGACGCCGACAACTACGGCACCCCGAACAAGCTGGGCCGTGAGGATCTGCTCGAGCTGATCAGGGAGGCCGGCTTCCGCCCCGTCGAGCGCAACACGCGCTACGAGATCATCCGCGAGTACCCCGGCCCGGACGCGGACCTGCGCGAGACCCCGCAGGCGATGCGCGTCTGACCCGCGCGCCAGGCGCGCCCCAGCCGCTCCCGGCGAGTTAACCCCGGCCCATGGGCCGGGGTTTAGCTTTTTCTGGACGGGCCGATGAGGTAATGGTTAAACTTGCGAAATGACCCTTACTTTCACCCTGGATCCGGTCGTCGGACCCTCCCTGCGTGATGGAATCCTCGAGCTCTGGACGGACGTCTCCAATGCGGGCGGCGCCGTGGGCTTCGTACCGCCGGTCACTCACGACGACGTCCGCCCCTCGCTCGCCAAGCACCTCGCCGGCGTCGCGGACGGGAGCTGCCGGCTGCTCGTCGGGCACGACGAGGGCGGCGCGGTCGCCGCGACCGCGTTCCTCACCCACAACACGCACCGGCTCCAGCGGCACTGGCTGTGGGCGTACACGGTGATGGTCCACCCGCGCCACCAGGGCAAGGGCCTCGGGCGCGACCTCATGGCCGCCACCGAGGCGGCGGCCCGCTCGATCGAGGGCATCGACGCCGTCCGCCTCACCTGCCGCGGCGGCCTCGGCCTGGAGCACTTCTACTCCTCCTGCGGCTACAAGGAGGTCGGCCGCGTCCCCGGCGCCGTGCGGGTGGCCCCGGGCGACGACCGCGACGACATCACGATGCTGCTGCCGCTCTACTGACGGCGGCCGTCCGCACGTCCGGCGGCCGGCTCCGGGCCTGCGGGCCGTACGGGCGTGCGCACCCCGGCGGGCCGCGGCCGGGTCCCGGCGTGCTTCACTGGACGGGCACCGTGCGACGCACGACCTGACGACCACGACGAGAGAGAAGGGGTCACCGTGTCCCTCAAGCCGAGCGCAACGATCCGATACACCGCGATGCGCCTGGGCATCTTCGTGGGCTGCCTGGCCGTCGTCGCGGTCCTCGTCCGGTTCGGCCTGGTCCCCGCCGGACTCGGCGACGCCAACGGTGCCTGGGTCGTGCTGCTCGCCCTCGTGCTCTCCGCCCCGCTCTCCTTCGTCCTCCTGCGCAAGCAGCGCGACGAGATGTCCGCGCAGATCTCCGGGCGCGTCGCGGGCGCGAAGCAGAAGCTCGCCGAGAACCGCAGCCAGGAGGATCAGGCGGACGACGCGGCGCGCGTCGGGTCGTAACGCCCCAGTTGGCTTCATCACACACCGAACCGCCCCAGCATCGGGTCCACCGCCCGTAACGCTGGGGCGGTGGTGTTTTCCGGGCCTCCGCAAGAGGGACCTGTGCGCCGTTGTCTCAAAGCACCCCTTTGAGATTCTCAAAGGAGAAGTGTTAGCGTGTTCAACATGTTGACCACAGCTGCGCATTCGATGATCACGAGCGTCCCGCTCGTGACGCGCCTGCACGTCGACCTCTGCCGCCGCGCGTCCGCGGCCTGTTGCTGTTGAGCTGAATCGATACAGCAGCGGTCCCGGCCGGCCCTTCCTGGCTGCTGCCGCACCGCAACACCATGCAGAACCACCCCCCTCACTATGTGCGCACCTCCGGAGAGTGTCCGTGTCCGCGACCCCGCAGGCCCCTGCCAAGGCCTCGTTCAAGTTCCCCTTCTGGGCCCAGATCGTCGCCGGTCTGGCCCTGGGCGTCCTCTTCGGATGGATAGCCCGCAGCCAGGACGTCAGCTGGCTCGGTACCACCCTGGAGAAGACCGGGGACATCTTCGTCCAGCTGCTCAAGCTGGCCATCGCCCCGCTCGTCTTCTTCGCCATCCTGGTGTCGATCACCAACCTGCGGAAGGTGAACAACGCGGCGCGCCTCGCCTCCCGCACCCTCCTCTGGTTCATGATCACCTCGCTGATCGCGGTCGGCATCGGCATCGCGATCGGCCTGCTGACCGACCCCGGCTCGGGCACCGGCCTCACCGCCGCCGACGGCAAGGAACCGAAGAAGACCGGCTCCTGGATCGACTTCCTGACCGGCATCGTCCCGACGGACATCGTCACGCCGTTCACCGAGCTGAAGGTCCTTCAGATCGTCTTCCTGGCCGTCGTCGCCGGCATCGCCGCCCTCCAGCTCGGCGCCAAGGCCAAGCCGGTCCTCGACCTCGCCGAGTCCGCCCTGGAGCTTCTCCAGAAGGCCCTGTGGTGGGTCATCCGCCTCGCCCCGATCGGCACCATCGGCCTGATCGGCACCGCGATCGCCACCTACGGCTGGGACCTCATCGGCAAGTACGCCACCTTCACCGCCGACGTCTACATCGGCTGTGCCCTGGTGATGTTCGGCGTCTACCCGCTGCTGCTCGCGACGGTCGCCAAGGTCAGCCCGATCCAGTTCTTCAAGGGCGCCTGGCCCGCCATCCAGCTGGCCTTCGTCTCCCGCTCCTCCGTCGGCACCATGCCGGTCACCCAGAAGGTCACCGAACGCCTCGGCGTCCCGAAGGAGTACGCCTCCTTCGCCGTCCCGTTCGGCGCCACCACGAAGATGGACGGCTGCGCAGCGATCTACCCGGCGCTCGCCGCGATCTTCATCGCGCAGATCTTCGACGTGCAGCTGGGCATCAAGGAGTACCTGCTCATCGTCTTCGTGTCGGTCATCGGCTCCGCCGCGACGGCCGGCCTGACGGGCGCCACCGTCATGCTGACGCTGACCCTCTCCACCCTGGGCCTCCCGCTCGCCGGCGTGGGCCTGCTGCTGGCGATCGACCCGATCCTCGACATGATCCGCACGGCCACGAACGTCGCAGGGCAGGCGCTGGTCCCGGTGATCGTCTCGGCCCGCGAGGGGATCCTGGACAGGGAGGCCTACGCCAACGCCTCGGCCTCCCCCCTGGACGAGCCCGCCGCCCCGGCCGTCGTCGTCGACGCCGCCGCGCCGCAGCCGGCCGCCGCGACCGCCTGAGCGGCCCGCCCTTCCCGCTCGCTGCGGCCCCCGCCCCCGTCCGGGCGGGGGCCGCGGCGTGTCCATCGGGCGCTCACCGGGACAGTGCTCAGTCGACACCGCGGAGGTAGACCCGGCTGGTGCGGTCGTCGACCCGCGCCACCGCCACCCTCAGCCAGTTGAGATCCTCCTCGCACGGCGCGCACACCTGACCCTCGCGGACCGGCGCCAGCACCTCGGGTTCCGGCAGCCCGAGGCGTGAGAACGGCGTCGTCGGGTTCGTGCTCAGGGTGAGCGGCTGCGCCCGCAGCACGAGCGGCCGTTGCGGCTTCAGACGATCGACGAACGCGTCCACGTCTGCCGTCGGCAGGACGAATGCCAGGATCAAGCCGTCGTCCTGCAAACCCTGCAGGTGTGCCGCCCTCGCCTCGGTCGCCGCCTCCGGCAGCCGCACCCCGAGCGTCCCGGCGACCGACTCCACGGTGGCCCCCTCCACCCACTGCGACAGCTGCCCCGACGAGCGCTCCGCGGCCGGAACACCGTTCTGCGCGGCCCCCGCGCATCCGCTCACCAGCCCGCAGACCAGGACCGGCCCGCAGACCAGCACCGGACGCCACCTGATGCGCCGCTCCTTGCTCATCGGGCGTTGAGCCCCCTTCAGGATCGATACCGCGTCGGTCAGACCGTGCCGGCGCGGAAGTAGGAGATCGTCGCGATCAGGACCGGGGCCGCGAACCACCAGCGGCCCATCGTGCGGTGGTAGAGCGGGGTGCTGGTGAGCAGCAGGCCCACCAGGCACAGGAAGACCGAGAAGCCGCCCATGAACCGGGCGTCGTCGCGCAGCCGGTCGTACGGCGAGGCAGGACGCACGGCCAGGGCGAGGCAGCAGGAGTACACCGCGGGGACGTAGAGCACGACGAGCGGTATGCCGAGCACCCGGCGCAGGCAGCCGCGGTCCTCGAGCAGGTCGACGTCCTCGCGGGGAAGCCTCAGCCGAGCGTCTCGATACGCACCCATGCGATCACCCCCAGGAGGACCGGCGGCGCGAACCACCACGGGCCCAGCGCCCTGCGGACCGGCGGGACGATCGTGATCAGGACCCCGAGCACGCTCAGGCAGAGGGCGAGGAAGACGGCCGCCGCCGTGCCCTCGTACCCCTGGTGGTCCCACTCGGCCTGCGGACCGTGGGACACGGCGGCGTAGACGAACACGGCGTTCAGGGCGTGCACGAGGGCGAGGGGGAGCCCGAACGCCCAGCGCACCCGCCGACGGTCCCCGGGCGGGAGGGTGGTCCCGCTGCCGTCTGTCATCGCATCGCGTCCTTCACCTTGCCGTGAGCCTCGCCGAGAGCGTTGCCGCAGGCCCGGGCCTGGTCCGACTGCCGGTACGGGCCGACGTTGTGGCGGGCGGCGATCTCGATCCGGGGGTTCGGGTTGCCGCTGCCGGCGGGCACCGCCGCCCGTCTCGGGCGCCGCGGGATCGAGCTGCCTCTCGGTTACCGACCGGGCGAGGGCCGTCCCCCGCACGGTTGGCGACCTTCGGACCGGGAGACGCCCGACGGGAACATTCGGTTCCAGGCCGTACGGGCCGTCAGGCGCCGGACGCGTGGGCGACGAAACCGGCCCACGCGGGTCGGCCGAAGGCAAGGCCGGCGCGCTCGATGTCCTTGGAGTCGCGGACCAGGACGGCGCGGGGGGTGGCGGCCATCTCGACGCAGTCGTCCCTCTCGCTGCTGTCGCTGTAGCTGCTCTTGAACCAGTCGAGCCCGCGGTTGTCGGTCATGTCTCTCGCAGCAGTTCCTCGACGAAGGGCCGTGATTCCCGGGGTGTGAGCGCCTGAGCTCGGATGATGCCGTAGCGCAGTGCAGGGATCCGGAGCTGCCTCGGGTCGGAGACCGTTGGGCCGTGGAACGCGCCGTCCGATCGTCCGATCGCCGAGCCATCGGCGAACTTCAGGACTTGGATTCGTCCCCCCATGCCCGCGTGCTCCTCGCGGTTGGTGGGCATCACCTGGAACTCGACGTTCGGCAACTGGAGCACCTCCAGGAGGTGTTCCAGCCGGCGGCGCAGCACCATTGTGCCTCCGATCGGACGGGTCAGCGTGACCTGTTCCCGGACGAAACTGAGCGCAGGGCCGGGCGTGCGTTCGAAGATGGATCGCCGCCAACGCCGTGACCCATGGGGGCGTGCCCGGCCGCGATTTCCGGCTGGCCGTGACGGCGACCCCGCAGACGCTGCTGATCGAGGTGACGGACGCGCGCGGCGACCGGATCCCACGGATCCGCGACGCGGGGTTCGGGCTGGTCATCGTCGAGGCGCTGGCAGCCCGTTGGGGCGTCAGGGAAGGGCCGTTGCCCTGCAAGGTGGTGTGGGCGGAGGTGTCCCTCGCCCCGCTGGTCGCCGGGTCACGGGGGTCCGCGACCCGGCGGGCTTAGACGCATAAAGACCCAAAGAACCGAGGGAAAGAACCAACCCGCCAACCAAACCCGGCCCGCATCGCTCGGTCGGGTGAAAGGTGCCAACTGGGCTGGATTTCAGGTGGGTTGCCGGGCATATGCTCGCCGCGACAACTCCAGACATGAGACGGCCCCCGGTGGGACTGGCATCCCGGCCGAGGGCCTGACCAACAAGGAAGAAGCAGCTTCCCAATGGCTCCCCAGCAGCCTAGCGCGCCCTCGCGCGCCACGTGCCGAGTTCCCTCCCGCACCGCCCGATCCGGTGTCATCCACGTCAACACCTGGCACGCGAGTCACTACACCGTGGTCGGCAACCACCTCCTCCAGCACCGCGAGCTGTCCGCGACGGCGATCGGTGTCGCGGGGTACATCCAGTCGCTGCCGGACGGGGCCCCGGTCGGCATCAAGGCCCTCGCCGCCCGCTTCCCGGAGGGGGAGGTGCGGATCGCCTCCGCCCTGCGGGAGCTGGAGAAACACGGCTACCTGGAACGGCGGCGCGAGAGGCTTGAGGGCGGGCGGGTGGTGACCCGCACGTACTCGTACAACCAGCCGGACTCCGCCTCTGCCGGGCCGCCTCCGCCGCCGGGCCGGGAACCCGTACCGGAGCCGACTGCGTCTCCCGACCCGGCCCCGGCCCCGGCCCCGGCTCCGGCCGCGAGTCCGGCCCCGGCTCCGAACCCCGACCCGGCCCCGGAGGCCGCGGCGGGCCCCGAAGTGCTGCCGCTGCACCCTGGTGCGGCCGACCTGCTGGCCGGGCTGCGGCGCCGCGATCCGCGGCTGCTGCTGGCCGAACGCGACGTACGACGGCTCGCGCCGCTCGCGTCGGCCTGGCTGGAGCGCGGCGTGGACCCCGAGGTCGTGGGACGGGCCCTGTCGGCGGGGCTCCCCGAGGACATGTGCCACCCCGCCTCCGTCCTCGCATACCGGCTCACCGCCCTGATCCCGCCGCACCTGCCACCGGCCCCGCCGAGCCAGGGGATCCGGCCGCCCGCCCGTCCGGACCCGCTCCAGAACTGCGACGGCTGCGACCGCGCCTTCCGCGCCCCGGCCCCGGGCCGCTGCAGAAGCTGCCCGCCGGTCGCTGCGTAAGGGCCTCACGGCTGGATGCCGTCCGTCCTACTCGACGTCGTCGTACATCTGGCGTCGGGCGTCCGAAATCCACAGCCCGTCCCCGCCGTGCGCCATGGACTCCTCGCATTCCTCGGCCACTTCCTCGAGGTAGTCCAGCCGGGCTTGCGCCAGACTCAGCCTGCCGTCGGGTCCGCCCCGTACGAGGTGGGCGTCCGCGTCGTCCTGCCTGTCGTCCTCCCAGCCGCACTCCGGGCAGATCTCGAAATCGGCGCGCTTTGCCAGCGTCCGCCGGAAGCAGCAGGGGCATGGGAGGGGGCCGGCGGCGGCGTCGGACGGACCGGCGGGCGTTTCTTCAATGGCCGCACGCGGCGCGGCCCTCCTCAATTCCCTCGCGCGGTGCGGTGGCGGCGGTGGCGGAGTGGAGCGTCGGTGAAGAAGGGCTCGGAGGGGTGGTCGGACGAGGTTTCGCCTCCGTAGATTACCGGCGGTAACACTCGTGTGAGCCGAGGAGTGTGCGCCGTGGAAGCGGAGCCGAAGCTGGTGGAGCCCGTCCGGACCGTCGTCGACGGAGTGGTGCGCGAGGTACGGGTACCCGCACTCGCCGCGGCCCCCGCGCACGGATCCCTCGGGGACATCCCCTTCGACAACGCGGCGCAGGCCCCGAACGAGGCCGTACTCGCCCGCAAGGAGGCCGACGGGTCCTGGCACGACGTCACGGCCGCCGAGTTCGCGGCCGAGGTGCTCGCCGTCGCCAAGGGCCTGATCGCCGAGGGGCTGCGCCAGGGCGACCGGCTGGCCATCATGGCCCGCACCACCTACGAGTGGACCCTGCTCGACTTCGCGGGCTGGGCCGCGGGGCTCGTCACCGTACCGATCTACCCCACCTCCTCCGCCCTCCAGGCCCGCTGGATCATCCAGGACTCCGGCGCCGTGGCCTGCGCCGTCGAGGACACCGCGCAAGCCCGCATCATCAGCGCCGAACGGATCAACCTGCCCTGGCTGGCGCACCTCTGGGAGTTCGACACCGGCGCGATAGGCCGGCTGGTGAAAGCGGGGGAGCGCATCCCCGACGCCCTCGTGCACGCGCGCCGGGGCAACCGCACCCCGGACTCCGTCGCCACCCTCATCTACACATCGGGCACCACCGGCCGGCCCAAGGGCTGCGTCATCACCCACGCCAACTTCTTCGCCGAGGTGGACAACGCCATCGAGCTGCTCCACCCCGTCTTCAAGTCGGTCAGCAAGGACCCCGCCTCGACCCTGCTGTTCCTGCCGCTCAGCCACGTCTTCGGCCGCATGGTGGCGGTCGGCTGCCTGCGGGCCCGCGTCAAGCTCGGGCACGCGCCCAGCATCCGTACCGAGGACCTCCTCGCCGACCTGGCAGGCTTCCGCCCGACCTTCCTGCTCGCCATCCCCTACGTCCTGGAGAAGGTCTACAACACCGCCCGCGCCACCGCCGAGAAGATGGGCCGCGCCTCCTCCTTCGACCGGGCCGCCCGCATCGCGCGCCGCTTCGGCGAGAGCGTCGAGGGCACGGCGCCCGGACCCGTGCTGCGCGCAGCACGGGCGCTGTACGACCCGCTCGTCTACCGGCGGATCCGCACCGCGCTCGGCGGCCGCGTCCGCTACATCCTGAGCGGCGGATCGCCCCTGGGGCGCAGGCTCGCCGCCTTCTACACCGGCGCGGGGATCGAGGTCTTCGAGGGCTACGGGCTCACGGAGACGACCGGCGCCAGCACCGTGACCCCGCCGCAGCGGCCCCGGCTCGGCACGGTGGGCTGGCCGCTGCCCGGGACGGCCGTGCGGATCGCGCCGGACGGGGAGGTGCTGCTGGGCGGCCGGCACGTCTTCGCGGGCTACTGGAACAGCGGGCAGGCCCTCCCGGACGGCAGCTGGCTGGCCACCGGGGACATCGGGGAGCTCGACGCGGACGGATACCTCACCATCACCGGCCGCAAGAAGGACCTGATCATCACCTCCGGCGGCAAGAACGTGGCCCCGGCACCGCTGGAGGACTGGCTGCGGGCCCACCCGCTGGTCGGACAGTGCATGGTGGTCGGCGACAACCGGCCCTACATCGCGGCGCTGATCACCCTGGAGCCCGACGGGCTGTGGCACTGGCGCCAGATGCGGAAGAAGCAGAACATGCCGATGCGGGAGCTGGTGCGGGACGCGGAGCTGCTCGCCGACCTCCAACGGGCCGTCGACGAGGCGAACCAGCTCGTGTCGCGGGCCGAGTCGATCCGCCGGTTCGCCGTCCTGCCGGGCGACTTCACCGAGGCGCGCGGCCACCTGACGCCGTCGCTGAAGCTCAGGCGGGGTGCGATCGCGCGCGACTACGCAGACCGCATCGACGAGCTGTACCGGGGGCCGCGCGAGGCGTGAGCCGCCATGGACCGGCCGCCACAGGTCGTCCGTCTGCCGATAATCCGCGACGGATCGAGTTTCGTTACGCTGGCGACATGACAGCCATGGCACCCACCCGCACCGAACCGGATCTGTCCTTTCTCCTGGACCACACCAGCCACGTGCTGCGCACCCGGATGAGCGCGCAGCTCGCCGAGATCGGCCTCACCCCGCGGATGCACTGCGTGCTCGTCCACGCCCTGGAGAAGGAGCGCACCCAGGCGCAGCTCGCCGAGATCGGAGACATGGACAAGACCACGATGGTGGTGACCGTCGACGCGCTGGAGGAGGCCGGCCTGGCCGAGCGCCGTCCGTCCAGCACCGACCGGCGAGCGCGGATCATCGCGGTGACCGAGGCGGGGGCGAGGGTCGCGAAGGAGAGCCAGAAGATCGTCGACAGCGTCCACGCCGGCGCCCTCGACTCCCTGCCCGCCGCTGAGCGGGAGGTGCTGCTCCGTGCGCTGAACCGGCTGGTCACCGGTCACCTGGAGACCCCGGTCGAGGGACCGCGGCCGGCTCGGAGGGCACGCCAGAAGGGGTGACGGCGGGAAGGGCGTCGGCGCAAGCCTAGGTCCGTAGAAGATAGTCTGCAACAAAACTATCTGCTACGGTCTCTCCTGTTGGGTCCCGACGACAGGAGAGACCGCGATGACCGCCACCTCCGCATCAGCAGCCGCACCCCCCGCAGCCGCCCCCGCCGCAATCGCGCCGACCGCGCGCACCTCCCGCCGGCTCGCCCTCGGCGTCCTGGCGACCGGGATGCTCATGACCGTCCTCGACGGCAGCATCGTCACCGTCGCCATGCCGGCCATCCAGGACGACCTCGGCTTCACCCCGGCCGGGCTGAGCTGGGTCGTGAACGCCTACCTCATCGCCTTCGGCTCGCTGCTCCTGCTCGCCGGCCGGCTCGGCGACCTGATCGGCCGCAAGCGGATGTTCCTCGCGGGCACCGGACTCTTCACCACCGCGTCCCTCCTGGCCGGCGCCGCCGCCTCCCCCGGGGTCCTGATCGCCGCACGCTTCCTCCAGGGCGTCGGCAGCGCGATGGCCTCCGCCGTCAGCCTCGGCATCCTCGTCACGCTGTTCACCGGGCCCCGCGAACGGGCCAAGGCCATCGCCGTGTTCAGCTTCACCGGCGCGGCAGGCGCCTCGATCGGCCAGGTTCTCGGCGGCGTCCTCACCGACGCACTCTCCTGGAACTGGATCTTCCTCATCAACCTGCCCATCGGCATCGCGACACTCCTCGTCGCCCTTCCCGCCCTCCCCGCCGACCGCGGCCTCGGCCTGAAGGCCGGCGCCGACACCTTCGGCGCGCTGCTCGTCACCTCCGGACTCATGCTCGGGATCTACACCGTCGTCAAGATCGACCAGTACGGAGCGGCCTCGGCCCACACGCTCGGCCTCGGCGGCCTCTCCCTCGCCCTGCTCGCCGGCTTCCTCGCCCGCCAGGCCACCGCCCGCACCCCGCTCATGCCCCTGCGGATCTTCCGCTCGCGCAGCGTCACCGGCGCCAACCTGGTCCAGATGCTGATGGTCGCCGCCCTCTTCTCCTTCCAGGTCCTCGTCGCGCTCTACATGCAGAACGTGCTCGGATACGGAGCCGCCCGGACCGGCCTGGCGATGCTGCCGGCCGCCGCCGTCATCGGCGTGGTCTCCCTGACCGTCTCGGCCCGCCTCAACGCCCGCTTCGGCGAACGCAGGGTCCTCCTGACCGGGCTGGCCCTCCTGATCGGCGTACTCGGCCTGCTCACCCGGGTCCCCGCCGACGCCGCGCAGTCCCACTACGTCACCGACCTGCTCCCCGTGATGCTCCTCGCCGCCGGCTTCGGCCTCGCCCTGCCCGCCCTCACCTCCCTGGGCATGTCCGGGGCGAAGCAGGAGGACGCCGGCCTGGCCTCCGGGCTCTTCAACACCACCCAGCAGATCGGCATGGCCCTCGGCATCGCGGTCCTCTCCACCCTCGCCGCCTCCCGCGCCGAGTCCCTCACCGCGGCCGGCCGCCCCGCCTCCGAGGCCCTGGCCGGCGGCTACCACCTGGCCTTCGCGGTCGGCGCGGCCCTCCTCGTCACCGCCCTGGCCGTCGCCGCCACCGTCCTGCGCCGCCCGCCCCGCACCCCCGCGCCCTGACGCACCGGGGGGGGGGGGGGGGGGGGGGGGGGAAGGGGGGGGGGGGGGGGGGGGGGGGGGGGGGGGGGGGGGGGGGGGGGGGGGGGGGGGGGGGGGGGAACGTCGTACCCCCCCCCCCCCCCCCCCCCCCCCCCCCCCCCCCCCCCCCCCCCCCCCCCCCCGCCCCCCCCGCACCCCCCCCCCCTTTCCCCCCCTGCCCCCCCCGCCGGTGCGTCAGGCGACGTCGGACCAGCAGCTGCGCAGTGACGCCCGCACCGAGTGCCCCGGCCCGCCCCGGGACTCGGGCCGCATGGGGATCAGGGTGCCGGTCGCGGCGCGCCGCACCACGGAGTCTGCGACCGCGCCGGGCGCCACGCGCAGGGCTCCCACGGCGATGGCGGCCTTCAGGAGGGCGAGACGGTGGATGCTGGTCATGACGTTCTCCTTGGCGCTGCGGGGGAGCGGTGGCGGCCGGCCTGCGGGGCCGAACCTCGTACGACCATTGCGCCCCGCCGCCCCCGCCCCGTCACGCCACGGCATCTCGGGGCTTGACACCGCCTGCACCCGAACCCCGCGGCAGCCGCCCCGCCGCGCCTGCCACCCCCACCCCACCCCACCCCACCCCCGCCCCGCCCCGCTGCCACCCTGCTCCGACCCCGCCGCGTACGCACTCGCCCCCGCGGGTATCGGCCTGCACGGGAGAGGGGGCGTTGTGCGAGCTGTTGTGCGGGGGTTGGGGCGGGGCGTGGCCGGGGTCGGGGGGGTCGTGACGCTTGCGGTGGCCGGGTGGCTGATGTGGGTGCTGCCCGGGCCGCAGATGGGGGCGGTGCTCGGCTTCGGGCCCGTGGACGGGGTCGTCTCGGTCCACCGCTGCTACGAGGCCACCGACGCCGAGGGCTACACGACCGGCACCGACTGCACGGGCTGGTACACCCCTCGGCGGCCGGGGCCGGGAGAGGCGGCGCGCGAGATCGTGCTGGACACGGCCGCCGACGCATACCGGCGGGGTGCCGAGGTGGAGGTGCGGACGGCGAGGGGCAGGGCCTACGAGCTCTCGGGGACCGCCGTGTTCAACTTCGGCACGGCGGCCGGCCTGTTGCTCGTGCCGTTCCTGACGCTCGCGGCCTGGCTGTTCACCTGCGCGCGCAGCGGCACGGTGGAGAGCGCCGACGGCTATTTCCTCGTTTCCCTGGTCGGCCTGTTCGCCGCCATCGTGCTGGCGGCGGTCGCCGGAATCCTGGTCGGGATCGCCACCGCCGTGTTCTGACGACGGAAAGGCGCGGACGGTCGGTCTCCGGTCCGTCGGCGGACCGATCGGTCAGGCGCCCCCGATCGGGCGGTAGGTGCACACGTGCACACCCGCAGGGCTGATGGCCGTGGAGGCCAGTTCGAGGGTGTGCAGACCGCCGTCCTGCGGGAAGATCGACTTACCGCCGCCCAGCAGCACCGGCATGACCATGAGCCGGAGTTCGTCGACGAGCCCCTCGCTCAGCAGGGTGCGGGCGAGGGTGGGACTGCCCATGACCACCAGGTCGCCGCCCTCGCCGTCGCGCAGCTCGCGGATGCGGGCAACGGCCTTGGCGCCGTCGATGCGCGTGGTGTTGGTCCAGGTCAGCTCCTCGTCGCCGAGGGTGTCGGACACGACGTACTTCGGGAGGGCGTTCATCCGGTCGGCGAAAGGGTCGCCGGCCCGCTCGGGCCACGCCGCTGCCATGTTCTGCCAGGTGCGGCGCCCGTACAGCAGTGCGTCGGCCTTCTCCAGGGCCTCGGTGAAGGAGCCGCCGACGACCTCCGGGTCGAAGAAGGGGTGGGTCCAACCGCCGTGGGCGAAGCCGCCGTCGTTGTCCTCGCCCTGGCCCCCCGGTGCCTGCACGACGCCGTCGAGGCTGATGAATTCAGTGATGACGATGCGCATGGGGATCGTTCCTCTTCCGTCCGGGTCGGTGGGTACGGAAGTAGGACCGCCGGGCGCTGCGGAATCCATCGGCCCCCCGGGCTCTTCTCGAGTGATCCGTGTCACATCGGAGTGGGTGGGTGTGTGGAGTCCCCTGGAGCCTGCGGGCTCGTCGCGGGGTGACGGCGGGTGGGCCGGCGGCGGCGCGGTCCCGCTGGTCTGTTCGTGGCTTCGAACAGACGGGATCCGGCTGGAAACAGGTTGTCATCGGGCCATTTCGGGCGGAGGGTTGGGATCGTTGTCCGTTCTGTCGTCAGACCCCGGTGAAGGCGAGACGAATGGTGCGTCACATCTGCCGGGCGGACGGCGAGTCGGGTCGGAATACCTGATAGACAGTGGATATTCACGGCCAGACCGGCCGCATACCCTTGAACGGCTCCTTGGGGGGATCGCCGCACTGTGAAGCCGCTTCACCGCCACATCGTCAACACCTCGCGCAAGGTCCTGTGCACGGCCGCGCTCGCGGCCAGCCTGACCACTGCCGCGGTCGTGTCCACTCCGTCGACCGCGGATGCGGGAGAGTCCGAACCGACCCCGGACAGTCCGCAGGCCACCGACCGCGGTGACGCCCGGCTGGACCTGCCGGACATCGTCGCCGACCCGCCACCCGCCGCGGGGACGGGCACACAGGAGGCCGGCGCCAGCGGCATACCCGCGACCGCCCTCGACGCCTACAACCGTGCCGAGGTCGCCGTGGCGGCGGCGCTCCCCAACTGCAAGCTGCCCTGGCAGCTGCTCGCGGGCATCGGCCGGGTCGAGTCCGTCCACGCCTCCGGCTACGGGCTCAAAGCCGACGGCTACACCGAGAAGCCGATCCGCGGCCCGCGCCTCGACGGCAACGGCTTCGCCGAGATCCGCGACACCGACCGGGGCGAGTTCGACGCGGACGTGGTCTACGACCGTGCCGTCGGCCCGATGCAGTTCATCCCCTCGACCTGGGCCACCTGGGGCGCCGACGGCAACGGCGACGCCAAGCGGGACCCGAACAACATCTACGACGCGGCCCTGGGCGCCGGCCTCTACCTGTGCGCGGGCGACCGCAACCTGTCCGTGGCCGCCGAGCTCGACAAGGCGATCCTCAGCTACAACAACTCCCGTGAGTACGTGAACACCGTGCTCGGCTACATGCACCAGTACCAGCAGGGAGCCACCGAGGTCGCCAACCCGCCCGTCGGGAACTACCCGCCGGCGCAGCCGGGCACCCTGCCCACGCCCCGCACCCAGAACCCGGTCACGCAGACGCCGACCCCCAAGCCGACGCCGACGCCCACTCCCAAGCCGACCCCCACTCCCACGCCGACTCCGACGCCGACTCCGACCCCGGAGAAGCCGGCCCCGCACCTGGCCGAGCTGACGGTGCTGGACGGTCCCGGCCTCACCGCCGAGGCCGGTACGGCCTTCACCGTCGCCCCGCGGGTCAAGCTGCTCCTCAGCGACGGCAAGCCCGCCGCGGACCGCGAGGTGATCTTCGCGGTCGAGGAGGACGCCACCGGCACCCTTTTCGGGACGGCGAAGTCCCTGGTGGTCAAGACGGGAGCCGACGGCATCGCCGCCGCGCCCGGCCTGAAGGCCGGCGCCACGGCGGGCACCTTCACCCTGCGCGCCTCGGCCTACGACACCACCAGCAGGCTCACCGTGAACTTCGCGGGCAAGGTCACGGCGCCCGCCGCCGACCTGCTCGCCCGCCCGGACGGCTCGAAGCCGATCGCGGCGGTCGCCGGAACGAGCATCAAGGGCGTCGAGGTCCGGGCAACGGCCGAGGGCAAGGCGGTCGCCGTGTCCGGCGTCGTCGCCGGCCTGGGCCAGGAGAAGGACGGGAAGTGGGTGCCGGCCGACCCGGCGACCGCGAAGGGCCCGTACTTCAAGGACGAGACCGGCAAGAAGGTCTTCGGCCTCACCCTGGCGGCGACCGCGGCCGACGGCCGGATCGTCCTGCCGGAACTCTTCACGGACGCGGACCTCGCTCCGGGCACCTACCAGCTCCGCCTGGTGACCCCGGAGGACGTGACCCTGATCCTCGACATCGAGATCACCGCCCCGCCCGCGGCCACCGCGAAGTGATTCCGGCGCCCGGGCCGCCATGGCCCGGGCGCGTCCGGCCCGGCGTTCAACGCCCTGGGGCCCGCACCGTGCACACGGTGCGGGCCCCAGGGCGTGTCCGTCCCCCCACCCCGGAGGGGAAAGGCAGGAGCCCCGCCGCTCCGCTCGCGCGGAAGTGACAGGGCTCCTTGGGTACTGCTTTTCCAACCCGCGATTGAGGTTGGCCCAGGCGACTAGGCCGGGGTGACGTTCTCCGCCTGCGGGCCCTTCGGACCCTGCGTGACGTCGAAGTTCACCGTCTGGTTCTCCTCGAGGGAGCGGAAGCCAGAGGCGTTGATCGCGGAGTAGTGGACGAAGACATCCGGGCCGCCGCCGTCCTGGGCGATGAAGCCGAAGCCCTTTTCAGCGTTGAACCACTTCACGGTTCCGGTAGCCATGAGCCCTCCTATGGGCCAAAGGGTCGCCCTGCTCCAGAACCTGCTAAGAAGTCTGAAAACTACAAAAGCCTGCGGGTCACATTCTCCGCAGGCCTCGTACTGCAAGGGAAACCAAACTGCAACTTGCGTCGAGCCTAGCACGCACCATGCGGCCGAGACCAGAGGGAAAGATCACGTCACCCGGACGTTTGAGACCCGCCTCAAGGCTGACGCAGACCGTGGGACTAGTCTCGCGATGTGGACGTCTACCGCAGCCGGCCCCGCGTCGGCCACATTCAGTTCCTGAACTGCCTGCCCCTCTACTGGGGGCTCGCCAGAACCGGCACGCTGCTGGACCTGGAGCTGACCAAGGACACCCCCGAGAAGCTCAGCCAGCGGCTCGTCGACGGGGAGCTGGACATCGCCCCGATCACCCTCGTGGAATTCCTCCGCAACGCCGACCGGCTCGTGGCCTTCCCCGATCTCGCGGTCGGCTGCGACGGCCCCGTGATGTCCTGCGTGATCGTCTCGCAGGTCCCCCTGGACCGGCTCGACGGAGCCCGCGTCGCCCTCGGCTCGACCTCCCGTACGTCCGTACGTCTGGCCCAGCTACTGCTCTCCGAGCAGTACGGCGTACGGCCCGACTACTACACCTGCCCTCCCGACCTGGGAGTGATGATGCAGGAGGCCGACGCCGCCGTACTGATCGGCGACGCCGCGCTGCGGGCCTCGCTCCACGACGCGCCCCGGCTCGGACTGACCGTCCACGACCTGGGGCACATGTGGAAGGAGTGGACCGGGCTGCCGTTCGTCTTCGCCGTCTGGGCCGCCCGCAAGGAGTACCTGGCCCGCGAGCCCGCCGTCGTGCAGAAGGTCCACGAGGCCTTCCTCGCCTCCCGTGACCTCTCCCTCGAAGAGGTCACCAAGGTCGCCGAACAGGCGGCCCGCTGGGAGGCCTTCGACGCGGAGCTGTTGGAGCGCTACTTCACGACCCTCGACTTCCGCTTCGGACCCGACCAGCTGGCCGGCGTACGGGAATTCGCCCGCCGAACGGGACCGACGACGGGGTATCCCGCGGATGTGTCCGTGGAGCTGCTGAGCGCGGCGGTCCGGGAGTGCTGACCGGGTTTACCGACGGGTGGATCAAAGCGTCCGGCAGGTGAATGCCCGGTTTCCCGGGAATTCCCGCCCTTTCCGCATTCCTCCGCGGGGAGGGGGAAATGCAAAAGGGTGGCGGCCGCACCCTCCCCCCGCCCCTCACCCCCTAGGCTGCTGCTCGGCCGGGTGCCACAAGGCGCCCGGGATCACGGGGAATTGGGGGGACGCGATGCATCCGCTGGAAGCCGGTGAGCCGCGGACCATCGGCGCGTACCGGTTGCTCGGCCGGCTCGGCGCGGGTGGCATGGGCCGGGTCTACCTGGGCCGCAGCGCGGGCGGCCGGACCGTCGCCGTCAAGATCGTGCACCCGCACTTCGCCTCCGACGAGGAGTTCCGGGCCCGGTTCCGCCGCGAGGTGGAGGCGGCCCGGCGGGTCGGCGGCGAGTGGACCGCGCCGGTGCTGGACGCGGACCCGGAGGCCCCGGTCCCGTGGGTGGCCACCGGGTACGTGGCGGGGCCCTCCCTGGACCGCGCGCTCGCCTCGCACGGCCCCCTCCCCGAGCTCGCGGTGCGGGCCGTCGGCGCGGGGCTGGCCCGCGCCCTGGTGGCCGTGCACGGGCTCGGGCTCGTCCACCGGGACGTGAAACCGTCGAACGTGATGCTCACCCTTGACGGGCCCCGGCTGATCGACTTCGGGATCGCGCGGGCCACGGACGGAACGGCCTCGCTCACCTCCACCGGCGTCTCCGTCGGCTCGCCCGGCTACATGTCGCCCGAGCAGATCCTCGGCAAGGGGATCACCGGGGCGGCCGACGTGTTCTCGCTGGGCGCGGTGCTGGCCTTCGCGGCGACCGGCCGGCCGCCCTTCACCGGGGACAACTCGGCCACCCTCCTCTACAAGGTGGTGCACGAACCGCCCGAGCTCGGCGCCCTCCCCGCCGGGGACCTGCGCGACCTGATCGAGGCCTGCCTCGCCAAGACGGCCTCCGACCGGCCCGCTCCCGAGGCGGTCGCCGCCGCCCTGGCCGGGTCGCTCGGCGTCCCGGGCTGGCTCCCCGCACCCCTGGTCGAGGAGGCCAGCCGGGCCGCGGTGGCCCTCCTCGACCTCGACGCCGATTCCCCCGGGGGCGCCGCGGGAGCCGGACGGGCTCCGGCCGGGGCCGCGGCCGCACCGGAGGCCGGGTCGGGCCCGGTCCCCTTCACCGCGGGGTCGTACACCCCCGCCGGCGGCGGCTTCGGGGCGCCGGACCCCTCGTACGGGAGCCAGGGCTCGGGCTTCCCGTACGCCGCCCCGGCCGCGGGCCCGTACGGCAGCCGCACCGAGACCCCAGGCGGGGGCCCGGCGGGTGGCGCACTGCCGCATCCGCGTACCGAGACCGGCGGGAAGCAGGTCACCGTCAGCGCCGCGGGGCGCCGGTTCAGCTGCACCCTCGTCCTGGCCGCGGCGGCCGCCCTGGCCGTGCTGTCCGGCGGACTGTTCTGGATGGACCTGCTGCCCGGGCAGGGCGGCGACGGGCAGCGGGACCTGGCCGACGCCGGCGCGCGGCCCTCCGCCTCCTCGCCCGCCCCGGGCGCCTCGGCCCCGGCGCCGGGCGCGAGCTCCGCGTCGCCCGCGCCCGGGACCCGTACCGACGTCCCCAAGGAGCTCATCGGCACGTGGAAGGGCACGGTCACCACCGCCCGCCTCGGCCTGTCGTCGGAGTTCGAGATCACCATCAAGGGCGGCAAGGTCGGCGAGGTCGTGGCCCGGGACAAGTCGGTCCTGGCCGTCCTGGGCACCGACTGCAGCGGAGACTGGAAGCTCTCCTCGGCCACCGACCGCTCGCTGGTCCTGGACACCTCGGGCGGACCCAACCCGGCCCCCGGCGTGTGCTCCAACGGCTCCGCCGACGAGCGCTTCACCCTCAACCCCAACGGCACGCTCCACTACAAGTCGGGCGACTCCCCGGCCGGGAACCCCGAGGGAGACCTCACCCGCAGCCCCTGAAATCCGCCGCGGGGACCCTGGCGTAGGCTGGCTCGGTCCGGACCTTGACACAGACACACCGCCGAAAGGTGACTCCCGGTGACCGACCTGGCCGTTCTCCAGTCTGTCCTCGACCGCGCCGCCGCGGGGGGCCGGATCACCAAGGAAGAGGCGCTCGACCTCTACCGCCACGCGCCGCTGCACGCGCTGGGGCAGGCGGCCGACGCGGTGCGCCGCCGCCGCTACGCCGGCACCGAGCACATCGCGACGTACATCATCGAGCGGAACATCAACTACACGAACGTGTGCGTCACGGCGTGCAAGTTCTGCGCCTTCTACGCGGCCCCCAAGGACACGAAGAAGGGCTGGTCCCGCGACCTCGACGACATCCTGCGCCGCTGCGCGGAGACCGTCGAGCTCGGCGGCACGCAGATCATGTTCCAGGGCGGGCACCACCCCGACTACGGCGTCGAGTACTACGAGCACCACTTCTCCGCCATCAAGAAGGACTTCCCCCAGCTGGTCATCCACTCCCTCGGCGCGTCCGAGGTCGAGCACATGGCCCGCATCTCGGGGGTCTCGGCGGAGGAGGCCATCAAGCGCATCCACGCGGCCGGCCTCGACTCCTTCGCGGGCGCCGGCGCCGAGCTGCTGCCGGCCCGGCCGCGCAAGGCGATCGCCCCGCTCAAGGAGTCCGGCGAGCGCTGGCTGGAGATCATGGAGATCGCCCACAAGCTGGGGGTGGAGTCCACCTCCACCATGCTGATGGGCACCGGCGAGACCAACGCCGAGCGCATCGAGCACATCGCGATGATCCGGGACACGCAGGACCGCACGGGAGGCTTCCGCGCCTTCATCCCGTACACCTACCAGCCCGAGAACAACCACCTCAAGGGCCGGACCCAGGCGACGATCTTCGAGTACCTGCGCATGATCGCGATCGCGCGCCTGTTCCTCGACAACATCGCCCACATCCAGGGCTCCTGGCTGACCGTCGGCAAGGAGGCGGGCCAGCTCTCGCTGCACTACGGCGCGGACGACCTCGGCTCGATCATGCTGGAGGAGAACGTCGTCTCCTCGGCCGGCGCCAAGCACCGCTCCAACCGCCAGGAGATCATCGACCTGATCCGCAAGGCGGGCCGTACCCCGGCGCAGCGCGCGACGACGTACGAGCACCTCCTGGTCCACGACGACCCGGCGAACGACCCGGCCGACGACCGCGTCGTCTCGCACATCTCCTCCACCGCGATCGAGGGCGGCACCGCGCACCCCGAGCTGAAGCTCATCTCCGCGAACTGACGCGTCCGACACGATCACGATGCTGACGCTGCACGCCGCCGAACTGCTGGTGACCGGACCGGGGTCCGCGCCGCTGGCGGGCGGTGCGGTCCTCGTCGAGGGGGACCGGATCGCCCGCGTGGGCACGTACACGGACCTCGGTGCGGCCCATTCGCACGCCCGGGTCCGCCGCTGGCCCGGGGTGCTCACCCCGGGGCTGCTGGTGCGCGGGGCGGACGAGCTGCTGGAGCGGACGTACTACCCGGACGACCCGTACGAGGTCACGGAACTCGGCGCGGACCCGATCACCGGCGGGGAGGCGCTGGACGCCCTGAAGCTGACCGAGTCGCGGTGGGGCAACAGCGCCCGGCGCGGCACGCAGCGGCTGCTGGCCCGCGGGGTGGTAGCGGTGTGCGGCCGCTTCACGGTCGCGGCGGTGCGTACGGCGGTGTCCCGCTCGGGGCTGACGATCCTGCCGCCGGCGCCCTACGAGGGGCGGCCCGACCTGGATCCCTTCGCGGGCCGGGAGTCGGCGGCGGAGGCCTTCCACGGGGTGTTGGAGCCGGGCGCGGCGGCGCGCTTCGCGGTGTTCGCGGTGGCGGACGAGGCCGAGCTGCTGAGGCGGGGCGCGACCGCGTGCGTGGCCACGGTCATCGGGGGACGGCTGCTCCACCGGCGGCGCTGAGCCCGCCGTCGTTCTCGAGGGGCCCGTTTTCGCCGTGTGCGCCCTCGCCGGGCCCGCCGTCGGCGGGCCGGCTGCCCTCCCGGGCGAGGGCGGCCAGCAGGCAGGCCTGGAGGCGGCTGATCCCGCCGAGCTTGGCCCGTATGTTCACGACGTGGAACTTGACCGTGCTGACGGACAGTTGGAGTTCCTCCGCGAGTTCCCGGTTGGAGGCGCCGGTGGCCAGGCACAGGAACACCGCGGACTCCTGCTCGGTCAGCAGTGCTTGCCAGTGCTGCGCGTGCTGCGCCGGCGGCCCGTCCGGCTCCTCGTACGAGGGGAACCACGCAGGGACGCTGAAGCTGACGACGCGCACGGTTCCCACT
This sequence comes from Streptomyces sp. NPDC046349, assembly GCF_055587885.1. Lineage (NCBI taxonomy): Bacteria > Bacillati > Actinomycetota > Actinomycetes > Kitasatosporales > Streptomycetaceae > Streptomyces > Streptomyces sp. NPDC046349. The sequence continues at coordinate 99,704 of NZ_JBVJFK010000008.1, forward strand.
CCTCGATGCCCCCCGGTCGGCCCCTTGCGGAGGGCCGGCCTTTCCCTAGAGGACGGGCGGACCGGACAGATAGGTTCCATTCGCGTCGAAGGGCCAGGCGTTCGACTTGCATCCCTCAAGGCCCTTGATCTGCTGCATCATCGCCGGGGCGGGCTTTCCGGGGCCGGGGCAGCCCTCGTGGCCGCGGCCGATCTCGTGCCCGACCTCATGGTTGACGATCAGGGCGCGGTACTCCTCCACGGAGCCGCTGAACTGGGGCGAACCCTCCTTCCAGCGCTTGAGGTTGACCACCACGACATGGCCGACCCGGCAGTTGGTCTCGCCGATGAGCTCGGGGGTGACCACGTCGCACAGGAGGTCGGTGGTTTTCGGCGTCGCGATCTTGACCGTGAAGTCCACCGGCTGGCCCGCTCCCACGAGTTGGAAGCCGTAGCGCGGGTCCCTGGTCCAGCCGCGCGGGTCCCCGAGGATCGCTTCGACGGAACGGGCGGCGGCCTCCGGGTCGATCCCGCTGCCCTCCTCCACCTCCAGCCGCCAGCGCCGCGTCGTCCCCTTGCCCTGCGCGCTGCCGGAAGCGGACGATCCGGTGAAGGTGCCCGGCTTGCCGGGGGTCACGGGGGCGCCGGTGGACGGTGAGGGCGAGGCGGGCTGCTGCGAGGGTGCGGCGGGGGACGGAGCGGCCTCGGGGGACTTCGCTCCGCCCTGCGGGAGCGGGTTCCCCGCGGCGTCGGTGCCTTCCCCGTCCGGTGCGTCGGCCTGTGCTGCGGTGCGGCCCTTGGCGGCCGTGGTGGTCTCGTCCTCGGGCAGCACCGCGTAGGCGGTCGCCGATACGGCGACCAGCGCCGCCGAGCCGAGGAGGATCGTGCGCCGCAGCCGTCTGCGCCGCTCGGCCCGGCGCCTGGCGCGCGGGCCGTCACGGCGGGAGCGACCGGTGGAATGGCCTGCCGGCATCGTGAAGCTTCCTGTTCGCGGCGGCCACTGCCGGACCCGCCCACGGTTGTGGTCCTGATCCGGTGGGTGACCCTCACCGGGCCGCACGCTGGCAGTCAACGCGTATGCGGCGTAGCAGCGTAACTGTCCTTCGGAACAGTTCTACGGTCGGGTACGGAGCCGCCACGGCGCGGTACGGCGCAGCCCGCGCCGTCCGGGCCCGCGCGGCCTGAGAGGATGGGGCCCTACCCGCCGATCCGCATCGCAACACGAGGGGCGAACGCCAGTGACAAGGGCCTCCCTGGACAAGCAGCCGCACGAAGTCGCCTCCATGTTCGACAGGGTCGCGGCGAACTACGACCTGACCAACGACGTCCTCTCCCTCGGCCAGGACCGGGTGTGGCGCAAGGAGGTCGCCAAGGCGGTCGACGCGCGCCCCGGGCAGAAGGTCCTCGACCTGGCCGCCGGTACGGCGACCTCCTCGCTGCCCTTCGCGGCGACCGGCGCGTACGTCGTCCCGTGCGACTTCTCCCTGGGCATGCTCATGGAGGGCAAGAAGCGGAACTCCTGGCTTCCGCTGACCGCCGGCGACGCGACGAGGCTGCCGTTCAAGGACGGCGTCTTCGACACGGTGACGATCTCCTTCGGCCTGCGCAACGTCCAGGACACCGACGCGGCGCTGCGCGAGCTGTACCGGGTGACCAAGCCCGGCGGGCAGGTCGTGATCTGCGAGTTCTCGCAGCCCACCTGGGCGCCGTTGCGGACGGTCTACACCGAGTACCTGATGCGCGCGCTGCCGCCCGTCGCCCGCGCCGTGTCGTCCAACCCCGACGCGTACGTGTACCTCGCCGAGTCCATCCGGGAATGGCCCGACCAGCCGGCGCTGGCCGGCCTGCTGCAGAAGGCCGGCTGGTCCAAGGTCGCCTGGCGCAACCTCAGCGGCGGCATCGTCGCGCTGCACCGGGGCACCAAGGCCTGACGCCGTGCCAGACGCCATGCCCGACGCCGGGTCCCCGGACTACAAGCCGCTGCTGGAGCGGATCGCCGCCGACGTCGCGCCGCTGCTGGGCAGCGGGACACCCGCCGAGTACATCCCGGCGCTCGCCGCGGTGGACCCGCGGCAGTTCGGGATGGCCGTCGCAGATCTCGACGGAAACGTCTTCGGGGTGGGGGACTGGCAGGTGCCCTTCTCCGCCCAGTCGATCACCAAGGTCTTCGCGCTCGCCCTGGCCCTGGCCGAGGGCGGCGACAGCCTGTGGGAGCGGGTCGGCCGGGAGCCCTCGGGCAATCCGTTCAACTCGCTCGTGCAGTTGGAGTACGAAAACGGCATTCCGCGCAATCCGTTCATCAACGCGGGCGCCCTCGTGGTCACCGACCGGCTCCAGACGCTGACCGGCGACGCGAGCAGCGAGGTGCTGGAGTTCCTGCGGCAGGAGAGCCAGAACCCGGACATAGGCTTCGACGCCGAGGTCGCCGCCTCCGAACAGGGGCACGGGGACCGCAACGCGGCCCTCGCGCACTTCATGGCCTCGTACGGCAACATCGACAACCCCGTGCCCGCGCTGCTGGAGCACTACTTCTGGCAGTGCTCCATCGAGATGAGCTGTGCGGACCTGGCCCGCGCCGGGCGGTTCCTGGCCCGGCACGGGCTGCGCGCCGACGGCTCGCGGCTGCTCACGCGCAGCGAGGCCAAACAGGTCAACGCGGTGATGATGACCTGTGGGACGTACGACGCGGCGGGCGAGTTCGCCTACCGCGTCGGGCTGCCCGGCAAGAGCGGGGTGGGCGGCGGGATCGTCGCCGTCGTCCCCGGGCACTGCACCCTCGCCGTGTGGAGCCCCGGGCTGGACGCCCGGGGCAACTCGGTCGCGGGCGTCGCCGCGCTGGACCGCTTCACGACGCTGACGGGCCTGTCCGTCTTCTGACGGCCCCGATCCGCCGCCGGGACGTTCACCGGGGCAGCGGCAGGTCCCGCAGGTCCAGGGCGTAGCGGCGGGCCGGGTTCCCGCCCGGCGTGGTGAACTCCTCGGCCAGGGCCATGCCCAGCCGCTCCGCCACCGCCACGGAGCGGGCGTTGCGGGCGTGGATCATCGCCACCACCCGCTCGATCCCGGCCTCGCGGACCCGCTCCAGGGTGGCCAGCGCCGCGGCGTACGCGTAGCCGCGGCCCCAGGCCGCCCGCCCGAGCCGCCAGCCGATCTCGATCTCCCCGACCGGCCCCCAGGCCTTGTCCGCCGGCCAGGGCTGCGCTCCGGTGAAGCCGATCACCTCGCCGTCGCCGTCCAGCAGCGTCCACAGACAGAGGCCGAGCTGCGCGTCGTGCATGCGCTGGCGCGCGGTGAACTCCTCGTACTCCGACAGCTCGGCGGGACCGCCGAGGAACTCCATCACATCGGCGTCGTTGAAGACGCGGTGCCAGCTGTGGGCGTCCTCATCGGTGGGCACGCGCAGCCCTACCGCCGGGAGCGGGGGCCGGGTCGGCGAAGTCGTCATCGGGGCAGCCCTTCGGATCGCGATCTCTCTCGCTGCATAGACTGCACATGTCCGGTGCCGCCTGGCACCCTTTATCGAGCCTTCGGGAGACCCCGCAGTGACCGAGCTCCTCTCCGAACACTCCGCGGACGTGATCGTCGTCGGGGCCGGGCCCGCCGGCTCGACCACCGCCTACTACCTCGCCAAGGCCGGATTGGACGTCCTGCTGCTGGAGAAGACGGCGTTCCCGCGCGAGAAGGTCTGCGGCGACGGACTGACCCCGCGCGCCACCAAGCAGCTGGTGGCGATGGGCATCGACATCTCCGAGGAGGCCGGCTGGCTCCGCAACAAGGGCCTGCGGATCATCGGCGGCGGCCAGCGGCTCCAGCTGGACTGGCCGGAACTCGCCTCCTACCCGGAGTACGGACTCGTCCGCAAGCGCGACGACTTCGACGAGATCCTGGCCCGCCAGGCCCAGAAGGCCGGCGCCCGGCTGTACGAGCGCTGCAACGTGGGCGAGCCCGTGCGCGACGCCCGCACCGGCCGCATCACCGGCGTGCAGGCGAAGCTGGGTGAGGAGAAGACCCCGGTCACCTTCCACGCCCCGCTGGTCGTCGCCGCCGACGGCAACTCCTCCCGGCTGTCTTTGGCCATGGGCCTGCACCGGCGCGAGGACCGCCCGATGGGCGTCGCGGTGCGCACGTACTTCACCTCGCCGCGGCACGACGACGACTACCTGGAGTCCTGGCTGGAGCTGTGGGACCGGCGCGGTCCGCAGGACCGGCTGCTGCCCGGCTACGGCTGGATCTTCGGCATGGGCGACGGCACGTCCAACGTCGGCCTGGGCATCCTCAACTCCTCCTCCGCCTTCAAGGAGCTGGACTGGCGCGAGGTCCTCAAGGCCTGGTGCGCCTCGATGCCGGAGGACTGGGGCTACACCCCCGAGAACATGACGCAGCCGATCCGCGGCGCGGCCCTGCCGATGGCCTTCAACCGGCAGCCTCACTACACCAAGGGCCTGCTGCTGGTCGGTGACGCGGGCGGCCTCGTCAACCCGTTCAACGGCGAGGGCATCGCCTACGCGATGGAGTCGGGCCAGATCGCGGCCGACGTCATCGTGCAGGCGCAGGCCCGGTCCACGCCGGCGCAGCGCGAGCTGGCGCTGCACAACTACCCGAGGGTGCTCAAGGAGACCTACGGCGGCTACTACACGCTGGGCCGCGCCTTCGTGAAGCTGATCGGCAACCCGAAGGTCATGAAGGTCGCCACGCAGCGCGGCCTGACCCACCCGCTGCTGATGAAGTTCACCCTGAAGATGCTGGCCAACCTGACCGACCCGGCGGGCGGCGACGCGATGGACCGCGTCATCAACGGACTCTCGAAGGTGGCCCCGAAGGCCTGACAGCGGCCCGGGCTCACGAAGGACGGCGGTCACGGATCCCCCGACCCGCGGGGTCGGGGGATCCGTGCACGGTGCGCACGCACCGGGCCAGGAGGACCAGGCCGCACACCAGCAGTGCGCACGACACGGTCCATCCGGTCGCGAGGACGAGGACGTGCCCGGGCTTCTGCCAGGGGCGGGCGGTGTTCAGCAGCCAGCCCCCGACGGCGAGGAGCCCGAGGCCGAGGGCGGCCCGGACCGCGGTGGGGTCGCCGGCCTCGTGGGGCTCGTGGGGCTCGTACGGCTGTGTGCCCTGTGTGCCCACGGGACCACCACCTCCAGTGTCTGACGCTCAGGGCCTGCGCCGCCATCCTGTCAGGCCCCGCGGCCGGTTCGACGCGGCCGCCCGAGGCGGCCGCACGGCATCCTGTGCCCGGAATGCGACGAAGCTCCGGGAAACGACTCCAGGGCCGGTACTCCACCCCCGAGCGGGGGAGTACCGGCCCTCGGCCGTTTCTGCTGCCGGGACCTGAGCGGTGCTCAGGGGCGGGCTCAGAGGACGCGGACGGCGCCCGTCGGCTTGTCGTAGCTCAGGCTGCGCTCGACGATGCCCGTGCTGGGGTTCTGCGCGCCGACGAACTTGCCGCCGCCGACGTAGATGGCGACGTGGTACGCGCTGCCCTTGGAGCCCCAGTAGAGGATGTCGCCCGGCTGAAGGGCGTTGAGGGAGACGGACGTACCGGCCGAGGACTGCGCCTGGGACATGCGCGGCAGGGAGATGCCGGCCTGGCGGTAGGCGGCCTGGACGAGGCCGGAGCAGTCGAAGGAGGACGGGCCGGTGCCACCCATGACGTAGGCCTTGCCGACCTGCGCGCGGGCGAAGTTGACGATGGCGGCGGCGGACCCGGTCGCCGGGGCCGACACGGTGCCGGTGCCCTGCGGGGCCTTCGCGGAGGCGGAGGTGCTCTTCAGGGAGGTGCGGTCGGAGTCGCGGGTGGCGCGCTCGGCCTCGGCCTTGCGGTCCGCCTCCTCCTTCGCCTTCTTCTCGGCGGCCTTCTGGGCCGCTTCCTTGGCCTGCTTCGCCTCGGCGGCGGCGCCGGTGCGGGCGCTCTCCTCCTGGGCGGTCAGTTCGCCTTCCACGGCGGCCAGACGGGTGTTCTCGGCGGCCGTGGTGACCGCGGAGGAGACCTCGGCGGCCAGGTCCAGGTTCAGGACCGGCATTTCGAGCGTCGTCTCGGCCACGGGCTCGGACGGGGACGCGCTCGCGGTGCCGGCCATGGCCAGGGTGCTGAGGACGCCACCGGCAACTCCGGCGCGGACCGCGAGCTTCGAGGCGCTGCGGCGGGGCTTCCGGTGGCTGGGTATGTGAGCGGTGTGGGACATGAGAACAACCGCTATCAGGGCGTCAGGGGTCCCTTCAAGAAACGTGGGGTGCGCCACAGTTGCGCGCGAACGGCGCGAACCGGGCGCGTCCGGCTTCTTATTGACGCCGTAACGGGCGAAACGGACACGTCCTCGCAGGGCTGTGATCATGGGGTTTCAGTAATAAGTCCGAATTGATCCTCGGACTACCATCCCTCTGCACAGATGGCCAAGCCCGCTTTCGGAACCCCTGATTCAGAGTGGCGCAGGTCACAGGAGGATCACGCCATGCGGACGCTGTGGCCGGCCCGTGACCTTCCTGTGAAGCAGGGCCTCCGCCGCCGGGTGGGGGTTCGTGAACGGATGCACGCACTCGGCGGCCGCCGCACCCTCGTATGCCCCGCGTCCACCTCCGTACACGCAGGCTCCCCCGACCGGGCGACGCGGATCGCCATATCATCAAGTGCCCCCGTACGGCCAATTTGCCTGCAGCGGACACCATTTGATAGGGCGGTGCGCCTTCCACCTGCGAGAACGGGCTCGAATGTCACCTTTGGTGATCATGCGGATGCTTCGCGTATGAAGATCACCACTCATCGGCCTTCATGATCGTTCGTTAGGTGGTGGAGATCACAAACTCGGTGTTGTTACCCGTGTCGCAGATCACAGACGAGCAGGCATAAGATGCGCACCAGTCCGGCTTGTGAACTGCCTCACATGTGCACGATCTTCGCGAGGCGGGGCACGCGGCGCCGGCGGCGGTCCAACGGTCAAGGACGACTGGAAGGAGCGAGGAGCGTGAATGCGTACGCGCCCATCCTCGTGCTCGGCGCCCTCGGCGCAGGGTTTGCGATCTTCTCCGTGGTCATGGCCACGCTGATCGGTCCAAAAAGGTACAACCGGGCGAAGCTCGACGCCTACGAGTGCGGCATCGAACCGACGCCGATGCCGGCCGGCGGCGGTCGCTTCCCCATCAAGTACTACCTGACGGCGATGCTCTTCATCGTCTTCGACATCGAGGTTGTCTTCCTCTACCCCTGGGCCGTCACCTTCGACTCCCTGGGGATCTTCGGGCTCGTCGAGATGCTGCTCTTCGTGCTCACCGTCTTCGTCGCCTACGCCTACGTATGGCGCCGCGGCGGCCTGGAATGGGACTGAGGGGCTGAATTTCCCATGGGACTGGAAGAGAAGCTGCCGAGCGGCTTTCTGCTCACCACCGTCGAACAGGCTGCGGGGTGGGTGCGCAAGTCGTCCGTCTTCCCGGCGACCTTCGGCCTCGCCTGCTGCGCCATCGAGATGATGACGACCGGAGCCGGCCGCTACGACCTGGCCCGCTTCGGCATGGAGGTCTTCCGCGGCTCCCCGCGCCAGGCCGATCTGATGATCGTGGCCGGCCGGGTCAGCCAGAAGATGGCGCCGGTGCTGCGCCAGGTGTACGACCAGATGCCCGCTCCCAAATGGGTCATCTCCATGGGGGTCTGTGCATCCTCGGGCGGAATGTTCAACAACTACGCGATCGTCCAGGGCGTCGACCACATCGTCCCGGTGGACATCTACCTCCCCGGCTGCCCGCCCCGCCCCGAGATGCTGATGGACGCGATCCTCAAGCTCCACCAGAAGATCCAGGGCGGAAAGCTCGGTGTGAACCGGGAGGAAGCGGCCCGCGAGGCGGAGGCGGCGGCCCTCAAGGCCCTCCCCACCATTGAGATGAAGGGGCTGCTCCGGTGAGCGAGACCCAAGAGCCGGACCACGGCAACGACACCGGCGCGACCGGCGCGGACGGCAGCGGCCTTCCCGCGCCGCGCGCCCAGGGCCCCGAGGTCATCGGCGTCCGCAAGGGCATGTTCGGCGCCGTGAGCGGCGGCGACACCAGCGGCTACGGCGGCCTCGTCCGCACCGTGGCCCTGCCCGGCGCTACCTCCCGCCCGTACGGCTCCTACTTCGACGAGGTGGCCGACGAGCTCGAGGGCGCCCTGGAGGAGCAGGACCTGCTCCCGGAGAACGTCATCGAGAAGACGGTGGTCGACCGGGGCGAGCTCACCTTCCACATCGCCCGGGAGCACCTCGTGCGCGTCGCGCGCACCCTGCGCGACGACCCGGCCCTGCGGTTCGAGCTCTGCACCGGGGTCTGCGGAGTCCACTTCCCCGAGGACAAGGGCCGCGAGCTGCACGCCGTCTACCACCTGCGCTCGCTCACCCACGGCCGAATCCTGCGGCTGGAGGTGTCCGTCCCGGACGGCGACCCGCACGTCCCCTCGCTCGTCTCCGTCTACCCGACCAACGACTGGCACGAGCGCGAGGCGTACGACTTCTTCGGCCTGGTCTTCGACGGGCACCCGGCCCTCACCCGGATCATGATGCCGGACGACTGGCAGGGCTTCCCCCAGCGCAAGGACTACCCGCTCGGCGGCATCCCCGTCGAGTACAAGGGCGCCCAGATCCCGGCTCCCGACCAGCGGAGGTCGTACAGCTGATGTCCACGTCCAACCACACCTCCGCTCGCGAGACGACCGAGGGCACCGTCTACACCGTCACCGGCGGCGACTGGGACGAGATCGTCCAGTCGGCGGCCAAGGCCGACGACGAGCGGATCGTCGTCAACATGGGTCCGCAGCACCCCTCCACCCACGGTGTGCTGCGGCTGATCCTGGAGATCGACGGCGAGACCGTCACCGAGGCCCGCTGCGGCATCGGCTACCTCCACACCGGAATCGAGAAGAACCTCGAATTCCGCAACTGGACGCAGGGCACCACCTTCGTCACGCGCATGGACTACCTGACGCCGTTCTTCAACGAGACGGCGTACTGCCTCGGCGTCGAGAAGCTGCTCGGCATCACCGACCAGATCCCGGACCGCGCCACCGTCATCCGCGTCCTGCTGATGGAGCTCAACCGGCTCTCCTCCCACCTGGTGTGCATCGCCACCGGCGGCATGGAGCTGGGCGCGACCACGATCATGATCTACGGCTTCCGCGACCGCGAGCTGATCCTCGACATCTACGAGCTGATCACCGGGCTGCGCATGAACCACGCGTTCATCCGCCCCGGCGGCCTCGCGCAGGACCTGCCCCCGGGCGCCGTCGACCAGCTGCGCGAGTTCGTCAGGACCATGAAGAAGAACCTGCCGGAGTACGACAAGCTCGCCACCGGCAATCCCATCTTCAAGGCCCGCATGCAGGACGTCGGCTACCTCGACCTCTCCGGCTGCATGGCGCTCGGCGCCACCGGCCCGATCCTGCGCTCCGCCGGCCTGCCCCACGACCTGCGCAAGTCGGACCCGTACTGCGGCTACGAGGACTACGAGTTCGACGTGCCGACCACCGAGACCTGCGACTCCTACGGGCGGTTCCTGATCCGCCTGGAGGAGATGCGCCAGTCGCTGCGGATCGTCGAGCAGTGCCTGGAGCGGCTGGAGCCCGGCCCGGTGATGGTCGCCGACAAGAAGATCGCCTGGCCGGCGCAGCTGGCCATGGGCCCCGACGGCCTCGGCAACTCGCTCGACCACATCAGGAACATCATGGGCACCTCCATGGAGGCCCTCATCCACCACTTCAAGCTGGTGACCGAGGGCTTCCGGGTGCCCGCAGGGCAGGCCTACGCCGCCGTCGAGTCACCCAAGGGCGAGCTCGGCGTCCACGTCGTCTCCGACGGCGGAACCCGTCCCTACCGGGTCCACTTCCGCGATCCGTCCTTCACCAACCTGCAGGCCATGGCCGCGATGTGCGAGGGCGGCCAGGTCGCCGACGTCATCGTCGCCGTCGCCTCCATCGACCCCGTGATGGGAGGCGTCGACCGATGACCGCCAGTCCTACGAACCGAGGGGTCTCGCTGGGGATGCCCCAGCTGCCCGCCCCCGACTTCCCGGCGGAGGTACGGACACGCCTCGAAGCGGACGCGAAGGAAGTCGTCGCCCGCTACCCCGACAGCCGCTCCGCGCTGCTGCCGCTGCTGCACCTGTGCCAGTCGCAGGAGGGCTACGTCTCCAAGACGGGCATCCGCTTCTGCGCGGAGGTGCTCGGCCTGACCACGGCCGAGGTCACCGCCGTCGCCACCTTCTACACGATGTACCGGCGCAAGCCGTCGGGCGACTACCAGGTCGGCGTCTGCACCAACACCCTGTGCGCGGTCATGGGCGGCGACGCCATCTTCGAGGAGCTCAAGGAGCACCTCGGGGTCGGCAACAACGAGACCACCCCCGACGGCAAGGTCACCCTCGAACACATCGAGTGCAACGCGGCCTGCGACTACGCCCCCGTGGTGATGGTCAACTGGGAGTTCTTCGACAACCAGACCCCCGAGTCGGCCAAGGCCATGGTCGACGACCTGCTGGCCGGGCGTGAGGTCTCGCCGACCAGGGGCGCGCCGCTGTGCACGTACAAGGAGACCGCCCGGATCCTGGCGGGCTTCCCCGACGAGCGGGCGGGCGCGGTCGAGGCCACCGGCGGCGCCGGCCCCGCATCCCTGATCGGACTGCGCATCGCCCGAGGCGAATCCCCGCACACCCCGATCGTGCACCCGCGCGGCGAGACCCGTACCGAGGGAGGGGAGTGATGAGCGTGTCCACCGAGCTCAGTAAGAACGGCACCAGCCCGGAGAAGCTGCTGGCCCCCGTCCTGTCGGCCTTCTGGGACGAGCCCGAATCGTGGACGCTGGAGACCTACCGGCGCCACGAGGGCTACGAAGGCCTGCGCAAGGCGCTCGCCATGACCCCTGACGACCTCATCGCCTACGTGAAGGACTCGGGTCTGCGCGGACGCGGCGGCGCGGGCTTCCCCACCGGAATGAAGTGGCAGTTCATCCCGCAGGGCGACGGAAAGCCGCACTACCTCGTCGTGAACGCGGACGAGTCGGAACCGGGAACCTGCAAGGACATCCCCCTCCTCTTCGCCAACCCGCACTCCCTCATCGAGGGAATGATCATCGCCTGCTACGCGATCCGCTCGCAGCACGCTTTCATCTACCTGCGCGGCGAGGTCGTACCGGTCCTTCGGCGCCTGCACGAGGCGGTGCGCGAGGCGTACGAGGCCGGATACCTCGGCAAGGACATCCTGGGCAGCGGCCTCGACCTCGACATCACGGTGCACGCGGGCGCGGGCGCGTACATCTGCGGTGAGGAGACGGCGCTGCTCGACTCCCTCGAAGGCCGTCGCGGCCAGCCCCGGCTGCGTCCCCCCTTCCCTGCCGTCGAGGGGCTCTACGCGTGCCCCACTGTCGTCAACAACGTCGAGTCCATCGCCTCGGTTCCCGCGATCCTGAACAAGGGCAAGGACTGGTTCAAGGCGATGGGGACCGAGAAGTCCCCCGGCTTCACGCTCTACTCGCTCTCCGGGCACGTCGCCGGCCCCGGCCAGTACGAGGCCCCGCTCGGCATCACCCTGCGCCAGCTCCTCGACATGAGCGGCGGCATGCGGCCCGGGCACCGGCTGAAGTTCTGGACCCCGGGCGGTTCCTCCACCCCGATGTTCACCGACGAGCACCTCGACGTACCCCTGGACTACGAGGGTGTCGGTGCCGCCGGCTCGATGCTCGGGACCAAGGCCCTCCAGTGCTTCGACGAGACCACCTGCGTGGTGCGGGCCGTCACCCGGTGGACCGAGTTCTACGCGCACGAGTCCTGCGGCAAGTGCACGCCCTGCCGCGAAGGCACCTACTGGCTGGTCCAGCTGCTCCGCGACATCGAGGCCGGCAACGGCGTCATGTCCGACCTCGACAAGCTGAACGACATCGCCGACAACATCAACGGCAAGTCCTTCTGCGCCCTCGGGGACGGCGCGGCCAGCCCGATCTTCTCCTCGCTCAAGTACTTCCGCGAGGAGTACGAGCAGCACATCACGGGCAAGGGCTGCCCCTTCGACCCCAGGAAGTCGACCCTCTGGGCCGACACGGAGGTGAACGCATGACCGTCACCACTACGGCCGCCTCCGGGGGAGAAGCCGCCCTCCCGCCGGAGGACCTGGTCTCGCTGACGATCGACGGGGTCGAGCTCTCGGTGCCCAAGGGCACCCTCGTCATCCGCGCCGCCGAACAGCTCGGCATCGAGATCCCCCGGTTCTGCGACCATCCCCTGCTGCCCCCGGCCGGCGCCTGCCGCCAGTGCATCGTCGAGGTCGAGGGCCAGCGCAAGCCGATGGCCTCCTGCACCATCACCTGCACCGACGGCATGGTCGTCAAGACCCAGCTGACCTCCGAGGTCGCCGACAAGGCCCAGCGCGGCGTGATGGAGCTGCTGCTCATCAACCACCCGCTGGACTGCCCGGTCTGCGACAAGGGCGGCGAGTGCCCGCTGCAGAACCAGGCGATGTCGCACGGCAACGCCGAGTCCCGCTTCGAGGGCAGGAAGCGGACCTACGAGAAGCCCGTCCCGATCTCCACCCAGGTCCTGCTGGACCGGGAGCGGTGCGTGCTGTGCGCCCGCTGCACCCGCTTCTCCAACGAGATCGCGGGCGACCCGATGATCGAACTCCTGGAACGCGGCGCGCTCCAGCAGGTCGGCACCGGCGAGGACGACCCGTTCGAGTCGTACTTCTCGGGCAACACCATCCAGATCTGCCCGGTCGGCGCCCTCACCTCCGCCGCGTACCGGTTCCGCTCCCGCCCCTTCGACCTCGTCTCCTCCCCGAGCGTGTGCGAGCACTGCGCGGGCGGCTGCGCGACCCGTACCGACCACCGGCGCGGCAAGGTACTGCGGCGCCTCGCCGCGGAGGACCCCGAGGTCAACGAGGAGTGGGTCTGCGACAAGGGCCGCTTCGCGTTCCGCTACGCGCAGCGCCCGGACCGGCTGACCACGCCGTTGGTGCGCAGCGCCGCCGGGGTCCTGGAACCGGCGAGCTGGCCCGAGGCCCTGGAGGCCGCGGCGAACGGGCTCGCCGCAGCGCGCGGCCGGGCCGGGGTGCTCACCGGCGGGCGGCTCACCGTCGAGGACGCCTACGCGTACGCCAAGTTCGCCCGGGTCGTGCTCGACACCAACGACATCGACTTCCGGGCCCGCGTGCACAGCGCGGAGGAGGCCGACTTCCTGGCCGCCACCGTCGCCGGCACCGGCAAGGACCTCGACGGCGACGGCGTCACCTACACCTCGCTGGAGGCGGCGCCCACGGTGCTGCTCGCCGGCATCGAGGCCGAGGAGGAGGCCCCCGGGGTCTTCCTGCGGCTGCGCAAGGCCCACCGCAGGTCCAAGCAGCGCACCTTCGCCCTCGCCCCCTTCGCCACCCGCGGACTTCAGAAGGCCGGCGGCACCCTGCTGGCGGCCGCTCCCGGCACCGAGCCCGACTGGCTCGACGCACTGTCCTCGCGGACCGGCCTGGAGGCGGGCGGCGCCGAAGCCGCCGAGGCCCTGCGCCGGCCGGGCGCCGTCATCGTCGTCGGGGAGCGCCTCGCCGGCGTGCCCGGCGCGCTGACCGCCGCCGTACGGGCGGCCGCCGCCACCGGCGCGAAACTGGTGTGGATCCCGCGCCGGGCCGGGGAGCGGGCGGCCGTCGAGGCCGGCGCGCTGCCGTCCCTGCTGCCGGGCGGCCGTCCGGCCACCGACCCGCGGGCCCGCGACGAGGTCGCCGCCGCCTGGGGTCTGGACGAACTCCCGCACCGCTACGGCCGCGACACCGGCCAGATCGTCGAAGCGGCGGCCACCCGGGAACTGTCCGCGCTGCTGGTCGCGGGCGTCGAGGTCACCGACCTGCCCGACCCGGCCCGCGCGCGGACCGCCCTGGAGGAGGCCTTCGTGGTCTCCCTGGAGCTGCGGCCCAGCGAGGTCACCGACCACGCGGACGTGGTCCTGCCGGTGGCCGCGGTCGCCGAGAAGGCGGGCGCGTTCATCAACTGGGAGGGCCGGGTCCGGCCGTTCGAGGCCGCGCTCAAGCCCGACCAGATGACCCGCCGGCTCGCCCCGGCCGACGCCCGCGTGCTGCACATGCTGGCCGACGCCGCCGATCGGCCGATCGCACTGCCCGACGTGCACGCCGTACGCCGGGAGCTGGAGCGGCTCGGCCCCTGGGAGGGCGGCCTCGCCGCCGAGCAGTCCACCGACCCCGTGCCGCTGCCCCGCCCGGGCGCCGGCGAGGCGGTCCTCGCGGGCCACCGGCTCCTCCTCGACCTGGGCCGGCTCCAGGAGGGCGACGAGGCCCTGGCCGGCACCCGGCACGAGGCCAGCGCGCGGCTGTCGGCCGCCACGGCCGCCGAGACCGGCGTCAAGGACGGCGACGTCCTCGCGGTCACCGGCCCCGCAGGCACCGTGGAACTCCCGCTCCGGATCACCGAGATGCCGGACCGTGTCGTCTGGCTCCCCCTGAACTCCACCGGCTCCGGCGTCCTCGCCGACGCCGGAGCCCGCCCGGGCACCCTCGTACGCATCGGCCCGGCGACCCCGGTCGGCGCAGGCGACACCACTGCGGAGGTGGGCGCGTGAACACCGTTCAACTCGCTGCCGAGGACCTGTCCCTCTTCGGACGGGACGTCTGGTGGCTCGTCGTCATCAAGGCGGTGTTCTGCTTCGCCTTCCTGATGGTGACGGTGCTCTTCTCCATCGTATGGGAGCGCAAGGTCGTCGCCTGGATGCAGCTGCGCATCGGTCCCAACCGGCACGGGCCCTGGGGCATGCTCCAGTCGCTCGCCGACGGCGTGAAGCTGATGCTCAAGGAAGACATCATCGTCAAGCGGGCCGACAAGGTGGTGTACGTCCTGGCCCCGATCATCGCGGCGATCCCGGCCTTCATGGCCATCGCGGTGATCCCCTTCGGCCCGGCCGGCAACGAGGTCTCCATCTTCGGCCAGCGCACCTCGATGCAACTGACCGACCTGCCCATCGCGATGCTCTACATCCTCGCGGTGGCCTCGGTCGGCATCTACGGCATCGTCCTCGCCGGCTGGTCCTCCGGCTCCACGTACCCGCTCCTCGGCGGCCTGCGCTCCTGCGCGCAGATGATCTCCTACGAGATCGCGATGGGTGCCGCCTTCGCCTCGGTCTTCCTCTACTCCGGGTCGATGTCGACCTCGGCGATCGTCGAGGCCCAGCAGGACCGCTGGTTCATCGTGCTGCTGCCGGTGTCCTTCATCATCTACGTCGTCACGATGGTCGGCGAGACGAACCGCGCCCCCTTCGACATGCCCGAGTCCGAGGGCGACCTGGTCGGCGGCTTCAACACCGAATACTCGTCCATCAAGTTCGCGCTGTTCATGCTCGCCGAATACGTCAACATGGTCACCGTCTCGGCGGTCTCGGTCACGCTGTTCCTCGGCGGCTGGCGGGCCCCGTACCCGATCAGCTCCTTCTGGGAGGGCGCGAACCACGGCTGGTGGCCGCTGCTCTGGTTCGTCCTCAAGGTGCAGCTGCTCCTCTTCTTCTTCATCTGGCTGCGCGGAACGCTGCCGCGCGTGCGCTACGACCAGCTGATGAAGCTCGGCTGGAAGGTCCTGATCCCGGTCTCCGTGGTCTGGCTGATGATGGTCGCCACCGTCCGGGCCCTGCGCAACGAGGCGTACGAGATCGCGGACATCGCGCTCTACGTCGGCGGCGCCGTCGTGGCGATCCTGCTGCTCTCCTTCGTCGCGGACGTCTTCCGCGACAAGCGCGAGAAGGCGGCGGCCGCGGACGCCGGCAAGGACACCGCGCCCTTCGATCCGCTGGCGGGCGGGTTCCCCGTACCGCCCAAGCCCGGCCAGCACCTGGCACCCGTACCGCGCAGGCGGCCCCGCAGTGAGCGGGAGCTGATCGTCAGTGGCGGGGCGAAGACCGAAAGCGACCGAGAGGAGGGTGCTGAGAATGTCTGACGAGAAGTGGCAGAACCCGGTGGCCGGCTTCGGCGTGACCTTCAAGGCCATGTTCAAGAAGCGCCTCACCGAGCAGTACCCGGAGCAGCAGAAGACGACCGCCCCGCGCTTCCACGGACGCCACCAGCTCAACCGGCACCCCGACGGTCTGGAGAAGTGCATCGGGTGCGAACTGTGCGCCTGGGCCTGTCCCGCCGACGCCATCTACGTGGAGGGCGCGGACAACACCGAGGAGGAGCGCTACTCCCCGGGCGAGCGGTACGGCCGGGTCTACCAGATTAACTACGCCCGCTGCATCCTGTGCGGGCTGTGCGTCGAGGCGTGCCCCACCCGGGCGCTGACCATGACGAACGAGTTCGAACTGGCCGACTCCAGCCGCGAGTCGCTCATCTACACCAAGGACCAGCTGCTCGCCGGGCTGACCGAGGGCATGGTCGAGGCCCCGCACTCGATCTTCCCCGGCACCGACGAGCAGGACTACTACCGCGGACTGGTGACGGGCGCGGCCCCGGGCACCGTCCGGCAGGTGGCGGTCTCCAAGGGTGAGGAGCCGGCCGGCGCCGCCGACGGGAACGCCGCGGAGGTGGGGGCATGAGCGCCATCGCCGCCACCGCCACCTCCGGCGGTGAGGCCGTGCAGTTCTGGATCCTCGGCACGGTCGCCGTCATCGGCGCCCTGGCCACGATCCTGATGAAGAAGGCAGTGCACAGCGCCCTCAGCCTCGCGGGGACGATGATCATCCTGGCCGTCTTCTACCTCGCCAACGGGGCGTACTTCCTGGGCGTCGTCCAGGTCATCGTCTACACCGGCGCGATCATGATGCTCTTCCTCTTCGTGGTCATGCTCGTCGGCGTCACCGCCGCCGACTCCCTGAAGGAGACCATCAAGGGGCAGCGCTGGCTGGCCCTCCTGTGCGGGCTCGGCTTCGGCATCCTGCTGTTCGCCGGCATCGGCCACGCCGGGCTGGGCCACTTCAACGGGCTCGGCCGGATCAACTCCGCCGGCCACGTCGAGGGCCTGGCGCAGCTGATCTTCACCAAGTACGTCTTCGCCTTCGAGATCACCGGCGCGCTGCTGATCACCGCGGCCGTCGGCGCGATGGTGCTCACCCACCGCGAGCGCACCGAACGGGCCGCGACCCAGCGCGAGCTGGCCGAGCGCCGCGTGCGCGAGGGCGTGCAGCTCCCACCGCTGCCCGCGCCCGGCGTCTACGCCCGGCACAACGCGGTGGACGTCCCCGGCCTGCTGCCGGACGGCACCCCGTCCGACCTGACCGTCAGCCGGACGCTGCGCTCCCGCGGCCAGATCCGCGACGTGTCCGGCGAGGCCCTCGACGACCTCAAGGCGCTGGAGCAGCGCTCCGCGGAGCGCCTCGGCCGTGAGGAGGCCTCGAAGTGAATCCGGTCAACTACCTGTACCTGGCGGCCCTGCTGTTCACGATCGGCGCCACCGGGGTGCTGATCCGCAAGAACGCGATCGTGCTGTTCATGTGCGTCGAGCTGATGCTCAACGCCTGCAACCTCGCCTTCGTCGCGTTCTCCCGGATGCACGGCAACCTCGACGGCCAGATCATCGCCTTCTTCACGATGGTCGTCGCCGCCGCGGAGGTCGTGGTCGGCCTGGCGATCATCGTTTCGCTGTTCCGTACCCGCCACTCGGCCTCGGTCGACGACGCCAGCCTGATGAAGCTGTAAGGGGTCGCTGTGGAGAACCTGATTGCGCTGCTGATCGCGGCGCCGCTGTTCGGAGCGGTGGTGCTGCTCTGCGGCGGCCGGCGCCTCGACAAGACCGGCCACTGGATCGGCACGCTGCTCGCGGCCGTCTCCTTCGGGATCGGCGTCGTCCTCTTCGCCGACATGCTGGGGCGCAGCGCCGACGACCGGACACTGACCCAGAACCTGTTCACCTGGATCCCCGTCGAGGGCTTCCAGGCGGACATGGCGTTCCAGCTGGACCAGCTGTCGATGACCTTCGTCCTGCTGATCTCGGGCGTCGGCACGCTCATCCACGTGTACTCGATCGGGTACATGGAGCACGACGAGCGCCGCCGCCGCTTCTTCGGCTACCTGAACCTGTTCGTCGCGGCCATGCTGCTGCTGGTCCTCGCCGACAACTACCTGCTGCTGTACTTCGGCTGGGAGGGCGTCGGCCTCGCCTCGTACCTGCTGATCGGCTTCTGGCAGCACAAGCCCAGCGCGGCCACGGCCGCGAAGAAGGCCTTCCTGGTCAACCGCGTCGGCGACATGGGCCTGTCCATCGCGATCATGCTGATGTTCACCACCTTCGGGACCTTCGCCTTCACGCCGGTGTTCGGCGCGGTGGGGGAGACGTCCGAGGGCATGCTCACCGCCATCGGCCTGATGCTGCTGCTGGCCGCCTGCGGCAAGTCGGCACAGGTCCCGCTGCAGTCCTGGCTCGGGGACGCGATGGAGGGCCCGACCCCGGTCTCGGCCCTGATCCACGCGGCGACCATGGTGACCGCCGGCGTCTACCTGATCGTCCGCTCGGCCGCGGTCTTCAACGCCGCCCCCGACGCCCAGCTGGTGGTCACCGTCGTGGGCGCGGTCACGCTGCTCTTCGGTGCGATCGTCGGTTGCGCCAAGGACGACATCAAGAAGGCCCTGGCGGGCTCGACGATGTCGCAGATCGGCTACATGATCCTCGCCGCGGGCCTCGGCCCCGTCGGATACGTCTTCGCGATCATGCACCTGGTGACGCACGGCTTCTTCAAGGCGGGCCTCTTCCTCGGCGCCGGTTCCGTGATGCACGGGATGAACGACGAGGTCGACATGCGCAAGTACGGCGGCCTGCGGAAGTACATGCCGGTCACCTTCGTCACCTTCGGCCTCGGCTACCTGGCCATCATCGGCTTCCCGGGCCTGTCCGGCTTCTTCTCCAAGGACATGATCATCGAGGCGGCCTTCGCGAAGGGCGGCACCGAGGGCTGGATCCTCGGCGGGGTCACCCTGCTGGGCGCCGGCATCACCGCCTTCTACATGACCCGCGTCATGCTCCTCACCTTCTTCGGCGAGAAGCGCTGGCAGCCCGATGCCCAGGGCCACGAGCCGCACCCGCACGAGTCCCCGAAGTCCATGACCATCCCGATGGTCGTCCTCGCCTTCGGGTCCGTCTTCGCCGGCGCCTTCTTCGAGATCGGCGAGCGCTTCCTGAAGTGGCTGGAGCCCGTCACCGGCTACTCCCACGGCAACCCGCCCGTCAGCGCCATGACGGTCACCGCGGCCACCATGGTGATGCTCCTCGTGGGCGTCGGCATCGCCTGGGCGATGTACGGCAGGCGGCCCGTCCCGCTCGTCGCCCCGCGCGGGTCCTTCCTCACCCGGGCGGCCCGCCGCGACCTGTACCAGGACGACTTCAACCACGTCGTGCTGGTGCGCGGCGGGGAGCACCTGACCCGCTCCCTCGTGTACGTCGACCACAGCCTGGTCGACGGGGTGGTCAACGGGACGGCCGCCTCGGTCGGCGGTCTCTCGGGACGGCTGCGCAAGCTGCAGAACGGCTACGCCCGCAGCTACGCGGTCTCGATGTTCGGGGGCACGGCGATCCTGATCGCCGCGACCCTGCTGATGAGGGCGGTGTGACATGAACTTCCCGCTTCTGACGGTCACGGCCGCGGTGCCCGCGGTCGGCGCGATCCTGACGGCGGCCGTCCCGGCCGCCCGCCGGACCGCCGCCAAGTGGCTCGCGCTGCTCTTCTCCCTGGCGACACTGGCCCTGGCCGTGCTCATCGCCATCCGCTTCGAGCCCGGTGGCGACCGCTACCAGCTCACCGAGTCCCGCCCCTGGATCGCCGACTTCGGCGTCCGCTACGAGCTGGGCGTCGACGGGATCGGCGTGGTCCTCATCGGGCTCACCGCGCTCCTGATCCCCTTCGTGATCGCGGCCGGCTGGCACGACGCCGACCCGCTGGAGACGAACTCCAAGCGGTGGCGCCCGACCCAGGGCTTCTTCGCCCTGATCCTGATGGTCGAGGCGATGGTGATCATCTCCTTCGAGGCCACCGACGTCTTCCTCTTCTACATCTTCTTCGAAGCCATGCTCATCCCGATGTACTTCCTCATCGGCGGCTTCGGCGACCGGGCGCACTCGGGCAGCGACGAGAACGCGGCCGCGCAGCGCAGCTACGCCGCGGTCAAGTTCCTCCTCTACAACCTGGTCGGCGGCCTGATCATGCTGGCCGCCGTCATCGGCCTGTACGTGGTCGCCGGGAACTTCTCGCTCCAGGAGATCACCGCAGCCCGCGCCGCGGGCACCCTGGACATGGCGACGAACACCGAACGGCTGCTGTTCCTCGGCTTCTTCTTCGCCTTCGCAGTGAAGGCCCCGCTGTGGCCGCTGCACACCTGGCTGCCCAACGCGATGGGCGAGTCCACGGCGCCCGTCGCCGTACTGATCACCGCGGTCGTCGACAAGGTCGGCACCTTCGCGATGCTCCGGTTCTGCCTCGGGCTCTTCCCCGACGCCAGCAAGTGGGCCACGCCGGTGATCCTCGTCCTGGCCCTGATCAGCATCGTCTACGGGGCTCTGGTGGCCGTCGGCCAGCGGGACATCAAGCGCCTGGTGGCCTACGCCTCCATCTCGCACTTCGGCTTCATCGTCCTGGGCATCTTCGCGATGACCTCGCAGGGCCAGTCCGGCGCCACCCTCTACATGGTCAACCACGGCCTGTCGACGGCGGCGTTGATGCTGGTGGCCGGCTTCCTGATCTCGCGGCGCGGCTCGCGGCTCATCGCCGACTACGGCGGCGTCCAGAAGGTGGCCCCGGTCCTCGCCGGGACCTTCCTCATCGGCGGTCTCGCCACCCTCTCGCTGCCGGGCCTCGCGCCCTTCGTCAGCGAATTCCTGGTCCTGGTCGGCACCTTCGCCCGCTACCCGGTCATCGGGATCATCGCCACCATCGGCATCGTGCTGGCCGCGCTCTACACGCTCGTCCTCTACCAGCGCACGATGACCGGGCCCGTGAAGGAGGAGGTCCGCACCATGCCGGACCTGCGCCTGCGCGAGGTGCTCGTGGTCGCACCGCTGATCGCGCTGCTGATCGGGCTGGGCGTCTACCCGAAGGTCCTCACCGACATCGTCAACCCGGCGGTGGAGCACACCATGTCGGACGTGAAGCAGACGGACCCGGAGCCCGAGGTCGCCGTCGAAGCCAAGAACGGGGAGGAGGCGAAGTGAGCACACTGACTTCCGCCCACAGCCTGTGGACACTGGCGGCCGACACACCGGCCGGCCGGATCCCGGCGCCGACCATCGAGTACGCGCAGCTCGCTCCCACCCTGATCGTGGTGGGCGCGGCGGTCGTCGGGATCCTCGTGGAGGCCTTCGTGCCCCGCAAGTCCCGTTACTACGTACAGGTGTTCCTCACCCTCGCCGCGCTGGCCTCGGCCTTCGCCGCGGTGGTCGGCCTCGCGGCCGGCGGGTACGGCTCGGCGAAGGCGCACGTCGCCGCGATGGGCGCCATCGCCGTGGATGGCCCCGCGCTCTTCCTGCAGGGCACCATCCTGCTGGCCTCTGTCGTCGCGGTCTTCACCTTCGCCGAGCGGCGCCTGGACCCGGCCGCGCACGGCAACCGGGTGGACTCCTTCGCCGCCCAGGCGGCGTCGGTACCGGGCAGCGACAGCGAGAAGGCCGCCGTCAAGGCCGGGTTCACCACCACCGAGGTGTTCCCGCTGGCCCTGTTCGCGATCGCGGGGATGCTGATCTTCCCGGCGGCCAACGACCTGCTGACGCTGTTCGTCGCCCTGGAGGTCTTCTCCCTCCCGCTGTACCTGCTCTGCGCCGTCGCCCGCCGCCAGCGGCTGATGTCGCAGGAGGCCGCGGTGAAGTACTTCCTGCTGGGCGCCTTCTCCTCCGCCTTCCTCCTCTTCGGCATCGCGCTGCTCTACGGCTACGCGGGCTCCATGTCGTACGCGGTGATCGCCGACGTGGTCGACGGCACGATCACGAAGATCGACCCGGCGCTCGCCGACACCATGGGCAACGACGCACTGCTCCTCATGGGCGGTGCGCTGATCCTGACGGGCCTGCTCTTCAAGGTCGGTGCGGTCCCCTTCCACATGTGGACCCCGGACGTCTACCAGGGCGCCCCGACCCCGGTCACCGGTTTCATGGCCGCGGCGACGAAGGTGGCAGCGTTCGGCGCCCTGCTGCGGCTGCTGTACGTGGTCCTGCCGGGGCTGCGCTGGGACTGGCGGCCGGTGATGTGGGCGGTGGCCATCGTCACGATGCTGGCGGGTGCGGTGATCGCCGTGACCCAGACGGACGTCAAGCGGCTCCTGGCGTACTCGTCCGTCGCGCACGCCGGCTTCATCCTGGCCGGTGTGATCGCGACGTCGGCGGAGGGCGTCCAGTCCGTCCTCTTCTACCTGGCCGCCTACTCCTTCGTGACGATCGGCGCGTTCGCGGTGGTCACGCTGGTGCGCGACGCGGGCGGCGAGGCGACGCACCTGTCCAAGTGGGCCGGTCTGGGCCGGCGTTCACCGCTGACCGCGGCGGTCTTCGCGGTGTTCCTGCTCGCCTTCGCCGGCATCCCGCTGACGTCGGGCTTCACGGGGAAGTTCGCCGTGTTCAGCGCGGCGGCGGAGGGCGGCGCCGGGGCACTGGTCGTGATCGGTGTCCTGTCGTCCGCGATCGCCGCGTTCTTCTACATCCGGGTGATCGTCCTGATGTTCTTCAGCGAGCCGAAGGCCGACGGCCCGACCGTGGCCGTCCCCTCGCCGCTGACGATGACGACCATCGCGGTGGGCGTCGCGGTCACCCTGGTGCTGGGCCTGGCGCCGCAGTACTTCCTGGAGCTGGCGGGCCAGGCGAGCACCTTCGTCCGCTGACCGGTCCGCCGCACGGCCCAGGGCCCGGCCCCCCTCGGGGGAGCCGGGCCCTTCGCCTGTGCACGGGGCTGCTCCGGCAGCACGTAGACCGCTGCCCGGGGTTCTTGTTCTCGACGTGCCAGTGGTGGGATTCCCGTCCGGGCCTCCGTGGTCGGCCTGCTCTCGCGGGAGTCATTGCGAAAGGCGCTTGACCGCGCAGGCGGCCCGCTAGTGGCCGTGCGCGTGGGCGGTGGCCGGCTTGCCCGGGGTGGGGGCCTTGTGCGGGCAGGTCAGGGCCGGGTTCCAGTTGTGGAAGCGGCCGGCCGGGTTCTTCTTGTACGCCCACATGTGCAGGTCGTAGTGCTTGGGCATGCCCGCCCAGTGGCCCGGCATCGGGCCGTCGAAGGGCAGGCCGAACATGCTCGGCCGGTCGTCGGCGGTCTTCAGGTCCTGGTCCCGGTCGGTGGACATCCACTCCACCGTCTCCAGCCTGCGGCGGCCGTTCTTGTCCTTCTCGCGGCTGTAGAGGAGCGCGGTGGGCTTCGCCGGATCCATCGAACCCCAGTTGGCCTGCTTGACGTAGTGGTAGTTCATGGCGCCCGCCCCGAAGGGGTTGGTCATGCACTCCTGGCCCTTCGGGACGTACCCGTCCTTGATGGCCTGCCGCTCGTCCGCGTACTTGGCGGTCGCCGCCATCGCCGTCGCCATGTCCCGCATGGCCCGTGCGTTGCGCGGGTCCGGCGCGGGCCCCTCCACCCCGTGGGCCGGGGCCACGGCGGTCAGGCCGAGCGACACGGCGGCCGCGCAGGTGACGAGGGTCCTCAGGCTGCGTACGGTCATGGCGGCTCCTCGTGGTGGGGGTACGGGGTACGGGTTTCCGCTTCCGGTCCTCCGCCCACCATCCCGGCCCGCCGCGCGCGTCGCACGCGGCGCGCCTCCGAACGGGGGTTGGCCCGTCCGGAGGCGCGAGGTGTCGAGGGCTACTGCTCGGCGCCCACGATGCGGCCGGTGACCTCGCCGAGGCCGACGCGCGTGCCGTCCGGGCCGGGGGCCCAGGCGGTGAGGGTGACGGTGTCCCCGTCCTCCAGGAAGGTGCGCTTGCCGTCGGCGAGCTCGATGGCGTCGCGGCCGTTCCAGGTCAGCTCCAGCAGCGAGCCGCGCTGGCCGACCTCGGGGCCGCTGACCGTGCCCGAGCCGAAGACGTCGCCGGTGCGCAGGGAGGCGCCGTTGACGGTCATGTGCGCGAGCTGCTGGGCGGCGGTCCAGTACATCGTCGCGAACGGCGGCTGCGCGATCTCCTGGCCGTTGACGCAGACGCTGATGTGCAGGTCGAAGCCGCCGGGGCGGTCGACGTCCGCGTCGTCCAGGTAGGGCAGCAGCGGGAAGTCCCGGGCGGGCGGGGTGACGCGGGCGGCGTCCAGAGCCTCCAGCGGGGTGACCCAGGCTGAGACGGAGGTGGCGAAGGACTTGCCGAGGAAGGGGCCGAGCGGCACGTACTCCCAGGCCTGGATGTCCCGCGCCGACCAGTCGTTGAGCAGGAACAGCCCGAAGACGTGGTCCTCGAACGCGCCCACCGGTACGGGGCGGCCCAGCTCGGAGGGCGTGCCGACGACGAAGCCGACCTCGGCCTCGATGTCGAGCTTGACGGACGGGCCGAAGACGGGCGCCGGGTCGGCGGGCGCCTTGCGCTGCCCGGAGGGCCGTACGACGTCGGTCCCGGAGACGACGATGGTGCCGGAGCGGCCGTGGTAACCGATCGGCAGGTGCTTCCAGTTGGGTGTCAGCGCGTCGCCGTCCGGACGGAACATCTTCCCGACGTTGGTGGCGTGGTGCTCGCTCGCGTAGAAGTCGACGTAGTCGGCGACCTCGTACGGCAGGTGCAGCGTGACCTCGTCCAGCGGCAGCAGGTGCGGCTCGACGGTCGGGCGGTGGCCGGGGTCGGTGACCCAGGCGGTCAGCGCGCGCCGCACGTCGCGCCAGGCGGTGCGTCCGGCGGCCAGCAGGGGGTTGAGGGAGGTCCGGCCGAGCAGGTCGGCGTACGGGGAGCCGAGCTCGACGGCGGCCGCCCCCGCGTCCAGCACGTGCCCGCCGATGCGCACACCGATCCGGCGGCGTTCCTCGCCGGCGGTCGAGAAGACGCCGTAGGGGAGGTTGTGCGGCCCGAACGGGTCGCCCTCGGGGACATCGAGGGGGCTCTGCTGGGGCATGGGGTACTGCCTCGCTTTCGACGCGGTCCGGGGGTGTCCCGGGAAACACAGTGCGGCACACGCTACCCAGGATCCTGCGTGAAAGCTCGGGCCCTCAGTCGGATATGAAACACACACGGGAAGACCAGAACGGGCAGATATCGCCAATTGTGGTTCTATCTGATCTTCGGGCGCGAGTTGTCGGTTTCAGGTCGTACGGTCAGGGCCGTGCAGCTTCGCTACAACTCCCGGGTGTGCCCGAACGCCGCCGAGCGCAAGGCGCCGGCGCGAGCCTGCGGTCCGGCACCGCGCGGTGAAGCAGGAAGCCGGCGATGCGGTGGCCTGCCGTGGTCGTCATGTCGGGTGGCCGACTCTGCAGTGCGTCAAGTGACGGGAGGGGCGCGCGGGAGGCCGGATTCGCGTTCTATTTGTAGGACTTGTCCACAGGGGTCCGTATCCTTGGCGCCGTGACTTCCGCCCCTCTTCCGGCCCTTCCCTATGCCTTGATCGCCACTGACCTGGACGGGACTCTGCTGCGTGCCGGGGACAGCGTTTCAGCCCGTTCCACCGGGGCGCTCGCGGCCGCCCGCGCGGCCGGCGCCCGGCACATCATCGTCACCGGCCGCCCCGTCCCCCAGGTCCGCCACGTCCTCGACGGGCTGGGTTATACGGGGCTCGCGGTGTGCGCGCAGGGCGCGCAGGTGTACGACGCTGCGCGCGGCCGGCTCCTGCACTCCGTGTCCATGGACCGCGAACTGGCGGAGGTGGCACTCGGCAAGATCGAGGCGGAGATCGGCGAGGTCTACGCAGCGGTCAACCAGGAGGGCCTGGACGCGGAGATGCTGATGGGGCCGGGCTACCGGATGTGGCACCCGCACCTGCCGACGGTCCGGGTGGCCCGGCGCTCCGACCTGTGGTCGGCGCCGATCAACAAGGTGCTGCTCCAGCACCCGGAACTGGACGACGACGAGCTGACGCGGGTGGCGCGGTCGGTGGTGGGGGACCTGGTGAACGTCACCATGGCCGGCGAGCACACGGTGGAACTCCAGCCGCCGGGCATCGACAAGGCCAGCGGTCTCGCGCGGGCGGCCGACGTCCTGGGCGTCCGCGCCGCCCGCACGATCGCCTTCGGCGACATGCCGAACGACATCCCGATGTTCGCGTGGGCGGCGTGGGGCGTGGCCATGGCCAACTCCCACCCCGAGCTGGTCGCCGTGGCCGACGAGCTGACCCTGTCCAACGAGGCCGACGGCATCGCGGTGGTCCTGGAGCGGCTGTTCGGCTGACCCCCGGCCGGCCGGGGCGGTCGGCCCGGGGAGGTCGGACCGCCGGCTCGGAGGGGTCCGCCGGGGCGGCGGACCCGGTCAGCCCGCCGCGCGCGGGAGTCGGCGCTCCCACGTGCGGTGGAAGACGACCTCGTCCCCCTCCCGGCAGACCACCTCGTTCGACGTCACGAAGCCGCCCTCGTCGCAGGCGACCTCCGAGCGGGTCTCCACCCGCGCGTCCCAGCCCAGTTCCGGCCGGTGGAGCCGGATCCGCCACTGCGAGCGGGTCCGGGCCGACAGCGGGTCCCCGTCCTGGATCTCGTACACCTCCGTGGCGTCCTCGCCGTACTCCAGGCCGTCGGGGTAGACCCGGGTGCCCCCGTACCGCGGGTCCACCTCCAGCCGCCAGGTCCCGCGCGCGACGTCCCGCACGACCAGCCGCTCCGGGCGCGGCTCGTCCAGGGTGGCCGGGAAGGAGACGCCGAGCGGCTCCGACTGCTCGGGGGGATCGAAGACGATCCCGCCCTCCCCGGCCGGGGACGCCGCCCGGACCGGCAGGGTGACCGAGCTGCCCGCCGGGTCCAGCGTCCAGCCGGCCTCGGACCCGGCCCGCGGCCAGATCCACGGCCAGTACGCGGAGGACACCGCGAGGCGGATCCGGTGCCCCGGGGGGAAGGCGTGGCCGATGCCGTTCAGCTCGAAGGTGACGTCCTCGTACGAGCCCACCGGCCACGGGACGGCCCGGTCCCGCCCCTGGCGGGCGGACAGGTTCAGGGCGCCCCGCGTGACCAGCGTCGAGGAGCCGTCCGGGGCGACGTCGCACAGTCGCGCCACGACCTGCCCGTACGGCACGTCGAGCCGCAGCCGCAGGGTCACCGACGGCCGGCCCAGGATCTCCACGGGCTCGCCGCCGCCCACCGGGAATTCGAAGCAGGCCGATTTCGCGTCCTCCTCCCGCTGGTCCGGGGGCAGGTCGGCGTCGTTGCCGAAGGGGAAGAAGCGGCCCGCGTCCAGCCCGGTGTGCTGCGGGGAGGCGACGGCCACGGGCGGGCCCTGGAACACGTACGGGACGGGGATCACGTGCGCCGAGGGCCAGGTTCGCTCGCCGACCCAGCGCCCGGGGAGCTCCTCGTACACGGTCGCCGGCGGGTGGGCGTCGCTGATCCAGGCGCGCAGCAGCGGCTCGTCCATCACCCCGTTGTCGGCCTCCTTCAGCCAGTGGTCCCACCAGCGCAGGGTCTCCTGGAGGAAGCCGATCGCCGGACCCGGCGGCAGCCCGCGGTCCGGGTACTGGTGCGACCAGGGACCGATCAGGCCCCGTACGCGCGCCTTCGGCAGGTGCTCGACCAGCCGCAGCACGGTGTCCCGGTACGGGTCGTGCCAGCCGCCGACGGCGAGCACGGCCGCGCCGATCGCCCCGTAGCCCTCGCAGACACTGCCGTGGCGCCAGTAGGCGTCGCGGGTCTGGTGCGAGAGCCAGGTGTGGATCAGCGGTTCCACCGCCTCCAGCCGGTCCATCCACTGCGCGCGCCAGCCGTCGCCGGCATACCGCGGGTCCGGCGGCCGGGAGGCGAAGGCCAGCATGGTCGCGGCCCACGCGTGCATGTCCACGGCGAGCACCGAGCCGCCCATGTAGTGCACGTCGTTGTCGTAGCGGTCGTCCGTCGAGCAGACGGTGACGACGGCCTTGAGCGGTTCGGGGGCCAGGGCGGCGATCTGGAGGGAGTTGCACCCGCCCCACGAGATCCCGAACATCCCCACCGATCCCGTGCACCACTCCTGCGCCGCCAGCCACTCCACCACGGCGACCCCGTCGGCGAGCTCGCGCGCGTCGTACTCGTCGCCGGGGCGGCCGCCGCTGCAGCCGTGTCCGCGCACGTCGACGCGTACGGAGGCGTAGCCGTGCCCCGCGTACCAGGGATGGCGCTGCCAGTCGCGCGGCGCGGTCCAGTCGGTGAGCCGGTACGGGAGGTACTCCAGCAGTGCCGGGACGGGCTCGTCGGTCACGGGGCGCCAGATCCGGGCGTACAGCTCCACTCCGTCGGGGAGCGGGATCCGGACGTCCTCGTGAGTGGTGCCGTACGGGAACTCGGTGCGGATGATCATCGGTTCTGCCACCAATCGCCTCGGCCGCAGCCTCAGTGGACGGGGTGCATCGTGCGCCGCAGCCACAGCGCCGGTGCGATCACGGTCGGGCCCGCCGCCACGAGGGTGCCGCCCCCCGGGACGGCGCGGCAGCAGCCGGCGATCCGGTCGGCGAGCCATCCGGCGGCGACACGGACGGGGTGGACCATGGTCCCCTGGGCCGCGGCGACGGAGGCTCTGCGGTGCCCGGGGCCGCGCCCGGGCCGCCGTCCGCCGCGGTGTCGGACACCTGGGTTCGCCCGTCTCGGGCGTAGTTCTGGGCAAAACGTACTCTCCGGTTGTTTCTGCTCCTCCCGAACATACCGGTGCTCATCGGGCAGTGTGGGGAGGGTGGCCGGGAAGGCCCTCTCGGTGATCGAAAACAGACCCGATACGCTGGCTTGAGTGATGGCAGCGACACATCGACAATCCAGGTGATCGTCAACGTGATCGTCAGCAGACAGGAGTACCCCTCGTGACCGTCGTCGGGCCGTTCGGACTGAGCGTGCGGGACCAGGCTCTTGAGACCGATGTCCAGGCCGGACTGGCCGCCGTCGAGGCGGGTCTGCTGGAAGCCACCAAGAGCGAAGTCCCCTTCATCACCGAGGCCGCACAGCACCTGGTCCGGGCCGGAGGCAAACGGTTCCGGCCACTGCTCGTCATGCTCGCGTCCCGTTTCGGCGACCCCTACGCGCCCGGGATCGTCCCGTCCGCCGTGGTCGTCGAACTCACCCACCTGGCGACGCTCTACCACGACGACGTCATGGACGAGGCCGACGTGCGCCGCGGTGTGGAGAGCGCCAACGCCCGCTGGGGCAACTCGGTGGCCGTCCTCACGGGTGACTTCCTGTTCGCCCGTGCGTCGCACATCCTGGCCGACCTGGGGCCGGAGGCCGTCCGCATCCAGGCGGAGGCCTTCGAGCGGCTCGTGACGGGCCAGATCCTGGAGACGGCCGGTCCGCGCGACGGCCGCGACCCCGTCGCCCACTACCTCGACGTCATCGCCGGCAAGACCGGCTCGCTGATCGCGGTCTCCGGCCGCTTCGGCGCGCTGATGTCCGGCGCCGACGAGTCGGTCGTCGACATCCTGACCCAGTACGGAGAGCGCCTCGGCACCGCCTTCCAGCTGGCCGACGACGTCCTCGACATCGCTTCCGACGCGCACGAGTCCGGCAAGACCCCGGGCACCGACCTGCGCGAGGGCATCCCGACGCTGCCGGTACTGCGGCTGCGCGAGATGGCCGCACGGGACGGGCGTCCGGAGGACCTGGAGCTCGTCGAGCTGCTGGACGGCGACCTGACGGACGACGCCCGCCACGCCGAGGTGCTCACCCGGCTGCGGGCGCACCCGGCCCTGGAGCAGGCCCGCCGCGACACCGTCCGGTACGCGGAGGACGCGCGGGCCACGCTCGCGCCGCTGCCCGAGTGCTTCGCGAAGGCAGCTCTGGAGGAGCTGTGCGACGCGGTGGTGCACCGCGCCGGCTGACGCCTCACGGCGGGCGGCCGCGCCCGCAGGCACCTTGACGGGCCCTGCGCCCCGCCTACCCCTACGGGTCGGGGGACGCAGGGCCCGCTGTGTCATCCCACGGTCGTACGTCCAGTTGCTTCCGGGGACTGACGACCCGACGTCGCCGATTTGGTCAGATGGAGTCATCAACCCCACCAGATCGGGTGAGCGCGGCGACATGCGGATCGCCGCCGTCGACACAGAGGGCAGGGCACTGACATGGCAGCGAACACGAAGACTTCTCGCAAGGTCGCCCGGTACGCCGTACCGGTCGCGGTGGCGGGTGTCGCCGCGGCGACCGTGGCGATGGTCCCGGCCTTCGCCAATGCCGGCGGGCCCGACCTGCCCAAGGTGACGGCGCAGCAGCTGATCGAGAAGGTCGCCGCCTCGGACGTGGAGCAGCTGTCGGGCACGGCGAAGATCAGCACCGACCTGGGCCTGCCGAAGATCGCGTCGGGCCTGCTCGGCGGCGGCGGCGTCACGGGCGGCTCCGCCAACCCGGAGGACAAGGTCGCGCAGCTGGCGAACGGCACGCACACCCTCCGGGTCGCGGCCGACGGCGAGGACCGCCAGAAGCTGACCTTCCTGGACGGCAAGGACGAGTACAGCCTCATCCACAACGGCGACGACGTGTGGGGCTACGACTCCAAGTCCAACGAGGTCTTCCACGAGAAGGCGGCCCCGTCGGACCGGGCGGCCGGCAAGGGCGCGGGCACGGAGCACAAGACCGGCGACCGGCTGAACGCCTCGCCCCAGAAGCTGGCCGAGGAGATCCTCGCGGCCGCCGGCCCCACCACGGACGTGAGCGTCGGCGAGACCGCGCAGGTGGCCGGCCGCGACGCCTACCAGCTGGTGCTCAAGCCCAAGCAGGCCGGCTCGACCGTCGGATCGGTGCAGATCGCGGTGGACGCCAAGAACGGCGTGCCGCTGCGCGTGCAGCTGCTCTCGGCCCAGGGTGGCAAGCCGATCGTGGACGCCGGCTTCACCAAGGTGGACTTCGCCAAGCCGTCCGCCGACACCTTCACCTTCACCCCGCCCAAGGGCGCCAAGGTGACCGAGGGCGCCGACGGCCACGGCAAGGGTGACAAGGACGGCGCGTTCAAGGCGCTGGAGTCCTTCCCGGGCCTGGAGGGGCTGGCCGGCGGTCCGGGCGGCAAGGGCGACGTGAAGGTGCTCGGCGAGGGCTGGGCCACGATCGCGCGGATCGACTCCGGCGCCGGCAAGGGCCTCAAGGACCTGGAGAACGACAAGAACGCCCCGAAGGAGGCCAAGCAGTTCCTCGACTCCCTCGGGGACAAGGTGAGCGGCAGCTTCGGGGAGGGCCGGGTCCTGTCGACCCGCCTCTTCAACGTCCTGGTCACCGACGACGGCAAGGTCTATGCCGGTGCGGTCACCAAGGACGCACTGGTGAAGGCGGCCGACGCCAACAAGTAGCCCTCCCGGACGCGGGTGCCGCAGGGGTGGGCGGGGACTGTGTCCCTGCCCACCCTTGCGGCGTTACTGCTGCCCGTACAGCGCGGCCGCTGTACGGTGTTGGGCATGTCGAGACACGTCACCATCCGCCTGGACGAAGAGTTCCACGAGCGCCTCAAGGCGCGCGCGGCGGCGCTGGGGACGACGGTCACCGCGCTGATCACCGAGGTCACCGAACGCGAACTCGACGAGGACCGGAAGAACTTCCTCTCCGGCATAGAGGAGTTCGCCGATCACTGGGGCTACTTCCAGGAGCGGTTCGGCAATTGAAGATCACCATGGAGTGGGCCTGGACCGCTCTGGCCCACCATCTCCCGTCAGATCCCGCCGTGTGGGATCCCTCCGGGGTGGCCGCCGCGGTCGCCCGGCACCAGAACGACCTGGTCCTGGTGCCCGAACAGCCCGCCCCGGACACCGCGTGGCGGGCCGCCGCGTTTCTGCACACCCTCGCGGTCTGCCCGGCGCTGGAATCACCGATGAACGAGTTCTACGCGGCCGCGGCGACCCGCTCGTACCTGCGCGTGGCCGGAGCCGCGAAGCTGCCCTCGCCGGAGGAGCTCGGCGATCTGGTCGAGGCGGCGAAGCTGGGCCTCGCGGACGTGGCGGCCGTGGCCGAGGAACTGCGGGCCCGGATGAGGGAGCCGCTGGAGGCATCGTCCCAGGGGCGCGCCGAGGACGGCTGAGCCCCGGCACGATCCGGGAGGATCGCGCCGGGGCCCTGGGAGGGGAGCGGGACCACCGGCGCCTAGAAGGTGATCTTCCAGCTGTTGATGTAGCCGACGTCCTGCGCGGCCGCGTCCCTGACCCGGAGATTCCAGACCCCGTTCGCGACCTCGCTGGAGGCGTTGACGGTGTACGACCCCACGATGTTGTCGGCGCTGCCGCCCGAGCGGTTGTGCAGGTTGTAGACCGTGCCGTCCGGGGCGACCAGGTCGACCAGGAGGTCACCGCGGTAGGTGTGGACGATGTTCACGTCCACCTTGGTGGTGGCGGGGGCGTTGCCCGCGACGCCCGAGACCGTGATCGGCGAGCTGACCGCCGCGGCGGGGGAGTCCGGGATGTTCACGTCCGCCGTGTTCTCGAAGGACGGGCCGGGCGGGACCGGGGTGGAGGCGCCCAGGGTCCAGACCGCGTACGCGGCGGCGTCCGTGTTGCGGTCCAGGGCGGTGTCGCTGATGTTCGCGGTGTTGTCGCAGGAGGAGTGGTAGCAGCGGTCGAAGGACTGGCCGGCGGTGCCGCCCCACTTCTGCGCCTGCGCCGAGGTCTTGGTGTTGCTGGCCCCGGTGAACAGGCCGCCGACCGGGATGCCCACGTTCTTGAAGGAGGCGTGGTCCGAGCGGCCGTCGCCCTCGGTCTCTATCTCGGTCGGGACGCCGATGCCCGAGAAGTAGTTCTTGAAGGTCTGCTCGATCGTCGGGTCGTCGTCGTAGACGAAGTAGCCCGGGTTCGGCGAGCCGATCATGTCGAAGTTCAGGTACCCGGCGAACTTGGCCCGCTCGGCCGTCGGCAGGTTGTTGACGTAGTACTTCGACCCGATCAGCCCCAGCTCCTCCGCGCCCCACCAGCCGAAGCGCAGGTGCTTGGTGGGCTGCAGCCCAGCGCGGGAGACGGCGAGGGCGGTCTCCAGGACCGCCGCGCTGCCGGAGCCGTTGTCGTTGATGCCCGCGCCCGAGGTCACGGAGTCGAGGTGCGCGCCGGCCATCAGGACCGAGTTGGGGTCGCCGCCCGGCCAGTCGGCGATCAGGTTGTAGCCGGTGGCGCCGCTGGTGGTGAAGGTCTGCAGCGTCGTGGTGAAGCCCGCCGCGTCGAGCTTGGCCTTCACGTAGTCGATCGAGGCCTTGTAGCCGGCCCGGCCGTGGGCGCGGTTGCCGCCGTTGTTGGCGGCGATGGTCGAGAACTGCGACAGGTGGGCCTTGACGTTGGCCAACGGGATGTCGGGCGGGGTCGGCGCCGCGGCGACCGCCGTGGGGGCGGCGAGTGCGGCGGGGGCGGCGGAGGCGAACAGGCCGGCGACCGCGAAAGCGGTCACGGCAGCGAGGCGCCGGGAGACGGACAGGCTCATGTGGGGGCTCCGGGATTCCGCTGGGGATATGACGGAACGAGCGAGATAGAGCGTGTGAGCGTTAGTGCGTCAGTGCGAGCCTGATGGTCAGCGAGAGTATGACTGTCCGTCAAGACCTCAATTCGGTCAGGGCAGTTCGGAAAACGGACGATCCCCGGTGCGGAGGGTCCGTACCGGGGATCGTGAGGCCGAAGCGTTTGCTGTTGCGCGCCTTGCGGGCGGCCGTTACGCGGGTTCGCGGGCCGGCGCCGGGGCGACCACGGGGGCCGTCGCCAGCCGGGCGCGGGAGCGTCGCGCCGTACGCAGCGCGTCCCAGGTCAGGAGGGCCAGCGCGGCCCACACCAGGGAGAAGCCGGCCCAGCGCTCCGGAGGCATGGCCTCGTGGAAGTACAGGACGCCGAGCCCGAACTGGAACACCGGGGCCATGTACTGGAGCAGCCCGAGGGTCGACAGCGGGACCCGGATGGCGGCCGCCCCGAAGAACACCAGCGGGATCGCCGTGACCAGGCCGGTCGCCGCCAACAGCAGCGCGTGGCCGACGCCCTGCGAGGTGAAGCTGGACTGCCCCTGCGCGCCCAGCCACAGCAGGTAGCCGAGGGCCGGCAGGAACAGCATCGCCGTCTCGGCGGCCAGCGACTCCAGCCCGCCCATGTTGAGCTTCTTCTTGATCAGGCCGTACGTCGCGAAGGAGCAGGCCAGGACCAGCGAGATCCATGGCGGCCGTCCGTAGCCGATGGCGAGCACGAGCACCGCGACGAAGCTGAGGCCGACCGCCACCCACTGCGCGCGGCGCAGCCGCTCGCCGAGGACCAGCACGCCCATCGCGATGCTGACCAGCGGGTTGATGAAGTAGCCGAGGCTCGACTCGACGACGTGGCCGTTGTTGACGGACCAGATGTACAGGCCCCAGTTCACGCTGATCACCGAAGCGGCCAGTGCGGTCAGGCCCAGTTTGCGCGGCTGGCTCAGCAGCTCGCGTATCCAGCCCCAGCGGCGCACCGCGAGCAGCGCCAGGCCGACGACGGCCAGGGACCACGTCATGCGGTGGGCGAGGATCTCGACGGCCCCGGCAGGCATCAGGAGCGGCCAGAAGAGGGGGACCAGCCCCCACATCCCGTAAGCGCCGAATCCGTAGAGCAAACCCGCGCGCTGCTCGTTCTGTGCCTTCACGGGGCCTCCTGTGCGACTTCCAGCCAACTTCACGACGGTATCGCCGTGCGGCCCGGATGTCATGCCCGTCATGGGGAGATACTCATGACATCTTTCCGGTCGCGGTGGTGCACCTGCCGGAAGCCCGCCCGCTCACGCCCTCCGCTCTCAGGCGAGGGCGGCGCCGATCGCCTCGGAGACCGGGGTCGTGGGCCGCCCGATCAGCCGGGCCAGGTCCTGGCCGGTGCCCGCCAGCCGGCCGCGGGCGATCGCCGCGTCCACGTCGACGATGATCGCCGCGAAGCCCTCGGGCACCCCGGCGCCCACCAGGATCCTCAGGTGTTCGTCGGCCGGGACCTCGGTGTACGCGATCTCCTTGCCGCTCTGCGCCGACACCTCGGCGGAGTACTCCGCGAGGTTCCACGCGGTGTCGCCGGAGAGCTCGTAGATCCGGTTTAGGTGGCCCTCGCCCGTGAGCACCACGGCCGCGGCGGCCGCGTAGTCGGCACGCGCCGCCGAGGCGATCCGGCCCTCGCCGGCGCTGGCCACGACGGCCCCGCGGCCGAGGACGGCCGGCAGCTCGCGGGTGTAGTTCTCGTGGTACCAGCCGTTGCGCAGGAAGGTGTACGGGAGGCCGGAGGCGAGGACGGCCTGCTCGGTGGCGGTGTGCTCGGCGGCCAGCTCGAAGTCCGCCTCCGGGCCGCCGAGTATGCCGGTGTACGCCAGCTGCGCCACGTCCGCCGCCTTCGCGGCGCCGATCACAGCGGTGTGCTGCGCGACGCGCCGCCCGATCTCGTTGCCGGAGATCAGCAGCACGCGGTCGCCGGGTCGGAAGGCGCCGGCCAGGGCGGCCGGGTCGTCGTAGTCGGCGACCCGGACCTCGATCCCGCGTGCGGCCAGGTCGGCGGCCTTCTCCTCGTTGCGGACGACGGCCGCGACGCAGTCGGCGGGAACCCGGGCCAGCAGTTCCTCGACGACGAGACGGCCGAGGGCTCCGGTGGCTGCGGTGACGACGATGCTCATGACTGCTCTCCTCGTGGCGGCGATAGCACCAGCCTACGGGAAGCGCTAACTTTTTGAAAGTGCTGCGTTGGGGAGAGTGCCGGTGGCCGGGCCGGAAGCCGTGCATGGCGGGCCGGCGGGGGCCGCACGCACCGAAGCCCGGACCCCGAGGGGTCCGGGCTTCCCGGCGGCCGCGTCGTCCGGGTCAGCCGACGACGGTCCAGGTGTCGCTGCCGTTCAGCAGCGCACCCAGGTCGCCCTTGCCGCTGCGGTCGACGGCCGCGTCGAGCTGGTCGGCCATGAGGGTGTCGTAGACCGGCCGCTCGACGCTGCGGAAGACGCCGATCGGCGTCCGGTGCAGGGTGTCCGGGTCGGCGAGGCGGGAGAGCGCGAACGCCGTGGTGGGGCTGGCGGTCCGGGCGTCGTGGACCAGGACCCGCCCCTCGTTGGCGGGGGTCACGTCGACGACCTCGAGGTCCCCGGTGGCCTGGTTGCGCACCACGCCCTTCTCGTCGTCCGCGCCGAAACGGATCGGCCGGCCGTGTTCCAGCCTGATCACCGCCTCGCGGGCCTGGTCCTTGTCCTTGAGGACCTCGAAGGCGCCGTCGTTGAAGATGTTGCAGTTCTGGTAGATCTCGACGAGCGCCGTGCCCTGGTGGTCGGCCGCCTGGCGCAGTACCTCGGTGAGGTGCTTGCGGTCGGAGTCGACGGTGCGGGCGACGAAGGACGCCTCGGCGCCGATCGCCAGCGACACCGGGTTGAAGGGCGCGTCGAGCGAGCCCATCGGCGTCGACTTGGTGATCTTGCCGATCTCGGAAGTGGGGGAGTACTGGCCCTTGGTCAGCCCGTAGATCCGATTGTTGAAGAGCAGGATCTTCAGGTTGACGTTGCGGCGCAGGGCGTGGATCAGGTGGTTGCCGCCGATGGACAGCGCGTCGCCGTCACCCGTGACGACCCATACCGACAGATCGCGTCGGGAGGTGGCGAGGCCCGTCGCGATGGCGGGGGCCCGGCCGTGGATCGAGTGCATCCCATAGGTGTTCATGTAGTACGGGAAGCGGGAGGAGCACCCGATGCCGGAGACGAAGACGATGTTCTCCTTCGCCAGCCCCAACTCGGGCATGAAGCCCTGGACGGCGGCGAGCACGGCGTAGTCGCCGCAACCCGGGCACCAGCGGACCTCCTGGTCCGACTTGAAGTCCTTCATCGACTGCTTGCTCTCGGCCTTGGGCACCAGCGAGAGCAGGGTCCGCGCCCCGTCGGC
This sequence comes from Streptomyces sp. NPDC046349, assembly GCF_055587885.1. Taxonomy (NCBI): domain Bacteria; kingdom Bacillati; phylum Actinomycetota; class Actinomycetes; order Kitasatosporales; family Streptomycetaceae; genus Streptomyces; species Streptomyces sp. NPDC046349. Next base: position 136,467 of record NZ_JBVJFK010000008.1, read on the forward strand.
CGCCTCGGTCACCTCAGTCATCGATGGCCTCCTTGAGAACCTTGGCGAGCTGCTCGGCCTTGAAGGGCATTCCGTTCACCTGGTTGTACGACCGGGCGTCGACCAGGTACTTCGCGCGGATCAGGGTGGCGAGCTGCCCGAGGTTCATCTCCGGCACCACTACCTTGTCGTAACGCTGAAGGACCTCGCCGAGATTCCCCGGGAAGGGGTTGAGGTGGCGCAGGTGGGCCTGGGCGACGGGGAGGCCGGCGAGGCGGACCCGGCGGACCGCGGCGGTGATGGGGCCGTAGGTGGAGCCCCAGCCGAGGACCAGGGTGGTGGCGCCGTCCGGGTCGTCCACGTCGAGGTCGGGCACCTCGATGCCGTCGACCTTGGCCTGGCGGGTGCGGACCATCAGGTCGTGGTTGGCCGGATCGTAGGAGATGTTGCCCGTGCCGTCCTGCTTCTCGATGCCGCCGATGCGGTGTTCGAGGCCGGGCGTGCCGGGGACCGCCCAGGGCCGGGCCAGGGTCTCCGGATCCCGCTTGTAGGGCCAGAAGACCTCGGTGCCGTCGGCGAGCGTGTGGTTCGCACCGGTGGCGAACTTGACCTTAAGGTCCGGCAGGTCCGCGACCTCCGGGATCCTCCACGGTTCGGAACCGTTGGCGAGGTAGCCGTCGGAGAGCAGGAACACCGGCGTCCGGTAGGTCAGCGCGATACGGGCCGCGTCGAGGGCGGCGTCGAAGCAGTCCGCCGGGGTCCTCGGCGCCACGACCGGCACGGGCGCCTCGCCGTTGCGGCCGTACATGGCCTGGAGGAGGTCCGCCTGCTCGGTCTTGGTCGGCAGGCCGGTGGAGGGGCCGCCGCGCTGGATGTCCACGATGAGCAGCGGCAGTTCCAGCGACACCGCCAGGCCGATCGTCTCCGACTTGAGCGCCACACCCGGACCGGAGGTGGTGGTGACGCCGAGCGCCCCGCCGAAGGCCGCGCCGAGCGCCGCCCCGATGCCGGCGATCTCGTCCTCGGCCTGGAAGGTCCGCACGCCGAAGTTCTTGTGCTTCGACAGCTCGTGCAGGATGTCCGAGGCCGGCGTGATCGGGTAGGAGCCCAGGTAGAGGGGCAGGTCGGCCTGCTGGCTCGCGGCGATGAGACCGTAGGAGAGGGCCAGGTTCCCGGAGATGTTGCGGTAGGTGCCGGTGGGGAAGGCCTGGGTCGCGGGCGCGACCTCGTAGGAGACGGCGAAGTCCTCGGTCGTCTCGCCGAAGTTCCAACCGGCCCGGAAGGCCACGATGTTCGCCTCGGCGATCTCGGGCTTCTTCGCGAACTTCTGCCGCAGGAAGCTCTCCGTGGCCTCGGTGGGACGGTGGTACATCCACGACAACAGGCCCAGCGCGAACATGTTCTTGCTGCGCTCGGCCTCCTTGCGGGAGAGCCCGAAGTCCTTCAGCGCCTCCACCGTCAGTGTGGTCAGCGGAACCGGGTGCAGGTTGTAGGCGGCCAGCGAGCCGTCTTCCAGCGGCGAGGTCTCGTACCCGACCTTGGCCATGGGGCGCTTGGTGAACTCGTCCGTGTTGACGATGATCTCCGCGCCGCGCGGCACGTCGGCGATGTTCGCCTTCAGCGCCGCGGGATTCATGGCCACCAGCACGTTCGGGGCGTCGCCCGGCGTGAGGATGTCGTGGTCGGCGAAGTGGAGCTGGAAGGAGGAGACGCCCGGCAGGGTGCCGGCGGGAGCGCGGATCTCGGCCGGGAAGTTCGGCAGGGTCGACAGGTCGTTCCCGAACGACGCCGTCTCCGAGGTGAACCGGTCACCGGTGAGCTGCATACCGTCACCGGAGTCACCCGCGAACCGGATGATCACCCGATCGAGACGCCGTACTTCCTTGCCGTCCGGACTTCCCGGAGTGCGCTGTCCACCGACAACCGCACCCCCGGGCCCGTCGGCCTGTTCGGCTGGGCTGCTGACCTGGCTGGTCACTGAACTGGACCTCCTTCGAGGCGTGAACACCCCCATAACCCACCCTACGACGGTAGGGATCAGGTCCCCAGGAGCGGCCACATTCTGGACCGTAGGACCGCCCTTTGAGACGGTCCTGCCGGTATGCCGTATCTGACAGAGTGTCAGTCGATCAAGACTTCAGGTAGGTGAGAACGGCCAGTACGCGCCGGTGATCCCCGTCACTCGGCGACAGGCCCAGTTTCATGAAGATGTTGCTGACGTGCTTCTCCACCGCTCCGTCGCTCACGACCAGCTGCTTCGCCACGGCGGAATTGGTGCGGCCCTCGGCCATCAGCCCGAGGACCTCGCGCTCGCGCGGCGTCAGACCCGCCAGCACGTCCTGCTTCCGGCTGCGCCCCAGCAGCTGGGCCACGACCTCGGGGTCCAGGGCGGTCCCGCCCCGGGCCACCCGGACTACCGCGTCCAGGAACTCGCGCACGTCGGCCACCCGGTCCTTCAGCAGATACCCCACTCCGGTACTGGAACCGGCCAGGAGCTCGGTGGCGTACTGCTCCTCCACGTACTGCGACAGCACGAGCACGCCTATCCCGGGATGGTCGCGCCGCAGCCGCACCGCGGCCCGCACGCCCTCGTCGGTGTGCGTCGGAGGCATCCGCACGTCCGCCACCACCACGTCCGGCAGGGCATCCTCGGCGGCGAGCTCCGCCACCGTCTTGATCAGGGCTTCCGCGTCCCCGACGCCCGCCACGACGTCATGCCCCCGGTCGGTCAGCAACCGGGTCAGGCCCTCGCGCAGCAGCACTGAATCCTCGGCGATGACCACCCGCACCCTGTCTTCCACGATTCAGCAGCTCCCGCATCCGCTCGTTCCCGTACTGCCCGACTCAGCCAAGCATCCCAGCCTTAAGTCCCGGTGAAGGCAGAGCCGGGACAACCCGTGGGCGTACGGGGGGAGTTTTCGCACGGCGAGCGGACGGAAGCCCGAAGTCCGGATTCATCGGAGCCGACGCGCCGGGAAGCGGCGGCACGCCGCACGCGCGAACGGGACCCCCGCCCACCCGGGCGGGAGTCCCGCGGCTGCGCACAGACGTCAGGGCCGCCACGGCAGCTCGGCGGTGACCGTCGTCCCCCCGCCCTCGGGGGAGTCGACGACCAGCACGCCGTCCACGGCGTCCAGCCGCTCGGCGAGCCCCGCCAGTCCCGTCCCGGCCCGCTCGCTCGCGCCGCCCCTGCCGTCGTCGGCGACCCGGAGCAGCAGCCGCCCCCCGGACTGCCACACGTCCACCGAGGCGGACCGGGCCACCGCGTGCTCGCTGATGTTCCGCAGCAGCTCCGAGACCGTGAAGTACGCGATCCCCTCGATGGCCGCGGCCGGCCGGGCCGGAAGGTCCACGGCCACCCGCACCGGCACGGCGCACCGCGACGCCACCGCGGACAGCGCCGCGTCCAGTCCGCGGTCCGTCAGCACCGCCGGGTGGATCCCGCGGGCGAGATCCCGCAGCTCCTGGAGGGCGATCTTCACCTCGCCGTGCGCCTCGTCCACCATGCGGGCGGCTGCCCGCGGGTCCTCGCCGAGCTTCTCCTTCGCCATCCCCAGGTCCATCGCCAGCGCCACCAGCCGGGCCTGCGCCCCGTCGTGCAGGTCCCGCTCGATGCGCCGCAGGTCGGCGGCGGCCGTGTCCACGACGACGCCCCGGTCCGACTCCAGCTCGGTGACCCGGCTGTCCAGCCGCGACGCCCCGAGCAGCCCGCCGACCATGACCCGGTCGACAGTGGTCAGGGCCCGGATCAGCCACGGGGTGGCGAGGGTGAAGGCCAGACCGACGAGGCAGGTGAGGGCGATCTCCGCGGGGGAGTCGAGGAAGAAGGCGTAGTCGCCGTTCTGGAAGAGCTGGAGCCCGGGCTGGTCGGTGTAGGCCGGGAAGACCCAGAACCACAGCGGGTACAGCAGATACGCCCAACCCGCCGCCCAGAACGTCAGTGCCAGGCAGAAACCGAACAACGCCCACGGGAAGTGGATGACGGAGTACAGCGCGTGCCGCCATGCGCTCCCGCTCCTGAGCACCGCGCCCATGGCGGCGAGGGGCCCGCTCTTCTTCGCCCGGATCGGCGCGGGCTCGATGACGTCCGCCCGGAGCAGCGCCCGCACCCGGGCCCGCTCCACCCGGCCGAACCCGCGGCACATCGCGAGGACGCCCGCCAGAACGGGGACACCGAGGAAGGTGACGAGCAGCCCGGCGCCGAGGCTCACACCGGCGATGGCGAGCGAGAAGTAGAGGGTGCTCAGCGGCAGCCCGACCAGCAGGTACGCGAACTCCCGCCAGGTCCGCCCCGCCACCGGGGCCCGCAGCACAGCGCCGAAACCGCCACGCCCGCCCTTGCCGTCGTCCATTTCCGACCCGCCCTTCAGCTCCTCGGCCTACACCCCAACCCTCCCGTCCACCCCCGCCCCCGGGCCATGCGGCGGGTAGGCCTGTCCAACGGGGGGTTAACCCCACCAAGGCCTCCCCCGGGCGCCCCGGCGCGCCGACCGGCCCCGGCCCCACCGGGCCCGCCGTTCCCCGGCAGCTCACCCCGGCCCACCCAGCCCCGCCGGTGTCCACCGCCCGCCGGCGCCGAGCCGTCCCGCCCGCCGGTGGCTACCGCCCGCCCTTCGGGGCGCCGCGCCGGTCGGCCCCGGCCCCACCGGGCCCACCGCGTGCTCGGGAGCCCGCGCCCGGCCGGCCCGGCCCCGCCGGCGTTTGAGACGCGGGGTCCGGGGCGCCGCCCCCGGAAGCGGGGCGAGCCGGACGCGCGAACGGGACCCCCGCTCACCCGGACGGGAGCCCGGCGGCGAGCCGGACGCGCGAACGGGACCCCCGCCCACCCGGACGGGAGCCCCGCGTCGTTCGGCAAAGACGGCCGGTGACCTCAACCTCGGCCCGGAATCCGGTCACGCCACGGCAGCTCCGCCGTCACCACCGTCCCCTCGCCCTCGGGGGAGTCCACCACCAGCACCCCGTCCACCGCGTCCAGCCGCTCCGCCAGCCCCGCCAGCCCGCTCCCGCCGGACGTGTCCGCGCCGCCCCGTCCGTCGTCCGACACCCGGATCACCAGCCGGGCGTCCACCCGCCAGACCTCCACGCTCGCGCCCCGCGCCCTCGCGTGCTTGCTCACGTTCTGCAGCAGCTCGGACACCACGAAGTACGCGATCCCCTCGATGGCCTCCGCCGGCCGGGACTCCTGTCCCGGCGGCAGGTCCACCAGTACCTTCACCGGCACCACGCACCGCGCCGCCACCGACGACAACGCCGCGTCCAGCCCCCGGTCGGTCAGCACGGCCGGGTGGATCCCGCGGGCCAGGTCCCGCAGTTCCTGGAGGGCCAGCTTCACCTCCCCGTGGGCCTCGTCGACCATCGCCGCCGCGCCCTCCGGGTCCTCCAGCAGCTTCTCCTTCGCCAGGCCGAGCCCCATCGCCAGCGCGACCAGCCGCGCCTGCGCCCCGTCGTGCAGGTCCCGCTCGATGCGCCGCAGGTCGGCGGCCGCCGTGTCCACGACCACGCCGCGGTCCGACTCCAGCTCGGCGATCCGGCGCTCCAGGTCGTCCGAGGGCGACAGCAGGCCCCGTACCATCGCCCGGTCCGCGTTCGCGAGCAGCCGCACCAGATACGGCAGCACCGGCCACAGCACGAACAGCCCGGTCAGGACTACCGTGAAGGTGAGAACCCCCCAGGGCAGCCGGATCAGCTGGTACAGCACGGTCCGCCAGCCCACCGGATCCTTGATGCTCGTCCACAGCCAGGGGAAGAACCCCCCGGACCGCCGCGGCCCGGGGATCGGGGTCGGCTCCTCCACCCTTACGCCCAGGAGCAGTCGTGCGCGGGCGCGTTCCAGCCGTCCCCATTGCCGAGACAAAAAGAGACCGAGGGCAAGCAAAGGAAGTCCGATCGCGGTCACGGAAAGACCGCCCGTGGTGGAAACCATGACAACCGCGTAAACGAAACCGAGGATCGCCTCAGGCAGATTGGTCACCAGATGGGCGATTTCCTTCCACGTGACGGCGCTGAATACGGGCCGTACGCGGGGAGGGCTGTCGTTGCCGGCAATGGCATGGCTCGTGGTCATGCGCCACAGCCTGTCAAGCGCGCCTCGCTGATGCCATGGGGTGGCCGGGGTGCTGTGAACGGGGGATAACCCCACCCCGTGTGAGGCAGGCCCTAGACTCCCGTCCGTACCAGATCGTCGACAGTGACCGAGGAGCGAGGAACGGACGTGCCCGAACCAACGGTATCGACCGTAACCGTGCTCGCGGCGGACTACTTCCGGAGTTATTCGGTCGTCGGACTGCTCGCGGCCCTCGGTGTGCTCTTCGTGGCCGTCGCCTTCGGTGCGGGCCGCCTGCTGCGGCCCGTGGTCCCGACCCCGGAGAAGCTGCTGACCTACGAGTGCGGCGTGGACCCCGTCGGCGAGGGCTGGGCGCACACCCAGGTCCGCTACTACGTCTACGCCTTCCTCTACGTCATCTTCGCCGTCGACTCGATCTTCCTGTTCCCGTGGGCGACGGTGTTCGCCGCCGCCGGCTACGGCGCCACGACCCTGGTCGAGATGTTCATCTTCCTGGGCTTCCTGGCCGTCGGCCTGCTCTATGCGTACAAGAAGGGCGTCCTCGAATGGACGTGACACCTCAGCCGGAGCTGCTCCCTGAGCCCAAGCGCCTCGGAGTCCTCTCCCGTCTGGCCCCGGAACCGATGAAGGTGGTCCTGAACTGGGGCCGCCGGTACAGCCTGTGGGTCTTCAACTTCGGCCTGGCCTGCTGCGCGATCGAGTTCATCGCCGCCTCCATGGCCCGGCACGACTTCATCCGCCTCGGCGTCATCCCCTTCGCACCGGGTCCGCGCCAGGCAGATCTGATGATCGTCTCGGGCACCGTCACGGACAAGATGGCCCCGGCCGTCAAGCGGCTCTACGAGCAGATGCCGGAGCCCAAGTACGTCATCTCCTTCGGAGCCTGCTCCAACTGCGGCGGCCCGTACTGGGACTCGTACTCGGTGACGAAGGGCGTCGACCAGATCATCCCCGTCGACGTCTACGTGCCCGGCTGCCCGCCGCGACCGGAGGCGCTCCTCCAGGGGATCCTCAAGCTCCAGGAGAAGATCGCCCGCGAGTCGCTGGCCGAGCGCTACGCCTCGGGGCCGTCCGTCTCCCAGCTGACCAGCGGCCTGGTCACGCCCCCGCCGGCACTCGGGCAGGGGGCCGGCGCGTGAACCTCTACGACTCCCTCCCCGACGCCGCTCCCACGGTCTTCGGTGCCGAGGCCGTCGCCGAGCTCTCGTACGACGTCCTCACGGTGGACGTGCCCGTCGGCAGCTGGATTCCCGCGCTGGAGATCGCCCGGGACAAGCTGGGCTGCACGTACTTCGACTGGCTGAGCGCCGTGGACGAGCCCGGCACCGGCTTCCGGGTCTGCGCCCACGTCGCCTCACTGGAGAACCACCGCGTACGCCGGCTCCTGCTGCGCACGACCGTCCCGCACAGCGCCCCTTCCCTGCCGTCGGCGGTCGCCGTCTACGCGGGGGCGGAATGGCACGAGCGCGAGACGTTCGAGATGTTCGGCATCACCTTCACCGACCACCCGCACCTGGTGCACCTCCTCCTCCCGGAGAACTTCGAGGGGCATCCGCTGCGCAAGGACTTCGTGCTGGCCGCACGCGTCGCGAAGGCCTGGCCGGGCGCCAAGGAGCCGGGCGAGGCCCACGACCCCGACGCCCCGAAGCGCCGTCAGATGCTGCCGCCCGGCGTGCCGGACCCCAACGACTGGGGCCCGCTGAAGGGCCAGCTCCCGCCGGCCCCGGCCCGGCCCGCCCGCACTCCGCGTGCCGCCGGCGCCGCCGCCCGTACCCCGCGCGAGGGCGCCCCCGTCCGCCGGACCCGCTCGGTCGCCGAGGGCTCGGCCACCCAGGCCACCCAGGCCGCTGAAGCCGCCACCCCGGAGACCACCGCCCGCCCGCCGCGCCGCACCCGCTCGGTCACGGAGGGTTCGGCGAGCCAGGTGGCCGGGACGGCCGCTCCGGACGCGGCGACTCCGGCCACGGAGTCTCCCGAAGCCCCGGCCCGCCCGGCCCGGCGTACCCGCTCGGCGGCGGACGGCTCGGCGAGCCAGGCCCCGGAGACCGCTGGACCGAGTTCGGCGGCTCCCGGCACCGCAGCCCCGGACGCGGCGGCCCGCCCGGCCCGGCGTACCCGCTCGGCGGCGGACGGCTCCGCGAGCCAGGCCCCGGAGACGCCGGGCGAAGCGGCTGCGCCGCGTCGCCCCGCCCCCCGCAGCTCCGACGCCCCCTGGCACGACCCGAAACCCGCCTTCCAGGAGCCGGCCCCCAGGCCGGCTCCGAGGGCGGAACGGGGCGCCGGGGCCGAGCCGGCCCCCGAGGCCGGCCCCGCACCCGAGCGGCTCCCGGCCGAGCCCGGCCCCAAGCCCGAGTCCGGGGACGCGACCGGGCCCGAGTCCGGGCGCAAGCCCGAGTCCGGGGACGGGACCGGGGCCGAGTCCGGGCGCAAGCCCGAGCCCGAGACCGAGTCCGCAACCGACCCCACCACCGACAACGGAGGCGACGCGTGAACGACGTCCTCGACGTCGCCCTGCGGCTGATCGTCGTCTTCGCCGTCTTCCTCGTGCTCCCGCTCGTCGTCGGGCAGACCGAGCACAAGGTGATGGCCCACATGCAGGGCCGTCTCGGCCCGATGTACGCCGGCGGCTTCCACGGCTGGGCCCAGCTCGTCGCCGACGGCGTGAAGTTCGCGCAGAAGGAAGACGTCGTCCCGGCGGGCGCCGACCGCCGGATCTTCCAGCTGGCCCCCGCCGTCGCCCTGCTGCCGTACCTCCTCGTCCTCCTCGCCATCCCGATCGGGCCGGGCGAGGGCGCGGTCGGCCAGGTCATCGACGCCGGCCTGTTCTTCGTACTCGCCGTCATGGGCGTCGGAGTCCTCGGCTCCCTCATGGCCGGCTGGGCCTCCGCGAACAAGTTCTCCCTGCTCGGCGGCCTGCGTACCGCCGCCCAGCTGCTCGCCTACGAACTCCCCATGTTGCTCGCCGCCGCCTCCGTGGCGATGGCCGCGGGGACGGTCTCCCTCCCCGGCATCGTGGAGGCCTTCGAGTGGTGGTGGCTGCCCTGGCAGATCGTCGGCGCCCTCGTGTTCTTCACCGCCGGCCTCGCCGAGCTGCAGCGGCCCCCCTTCGACATGCCCGTCGCCGACTCCGAGATCATCTTCGGCGCGTACACCGAGTACACGGGCCTGCGCTTCGCGCTGTTCCTGCTCGCCGAGTACGCCGGCATCGTGGTCCTCTGCTTCCTCACCACCGTCCTCTTCCTCGGCGGCTGGCACGGGCCCTTCGGCGCCGAAGGCCTCGGCTGGGTCTGGACCCTGCTCAAGACCGCGGTCCTCGCCTTCGTCGTGATCTGGCTCCGGGTGAGCTACCCGCGCCTGCGCGAGGACCAGCTCCAGAAGCTCGCCTGGACCGCACTCATCCCGCTCGCGCTCGCCCAGATCGCGCTCACCGGCATCGTGAAGGTGGCGATCCAGTAATGCCCATCCCCGGATCCGGCCTCGCCAAGGGTCTCGCCGTCACGCTGCGCACCATGACGAAGCGCTCACACACGGCCCAGTACCCCGACGTCCAGCCCGAACTCCCGCCCCGCTCCCGCGGGGTCATCGGCCTGTTCGAGGAGAACTGCACGGTCTGCATGCTCTGCGCCCGTGAGTGCCCCGACTGGTGCATCTACATCGACTCCCACAAGGAGACGGTCCCCGCCTCCACCCCCGGCGGGCGCGAGCGCAGCCGCAACGTCCTCGACCGCTTCGCGATCGACTTCTCCCTCTGCATGTACTGCGGCATCTGCATCGAGGTGTGCCCCTTCGACGCCCTCTTCTGGTCGCCGGAGTTCGAGTACGCGGAGACCGACATCCACGAGCTGACCCACGAGCGCGACAAACTCCGCGAGTGGATGTGGACCGTCCCCGCCCCGCCCGCCCTCGACCCGCGGGCCGAGGAGCCCAAGGAGATCGCCACCGCCCGCAAGGCGGTGGAGAAGGCCGAAGCGGCAGCAGCAGCAGCGGCGGCCGCCGAAGCCGCAGCCCAGGCGGCCGAGAACGAACCGCCGACCACCCCGACCCCGGAGTCAGACGCGTGACCCCCGCCGCCACCGTGGCCGCAGCCGCCACCAACGGGCCCGGTTTCCTGTCCCCGACCGGCGTCGAGATCGCCTTCCTCCTCGTGGGCCTCGCCACCCTCGGCGCGGCCCTCGTCACGGTCACCACCAAGCAGCTGGTGCACGCCGCCCTCTGGCTGGTCGTCGCCCTCGGCGGCATCGCCGTCGAGTACCTGCTGCTGACCGCCGAGTTCATCGCCTGGGTCCAGGTCCTGATCTACCTCGGCTCCGTGATCGTCCTCCTCCTCTTCGGGCTGATGCTCACCAAGGCCCCCATCGGCCGTTCCCCGGACGCGGACTCCGGCAACCGGTGGATCGCGCTCGGCGTCGCCGTCGTCGCAGCAGCGGCCCTGGTCTGGGTGGTCGTCGACGCCTTCCGCACCACCTGGATCGACCTGGACGGGCCGGTCCAGGGCTCCACGAAGGTCTCCGGCGAAATCCTCTTCCAGCACTGGGTGCTGCCCTTCGAGGCACTCTCCGTCCTCCTCCTCGCCGCCCTGATCGGCGCCATCGTGCTGTCCCGCCGCAACGACCCCGCCGACGAGGCCCGTGACAAGGGGAAGCGCTGATGCACCTCGCCTACCCCGCCGTGCTCGCGGCGCTCCTCTTCTGCACGGGCCTGTACGGAGTGCTCGCCCGCCGCAACGCCATCCTGGTCCTGATGTCCGTCGAGCTGATGCTCAACGCCGTCAACCTCAACCTGGTGGCCTTCGACGTATGGCTGCGCGACACCCTGCACGCAGGCCAGGCCCTCACCCTGTTCACCATCGCCATCGCCGCCGCCGAGATCGGCATCGGCCTCGCGATCGTGCTGATGGTGTACCGCAACCGCGGCACCTCGGACGTCGACCGGCTGCGCGACACCGCCGAAGGCCACGAGCCCGGCCCGAACGACACCAGCGACCACACCAGCACCGCCCGGCCGGAGGTCGCCGCGTGAGCACCACGACCCTCGCCGTCCTCGTCCCGCTGCTCCCCTTCCTGGGCGCCGTGGCGGGCCTGCTGCTCGGCCGCAGCGCCCCCGGATTCGTCCGCCCGCTCGCGATCCTGCCGACGCTCGCCGCCGCCGTACTGGCCGTGACCGTCGCCGTCCGCCAGGGCGGCGGGCAGCCGCTCAGCACCGCGACCGAGCTGACCCCGACCGGCTCGGTGCCGATCGACCTCTCGCTGTACATCGACGGCTTCGCCGCACTGGTCGCCGTCCTGGTCGGGGTCGTCGCCACCTGCGTACAGCTCTACTCCACGGCGTACCTCCGTGAAGACCCGCGCTACCCCTCGTACGCAGCCCTCGTCTCGCTGTTCACCTCCGCCATGCTGCTCGTCGTCTACTCCGGCGACCTGATGGTGCTGCTGGTCGGCTGGGAAGTCATGGGCATCTGCTCCTACTTCCTCGTCGGCCACTACTGGGAGACCGAAGCGGCCCGCTCCGCCTCCCTGAAGGCCTTCCTCGTCACCAAGCTCGGCGACGTCCCCTTCCTCATCGGCCTGTTCGCGCTCGCCACCGACGCAGGCTCCTTCCGGATCACCAAGATCCTCGGGACCGTCGCAGGCGGCGGACTCGACCACCCGACCCTGATCGCGCTGCTCCTGCTCGCCGGAGTCGCCGGCAAGTCCGCGCAGTTCCCGCTGCACACCTGGCTCCCCGACGCGATGGCCGGCCCCACCCCCGTCTCGGCGCTGATCCACGCCGCGACGATGGTCGCCGCCGGTGTGTACTTCATCGCCCGCCTCCTGCCCGTCTTCGCGGCCTCCGCCGCCGCGCTGGTGGTCATGGCCGCCATCGCGGCCGTCACGATGATCGGCTCCGGACTCGCCGCCCTCGCCCAGGACGACATCAAGCGGGTGCTCGCCTACTCCACGATCGGCCAGCTCGCCTACATGACCGGCGCACTGGCCGTCGCCGACCGCAGCGCGGCCGTCTTCCACCTCCTCTCCCACGGCGCCTTCAAAGCCCTCCTCTTCCTGGGCGCGGGCGTGATCATCCACGCCGCCGGTACGAACTCCCTGGCCGCCATGTCCCGAATGGACGGCCTGGCCAAGCGCATTCCCGACGCCTTCTGGACGATGACGATCGCGCTGCTCGCCCTCGCCGCGATCCCGCCCTTCGCCGGCTTCTTCTCCAAGGAAGCCGTCCTCGTCGCCGCCGAGCAGACCGCCACCGGCCACTCGGACCTCGCCCCCGCCGTCGCCGGCTGGCTGGTGCTGATCGCCGGCGTGCTCACCGCCCTGCTCACCGCCGCCTACGCCGCCCGGCTGTGGCTGATGGCCTTCCGCGGCCGGGGCGCGGCCGCCCCCGACCACGGCAAGGAGCCCTTCGCCATGACCGGCGTGCTGTGGCTGCTGGCCATCCCGTCGGTCGGCTTCGGCCTCGCGGCGGACTCGCTCGCCGACTGGTTCGACGGCAGGGCCCTCACCCCGACCCTGGCCACCTCGGTCCTCGGCACCGGCGCCGCCGTCATCGGCGCGATGCTGACCTACGCCCTCTGGCAGCGCGCCACGGCCAAGGCCGCCACCGCCCCCGCCGCCGGACCCGTTCAGGCCGCCACCGCCGCCGAGCAGCCCGCCGCCGTGGCCGGCACGGTGTCCGCGGCCACCGCGGCCGCCGAGTCCGCCGCCGAGGCACCCGAGGTCGCGGAGGTCACCCACGAGCACCCCGCCGTCCCGGCGGGTCCCGCCGCCGACCCCGGCCGGGCCCTCCTGGGCCCCCTGCACCGCCACGCGGCCGAAGGCTTCCACCTCGACGCCCTCTACGACCGGCTCTTCGTCCGCCCCGTCCGTGCGGCGGCGCGCCTCGTCGGCTTCCTCGACCGCGAGGTCGTCGACACCTACGTCCGCGGCGCGGGCACCGGCACCCGGCTGCTCGGCGGCCTCGTACGCCGGGCCCAGACCGGCAACGTGCAGAGCTACCTGAGCGCCCTGCTCGCCGGCGCCGTGGTCCTGGCGATCGCCACCGCCGTCCTCGCCAACGTCAACGCCGGATCGTGAGCCGTGAGTCAGCCGTGATTGATATCAGCCCGTCCGTGATGCAGTTCCTTCTGGCGTTCATCGTGGCAGCGCCGCTCCTCGGCGCCGTCGCGGCCCTCCTGCCGGCCCCGCCCGGCCTCAAGGGCCGCAGCCCCGAGCAGGCCGTGCTCCGCCACGGTGTGACCGTGACCGGCGTGGTCCTCGCCGCGGCGACCGCCCTGGCCCTCGGCTTCGACCACGACGCCCCGTCCCGCTTCCAGGCGTCGACGGACATCAGCTGGATCCCGGCGCTGGACGTCCGGATCCACCTCGGTGTCGACGGCATCTCGCTCCCCCTCCTCGTGATGACCGCGCTGCTGTTCTTCCTCTGCGCGCTCTACAGCTACTTCAAGCTCCCCGCAGGCCCTTCCCCGAAGGCCTTCGTCGCGCTGATCCTCGTCCTGGAGTCCGGCACCCTCGCGACCTTCGCCGTCCTCGACCTGCTGCTGTTCTTCCTCGCCTTCGAGATGGTCCTCATCCCGATGTACTTCCTCATCGCCCGCTGGGGCGGTGCCCAGCGGCAGGCCGCCGCCTGGAAGTTCATCCTCTACACGCTCCTCGGCTCCGTCGTCATGCTGCTCGGCCTCCTCCTCATCGGTGTGACGGCGGACACATTCGACATGGTGGCACTCGCCTCTGACAACGGCCGCGAACTGTCCCGCACCACCCAGCTGCTGGCCGTCCTGTCCATCGGCCTCGGGCTCGCCGTGAAGACCCCGATGTGGCCCCTGCACAGCTGGCTTCCCGACGCCCACACCGCCGCCCCCACCGTCGGATCCGTCCTCCTGGCCGGCGTCCTGCTCAAGATGGGCACGTACGGGTTCGTCCGGATCCTGCTCCCGGTCACCCCCGACGGCATGGCCTCCTTCGCCCCCTACCTGGGCGCCTTCGCCGTCGTCGGCATCGTCTACGGATCGCTCGCCTGCCTCGCGCTGGCCCGCAAGGGCAACAAGGGCGACCTCAAGCGGCTGATCGCCTACTCCTCCGTCGGCCACATGGGCTTCGTACTCCTCGGCATCGCGTCCATGACCCCCACCGGGGTCAACGGCGCCCTCTTCGCCAACATCGCCCACGGCCTGATCACCGGCCTCCTCTTCTTCCTGGTCGGCGCCCTCAAGGACCGCTACGGCACCGCCGACCTCGACACCCTCGCAGGAGCCACCGGCGCCGCCCTCTACGGCCGCGCCCCCCGCCTCGGCTCACTCCTCGCCTTCGCCGCCGTCGCCTCCCTGGGCCTGCCCGGGCTGGCCGGGTTCTGGGGCGAGATGCTGGCCCTCTTCGGCGCCTTCGACCCGGCCGAGGGCCTGTCCCGCGCCGCGTTCCTCACGTACACGGCCATCGGAGCGTTCGGCACCCTGCTCACGGCTGCCTACCTGCTGGTCGTCGTACGGCGCGTCTGCATGGGAGACCCCAAGGCGGGCCCCCAGCCCGCCGTCGCGGACGTCCAGCGCTACGAGTTCGCCGCCTGGACCCCGCTCGTCGCCCTCACCGTCCTCGCCGGCCTGTGGCCCGCGCTCCTCCTCGGCCTGACCGACCCGGCCGTTCAGCAGCTCCTCGCAGGAGGCAACTCATGACGGCCCTGACGGCCCTCGCGGCCGACACCCCCAGCCTGGTCCAGTCCGTCGACTGGCTCGCCATCGCCCCCGTGGTGATCACCGCCGTCGTCGGCCTGGCCGTCCTCGTCGCCGACCTCTTCGTCGCCGAGCGCCACAAGCCGGTCCTCGGCTGGATCTCCGTGGCCGGCCTGGCCGCCGCGACCGCCACTCTGCTACCGCTGCGCTCCGGCGACCGCTCCACCTTCTGCCTCACCGCCGACCCCGATGTCTGCAGCTACGTCGCCGACCACTTCACGGTGGTCGTCCAGTTCCTGGTGCTGGCAGGCGCCCTGCTCACCGCCCTCCTGTCGGTCACCGCCGTGCGCGACACGCGGATGCCCGCCGGCGAGTACTGGTTCCTGCTGCTCTCCTCCGCCGCCGGCGCCGCCCTGCTGCCCGCCTCCCGCGACCTCGCCACCCTGATCGTCGCGCTGGAGGTCGCTTCCCTGCCCGCCTTCGCGCTCGTGGGCATGCGCCGCGGCGACCGGCTCTCCTCCGAGGCCGCTCTGAAGTTCTTCCTGTCCTCCGTCACCGCCACCGCCGTGTCGCTGATGGGCGTCAGCTTCGTCTACGCCGTCACCGGATCGCTGCACCTCACCCAGGTCGCGGACCGGCTCGAGGACGTCCCCGGACAGCTCGACACCCTCGCCATGGCCGGTGTCGCGCTCACCCTGGTCGGCTTCGCGTTCAAGACCGCGGCCGTCCCGTTCCACTTCTGGGTGCCCGACACCTACGTCGGAGCCCCCCTGCCCATCGCCGGCTACCTCTCGGTGATCGGCAAGGCCGTCGGCTTCACCGGCCTCATCCTCGTCACGGTGATCGCCTTCCCCGCGTACTCGCAGATCTGGGGCCCGGCCCTCGCCGTCCTCGCCGCGCTCACCATGACCCTGGGCAACGCCGCAGCCGTGCGGCAGTCCGCGGACCGCCCGAACAGCGCCGTACGGCTGCTCGCCTGGTCCTCGGTCGGCCAGGCCGGCTATCTGCTGGTCCCGATCGCCGCGGCCGCGTACACCGAGCGCGACCAGATCGGCTCCACCCTGGCCTACGCCCTGATGTACGCCGCCGTGAACCTCGGCGCCTTCGCCGTGGCCGCCCTCGTCGCCCGTACCAAGCCCCTCCACCGCATCAGCGACTACCGCGGCCTGTACGCCGAGCGCCCGATGGCGGCCCTGTCGCTGGCCTTCTTCCTGCTCTGCCTGGCCGGCCTGCCGCCGGGCATCATCGGGCTCTTCGCCAAGGTGACCGTCTTCCAGTCCGCCGTCGACGCGGGCCTGGGCTGGCTGGCCGTGCTCATGGCCGTCAACGTCGTCATCGCCCTGTACTACTACCTGCGCTGGACGGCGCTGCTCTTCCGCTCGCCCGAGGGCGCCGAGGGCGCTCAGGCCCGTGCCAAGGCCCCCTGGCCGGTTGCGGCGGCCATCGTCGCGACCGCGGTCACCGCGGTCGTCCTCTCGGGCGCCCCGCAGCTCGTCCTGCGCGTCGCGTCGGGGAGCCTCTTCACGCAGTAGCCCGTATCCGGGCGGTTGCCCCGTACGGAGTAACGCGCGCGGCGGCCCCGCCACCCCCGCCGAGGGGGCGGCGGGGGGCCGCCGCCCCGGCACGCCCTGGGAACCAGACGCCGCCACCTCGCGTTGACCAGGAAGGGAGGGTCCACTGGAGCGTAGACCCTCAGATCCATGACGGGCTCCCCTGCCGCACCACTTGGAGGGCGTACCGTGCACCGCCGGCACAACGGGCTCAAGACCGCCGTACTCCTCGGCGGGCTGTCCGCAATCATCATCCTCATCGGCAGCTTCTTCGGACGGACCGGCCTGATCGTGGCCGTCATCGTCGCCCTGGGGACGAACGCCTACGCGTACTGGAACAGCGACAAGCTGGCTCTACGCGCGATGCGCGCCCGCCCCGTCAGCGAGTTCGAAGCCCCGCAGCTCTACCGCATGGTGCGCGAGCTCTCCACGTCCGCGCGCCAGCCCATGCCACGGCTCTACATCTCACCAACCGAGGCCCCGAACGCCTTCGCCACCGGCCGCAACCCGCGCAACGCCGCGGTCTGCTGCACCGAGGGCATCCTGCGCATCCTCGACGAGCGCGAGCTGCGCGGAGTCATCGGCCACGAGCTCAGCCACGTCTACAACCGCGACATCCTCATCTCGTCGGTGGCCGGAGCCCTCGCCTCGGTGATCATGTTCTTGGTGAACTTCGCCTGGCTCATCCCGATCGGCCGGTCGAACGACGACGAGGGCCCCGGCCTGCTCGGCATGCTGCTGATCATGATCCTGGGCCCGCTGGCCGCCTCGGTGATCCAGTTGGCCATCAGCCGCTCCCGCGAGTACGAGGCCGACGCCTCCGGAGCCCAGCTCACCGGGGACCCGCTCGCCCTGGCCAGCGCCCTGCGCAAGCTCGACGCGGGCACCAAGCAGCTCCCGCTGCCACCGGAGCCGCGTCTGGAAACGGCGAGTCATATGATGATCGCCAACCCGTTCCGGCCCGGCGCGGGCCTCTCCAAGATGTTCTCCACCCACCCCCCGATGGCCGAGCGCATCGCCCGGCTCGAACAGATGGCAGGCCGCCGCCGATGAAGACAATCCTGAACGTCGTCTGGCTCATCCTCAGCGGCATCTGGCTGTTCCTGGGATACCTGCTCGCAGGTGCGCTCCTCTGCATCACCATCATCGGCATCCCGTTCGGCATCGCCGCATTCCGCATCGCGGTCTACGCCCTGTGGCCCTTCGGCTACACCACGGTCGAGCGCCACGACGCGGGCGCCCCCTCCTGCATCGGCAACGTCCTGTGGCTGGTGCTGGCCGGCTGGTGGCTGGCCCTCGGCCACATCGTCACGGGCATCGCCCTCTGCGTCACGATCATCGGCATCCCCTTCGGCATCGCCAACTTCAAGATGGTCCCCCTCTCCCTGCTCCCGCTGGGCCGCGAAATCGTTCCCACGGACGCCCCGTTCGCCGCCCGCTGACACCAGGCAACCGAGCGTTCGACGCCGCGCCGCGCCGCGGACGGGCCGGGCCCCGCCGCGGCGCGGTTGTCCACAGGGTCTGCGGGCTGTCAGTGGCGTGCGTCACCATGAACGCATGGACGAGACCGAGCAGTTGCTGGAGCAAGTCGCCGACCGTGCGCACACCTCCGCACGGGCCCAGGGAAAGCCCCTGCCCACGCCGCTGGGCGCCGGGGAGATCGCCCGCGCCGAGGGCATACTCGGCTTCGCCCTGCCGCACCTGCTCGCCCGTCTCCACACCGGCGTCGGGGACGGCGGATTCGGCCCGGGGCACGGGCTCCTGCCCCTGCGTCAGGCCCTGGCCGCCTACGCGGCGCAGCGGGCCTCCGGCTGGCGGTGGCCCGAGGCGGTCCTGCCCGTCGCCGACCTCGGCTGCGCCATGTACGCCTGCGTGGACTGCAGATCCGAGACGGCCCAGGTCCTGCTGTTCGACCCCAATCCCGGGGAGCCCGACCTCGCCTGGTCCGTCGACGCACCGGGCCTGGCCGACTGGCTGCGCGGCTGGCTCGACGGCACCGCGTGGTTCTGCGAGGAGTCCGCCCTGGGGGAGGAACACGACCTCGAACTCGCGCCCTGGGCGGAGTTCAGATCCCGGATCTGAGCCGGCTCCGCACCCCGTACGCCAGGGCGCCCAGAGCCAGCACCACGGCCCCCGCGACCGCCGACGCGAGGGGCAGCGCACACGCCAGCACCACACAGCCGGACAGCCCGACCGCCGCCACGGCCCGCCCCTTGACACCTGAATCGAGAGTCCACGCGGAAGCGTTCGCGATCGCGTAATAGGCAAGCACTCCGAAGGAGGAGAAACCGATCGCGCCCCGCAGATCGGCGGTGGCCGCGAGCAGCGCCACGACCGCACCCACCACGAGCTCGGCATGGTGCGGTACCTGGTGCCGGGGATGTACGGCCGCCAGCGCGCGCGGGAGATGGCCGTCCCGGGCCATCGCCAGCACCGTTCGCGACACCCCGAGCACGAGGGCCAGCAGCGAGCCCAGCGCGGCCAGGGCCGCGCCCACCCGGACGACCGGCGCCAGCTCGGGCGCGCCCGCCGCCCGCACCGCGTCGGCCAGCGGGGCCGCCGACCGGGCCAGCCCCTCGACGCCGAGCACCGACAGAACCGCCACCGCCACCGCCGCGTACGCCACCAGGGCGATCCCCAGAGCGAGCGGCACCGCCCGCGGGATCGTCCGTTCCGGGTCACGCACCTCCTCGCCCAGGGTGGTGATCCGCGCGTAGCCCGCGAACGCGAAGAACAGCAGCCCGGCGCCCTGCAGCAGGCCGAAGAGGGTCCACTGCGACCCCGCGAGCCTCTCGGGGGAGGCCGCACCCGAGGACAGGCACACCACGACCACCCCGGCCAGCACGGCCAGGACCGCCGCCACGATCAACCGGGCGATCCGGGCGGACTTCTGGACACCGCCGTAGCTCGCCGCGGTGATCGCCACCACCGCCGCCACGGCCACGGCGTGCTCGCCACCCGGCCACAGGTAGGCACCCGCCGTCAGCGCCATCGCCGCGCAGGAAGCGGTCTTGCCGATGACGAAACCCCAGCCGGCCAGGTGGCCCCAGAAGGGGCCGAGCCGCTCCCGCCCGTACACATAAGTGCCGCCGGACGCCGGATACCGGGCGGCCAGCCGCGCCGAGGAGTGCGCGTTGCAGTAGGCCACCACGGCCGCCACCGCGAGGGCGGCGAGGAGCGCCCCGCCCGCGGCCCGTGCGGCCGGGGCGAAGGCCGCGAAGACCCCCGCGCCGACCATCGCTCCGAGCCCGACGACGACCGCGTCGGAAACCCCCAGGGTGCGCTTCAGCTCGTTGTCCACGCGCGGAGGGTAACCGGCCTAGATGACGCCCTCCCGGCCGGGGAGCGGCGTCCGGGTGCGCACCCAGCCGTCCAGGGCCGTCAGACAGGCGTGGTCGAGATGGCGCAGCCCGCTCAGGTCGAGCCGCACATGCTGCCCGTGCGGCAGCGCGTCCAGGGCGTCGAGGAGTGTGGGAAGCCGCAGGAAGCTGGCGTTCCCCATGACCCGCACGCACAGCTCCCCGTCCTCCCACACCTCCTCGATGTGCACGTGGGAGGTCTCCCAGGCGGCCTTGGCGATGGCCAGCCCCAGCCCGACCAGCACCCCCTCGAAGAGGTTGGTGGCGACGATCGCGCCGGCCGTGGCGACCAGCACCACCGCCTCGCCCCGGTGCGTGCGCCACAGCGCGGCCACCGCCTTGACCGGCAGCAGCTTCCACCCCGCGTACAGGAGCACCCCCGCCAGAGCGGCCAGCGGCACGAACTCCAGCACCCGGGGGAAGGCCACGGCGAAGAGCAGCAGCCAGCCACCGTGCATCACCCGGGCGGCGCGGGTGCGCGCTCCGGCCTCCACGTTGGCGGCGCTGCGGACGATCACGGCGGTCATCGGCAGTGCCCCGAGCAGCCCGCAGACGCTGTTGCCCACGCCCTGGGCGATCAGTTCCCGGTCGTACTCCGTCCGGGGCCCGTCGTGCATCCGGTCCACGGCGGCCGCGCTGAAGAGGGTCTCGGCGGAAGCGATCAGCGCCAGCGCGACCACCGTCCCGGCCGCGCCGAAGGACGCCAGCACCCCGAACTCGCCCCAGGCGGGCGGGGACACGGCCTCCAGCACCCCCGTCACCCGCACCTTCTCGACGGGCAGCCGGAGCAGGGCGGCCGCGGCGGCGGCTGCGGCCACCCCGACCAGCGCGCCCGGCAGCAGCCGCAGACGGGCGGGCGCCCTGCGCCACGCCAGCATGACGGCGATGGTTCCGACCCCGAGCAGCACCGCGGCCCAGTCGGCCCGCGCCGCGAGCCCGTGCACCCCGCCCAGCTTCGCCAGGGTCTGCCCGGGAGCTTCCGCGTCGCCCAGGGCGTACAGCTGCCCGGAGATCAGCACGAGCCCGATGCCGGCCAGCATCCCGTGCACGACGGCCACGGAGATCGCCCGGAACCACCGCCCGAGCCGCAGCACCCCCATGCCCAGCTGCAGCGCGCCGGCGGCCAGCACCAACACCCCGAGGGCCGCCGTGCCGTGGGTCTGCAGCGCCTCGTGGACGAGCACGGTGAGCCCGGCCGCCGGCCCGCTCACCTGCAGGGTGCTCCCGCGGAACCAGCCGGTGACCAGCCCCCCGACCACGCCGGTGACGATCCCCAGCTCGGCCTGCACCCCGGAGGCGACCGCCACCCCCACGCACAGGGGGACGGCGACGAGTGCGACGACGACGGACGCCGCGAAGTTTTCGCGGAACGTGCCGGCCCCAGGCATGCGAGAACCCCCTGCCACGCGGTGATGTGATGCCACCACCGTGCTGGGCGCACTCCCCGCCGCCCAAGTGCCCACGGAAGCCCGCGGCAGCGCGCGCGCCGCACACGCCCGGCACGCACACCCCATGCACCCCGCAACCACCGCGGCCCGGCGGTCGGTGAAGACCGCCGGGCCGGCGTGGTGACAGGTCGCGGACCTCGGGTCAGCGGTAGTTCACGAACTGGATGGCGAAGTCCAGGTCCTTGCCCTTGAGGAGGGCCTGGACGGCCTGGAGGTCGTCGCGGCTCTTGGAGCTGACGCGCAGCTCGTCGCCCTGGACCTGGGCCTTGACGCCCTTCGGACCCTCGTCACGGATGATCTTCGCGACCTTCTTGGCGTTCTCCTGGGAGATGCCCTCCTCGATCGTGGCGAAGATCTTGTACTCCTTGCCGGACAGCTGCGGCTCACCGGCGTCCAGTGCCTTGAGCGAGATGCCGCGCTTGACCAGCTTGGTCTCGAAGACGTCGAGGACGGCCTTGACGCGCTCCTCGGAGTTCGCCTCCATGAGGATCTTCTCGCCGGACCAGGCGATGGTGGCGCCGGTGCCCTTGAAGTCGTAGCGCTGCGAGAGCTCCTTGGCGGCCTGGTTGAGGGCGTTGTCGACCTCCTGCCGCTCGACCTTCGAGACGATGTCGAAACTGGAGTCGGCCATGTGCTGTGGCTCCTTGAAGTCGATTGCGATCGCCCCGGAGGGCGCGGCCGGACATCCCCGGACCGCTCGGCAAAGCCTAGCCACCGCACCCACCCGCGGCGCTGATCAATCCGGTGGCGAAGCACCCCCGGTCATCAGGTATCGTTTACGTCGTTGCCAGGGAGAACCGCGGAAAAGCGGTCCTCGAAGGCGATATCCCATGGCGGTGTGCCCGAGTGGCCAATGGGAGCGGACTGTAAATCCGTCGGCTTAGCCTACCCAGGTTCGAATCCTGGCGCCGCCACGCGAGTGGAACCCCCGTTCATCTGCGGAAACGCAGCGGACGGGGGTTCTTTCGCATTGCCGGCGGCGCTGCGGGGCGTCGGCCGCATCGTCCGGGGCCCCCGGTCGTTCTCCGGGCGTGAAATGGACATCTGACACGCGGGGGAAGGTCGGCGGCGGGGTTCTCCTGGCCCTGCTCGGCGCGGGCATTCCGGCTCTGATGGGAGCCACCCTTCATACGGACGTGGGGGAGCCCTACCGGGAGACCCGGCTGTACTTCGGCACGGAGCGGGCGGACGGCGGCGGCCCGGTCGCGGAGCGGGAGTTCATGCGGTTCCTGGACCAGGAGATCACCCCCGCCTTCCCCGAGGGGCTGACGCTCCACGACGGGTACGGCCAGTGGCGCGGCGGGGACGGCAAGATCGTCCGGGAGACCTCCTACGAAGTGGTCCTGCTGTACCCGGAGAAGGAGGCCGACGACCGCAGCGTGCGCATCGAACGGATCCGCGACGCGTACGAGAGCCGCTACCAGCAGGACTCGGTCGGACGCTCCGACGACAAGCTGGACGCGCAGTTCTGAGCCGCGGGCGGGAGGCCGGCCCGGAGCCGGCCTCCCCCCGGGCCGTCAGTTGCCGGCGACGGCCTTGACGGCCACCTGGACCGGGGTGGAGCCGGAGACCAGCTCCAGGGTCAGACCCGCGGTCGCGGGCGTCTCCACCAGCTCGGCCAGCACCGCCGCCACGTCGTCCCGCGGCACCGCCCCCCGGCCCGTCCGGGCCTCCAGACGGACCTGGCCCTGCCCTGCGTCGTCGAGCAGCGAGCCGGGGCGCAGGACCGTCCACTCCAGGCCCAGCCGGGTCCGTACGTGGTCGTCGGCCTCCCCCTTCGCCCGCAGGTAGACGTCGAAGACCTCGTCGCCCTCGTGATGGGCGTCCGCGCCCATCGAAGAGACCATCAGGAAGCGCCGCACGCGGGCCCGTTCGGCCGCGTCGGCGAACAGCACCGCCGCGCCCCGGTCCACGGTGTCCTTGCGCGCGGCACCGCTGCCGGGGCCGGCGCCCGCCGCGAACACCGCCACGTCCGCGCCCTGGAGGATCCCCGCCACGTGTTCCACCGTGGCCGACTCCAGATCGCAGAGCACCGGTTCGGCGCCCGCCTCCCTGAGGTCGTCGCCCTGTTCGGGGTCGCGGATGATGCCCGCGACCTCGTACCCGCGCGCGGCGAGCAGTCGCTCCAGCCGCAGCGCGATCCGACCGTGTCCACCCGCGATGACGATGCGCATGCCCCGACGGTACGACGAGCCGGGCGCCCCCGCCCGGGAAGGCACCCGTCAGGGGCCGTGCTCCGCGCGGCCCTGCCGGGGCAGGTCCAGGGCCACCGCGACGGCGGAGTCGCAGTACTCGCGCACCGCGCTCGTACGCGCCACCACCCGCCCGCGGTGGATCACGATCCGGCTGTACGCGAGGGACAGCACGCCCGCGATCCGGTCGCCGCGCACGGCGAGCAGCTCCGCCGGGAAGCCGGCCTCGACCCGTACCTCCGGCAGGCCCATCGCCTCGCGGGCGCAGGCGCTGACGGACTCGTAGGCCTCGCCGGGGCGCAGCCCGCCCTGGGAGGCCAGCAGGTACGCGGCCTCCAGCGGATCACCGCGGCCGACCGGGTTCCCGGCGTCCCGCAGGGCCCCGCTGCCGGCCGCGACCCGCACGCCGGCAGCCCGCAGGAGCCGTACGGGGGCCGTGCGCAGGCCGCGGCGCTCCAGGGCCGCGCAGTCGCCCTGGGGCAGGCAGGTCACGCGTACGCCGGCCGCCGCGAGCCGGTCGGCGGCGCGGGCCGCCGCGTCCAGCGGGAGCCGGGAGAGGCCGCCGCACGGGCCGATGGTCACTCCGGGGCGCAGCCCGCCCGCCATCGCCGCGAGCCGCGAGAGGCGGGCCGGGTCGTCACCGTCCGTGTGCAGGTCCACGGGACAGCCGTGCTCGTCGGCGAGCTCCAGGACGGCTTCGAGGAAGCCCGTCGGGTCCGGGTCCAGGTCCGGGCAGCCGCCGATGACCGAGGCGCCCATCTTGACCGCGTCCCGCAGCATGGCGAGCCCGTCGGCCCCGGCCGCGCCGGTCAGCAGACGGGGTACGGCCACCGCGGTCAGGTCGGCGAGGCCGCGCAGGGAGCGCCGGGCTTGGAGCACGGCCTCCATGGGGCCGAGGCCGTGCATGTCGCCGATGCGCACGTGCGAGCGCATGGCGGTGGCGCCGTGGCCGAGCTGGAGCAGCGCCGCCTCAGTGGCGCGGCGCTGCACCTCGTCGGGGGCGTAGGAGACGGGGCCGTCGCCGTCTGCGCTCAGCGCGGTGTCCCCGTGGGCGTGCGGCTCGGCGGGGGCGGGGAGCAGCAGGTAGCCGTTGAGGTCCACTCGGGCCAGTACCGGGGAGGAGAGGCTGCCCGCGGTCCCGACGGCCTGGATCCGTCCGCCGCCGACGCGGACATCGACGGTACGGCCGTCCGTGAGGCGGGCCCCGGCGAGGAGCAGGGTGGCGGCCTCGGCGGCGGCCGCGCTGCCGTTGCCGCTGCGGTGGGAGGGGGACGGCTGCTGCGGCTGGCTGTCGGACATCGCGCTCCTGCGGTGGCTCGGGCGGTTCCTGGGGCCGTGGCCGCGGCCCGCGGCCCAAGATCACGCAGCGTGCTCAGAGCCTAGGGCGCACCGCACCCCGCTTCGCGGAAGAGCGCAATAGTCGTACCGGTGTGGTGCCCCTGGGCCGCGGCGCCCACGGCAGCCGCGGAGCGCGCGCCCCGTGTGAGCCCGCGCACAAACAACGGGAGAAGTGGGGCGTGTGGGGGCGGCGGGTTGATCAAGAGAGGCTTCCGAACGCCCTCGGAGCCCTGTTCCCGCAAAGGATTTGGGCGATCGGCGGGCAACCGTGTAATGTCTTCATCGCTCGCCCCAATAGCTCAGTCGGTAGAGCGTCTCCATGGTAAGGAGAAGGTCTGCGGTTCGATTCCGCATTGGGGCTCTGGTGAGAGAGGCCCCCCACCCTCGGGTGGGGAGCCGATCACATCAAAGCGGCGTAGCTCAGTCGGTAGAGCAAGCGGCTCATAATCGCTGTGTCACCGGTTCAAGTCCGGTCGCCGCTACCCACAGTAGCCGATTGCGGGGTCGGTCTCCCGATCGGCTACTCTTTTATGCGTTCATCCGTCCCATAGTCCGTCAAGGAGCACTCACGTGGCTGCCACCGACGTCCGCCCGAAGATCACGCTGGCCTGCGTGGAGTGCAAGGAGCGGAACTACATCACCAAGAAGAACCGGCGTAACAACCCGGACCGCATGGAGATGAAGAAGCACTGCCCGCGCTGCAACTCGCACACCGCGCACCGCGAGACCCGCTGACCCCAGCGAAGTCTCGAATACAGGCACCGTCATGAGGTCGTCCCCTTCATTGGGGGCGGCCTCGTGTCGTTTCCGTGTCGTTCCTGTCTTTGTCCCTGTGTGTTTCGTGTCCTTCAACAGGAGGTAGTGAGTCATGGCTCTCGACCAGTCCTTCGTGGGGCGGAGCTACCCGCCCACCGATCCGTACGAGGTCGGCCGGGAGAAGATCCGCGAATTCGCGGTCGCGGTGGGCGACGCCAATCCCCTCTACACCGACCCCGAAGCGGCCAGGGCCCACGGCCACTCCGATGTGATCGCACCGCCGACTTTCGTGTTCGCCATCACTTTCAAGGCGGCCGGCCAGGTCGTCGCGGACCCGCAGCTGGGGCTCGACTACAGCCGCGTCGTCCACGGCGACCAGAAGTTCGCGTACTCCCGCCCGGTGCGGGCCGGTGACCGCCTGTCGGTGACCTCCACCATCGAGGCCGTGAAATCGCTCGCGGGCAACGACATCATCGACATCCGCGGCGAGGTCCACGACGAGACCGGCGAGCACGTGGTGACGGCGTGGACGAAGCTCGTCTCCCGCGCCCCCGAGGAGGCCTGACATGGCAGCACAGATCAAGTACGCCGACGTCGAGGTCGGCACCGAGCTGCCCGCCGCGTCCTTCCCCGTGACGCGCGCCACGCTCGTCCAGTACGCCGGAGCCTCGGGCGACTTCAACCCGATCCACTGGAACGAGAAGTTCGCCAAGGAGGTCGGACTGCCGGACGTGATCGCGCACGGCATGTTCACCATGGCCGAGGCGATCCGCGTGGTCACCGACTGGGTGGGCGACCCGGGCGCGGTGGTCGAGTACGGCGTGCGCTTCACCAAGCCCGTCGTGGTCCCCAACGACGACCGGGGCGGCCTGATCGAGGTCACCGCCAAGGTCGCGGCGAAGCTGGACGACAACCGCGTACGGGTCGACCTGACGGCCGTGAGCGCCGGCCAGAAGGTCCTCGGGATGTCCCGCGCAGTGGTCGCACTCGCCTGAGCGCCTGAGCGCCTGAGCGCCCGAGCGCCCGATCGTCTGAGCGCCTGAAAGTCTGGAGTGCCCGAGGGGGCGGGCGGCCGTCCCCCCGGCGCCCCGCCCCCGGCGCCCCGCCCCCGGCGGCCGCCCTCTCGGCGCCCCCGCTTCCCCGCAACCTCGCCTCCTCTTCCTCCTCCGTCCGGAGTTGCCCCAGGACTCCTCCTTGACCAAGTTAGTGATTGAGTACTAACTTTGCTGCATGGCAAGGATGAGCGCAGAGGAGCGGCGCGAGAGCGTCATCCGCGCGGCGATGCACGAGTTCGCCCGGGGCGGGTACTACGGGACCTCCACCGAGGCGATCGCCAAGCGGGTGGGCGTCTCGCAGCCCTACCTCTTCCGGCTCTTCCCCAACAAGCAGGCGATCTTCCTGGCGGCCTCGGAGCGCTGCCTGAGGGACACCCGCGAGGTCTTCGCCGCCGCAGTCGAGGGGCTGCGTGGCGAAGAGGCCCAGCAGGCCATGGCGAACGCGTACACCCGGCTGATCGTCGAGGATCCCGACAAGCTCCAGATGCAGCTCCAGATGTACGTCACCGTCGCCGCCGCCGCGGCGGCAGGCGACCACGAGCTCGGCGAGCTGGTCCGCAAGGGCTGGATGGAACTGTGGGACACCGTCCACCTGCCGCTGGGTGCGGACCCGAAGGAGACCACGACCTTCATGGCCTACGGAATGCTGATCAACACCCTGGCCGCCATGGGATTCCCGCCCGGGCACCGGGTCTGGCAGGGGCTCTATCCCGACGCCGGCGCCACCGGTCGTCTGGAGAAGTGACGGGAGTGCGCGATCTGCGCGCATCCGCTTGGGCAAGAAAGTTAGTCAGTAATAACTAACCACTCGCAGGGGGAATCGTGCACACGCCCGACACCGGCAGAGGCACCGACACCGACAAAGGCACGCGCAAAGGCGCCGGCACCGGCGCGGGCACCGACACCACACTTCGCGCGCCCGCGGTCTGGGCCCTCGTCCTCACCGGCGTGGCCGGCTTCATGGCCGCACTCGACAACCTGGTCGTGACCACCGCCCTCCCCGCCATCCGCGAGGACCTCGGCGGCGGGCTGGAGGACCTGGAGTGGACGGTGAACGCCTACACGCTCACCTTCGCCGTCCTCCTCATGTTCGGAGCCGCACTCGGCGACCGCTTCGGCCGCCGCCGGCTGTTCATCGTCGGCCTCGCCGTCTTCACCGGCGCCTCCGCCGCCGCCGCCCTCTCACCGGGGATCGACGCGCTCATCGCCGCCCGCGCCGTGCAGGGCGTGGGAGCCGCCGTCATGATGCCGCTCACGCTCACCCTGCTGACCGCCGCCGTCCCGGCCGCCCGCCGCGGCACGGCCCTCGGCATCTACGGCGCCGTCACCGGCCTCGCCGTCGCCAGCGGCCCCCTCATCGGGGGCAGCCTCACCGAGCACATCTCCTGGCAGTGGATCTTCTGGCTCAACGTACCGATAGGCCTGGCCCTGATCCCGCTCGCCCGCCTGCGCCTCGCCGAGTCCACCGCCCCCGGCGCCCGCCTCGACGTACCCGGCACCCTCCTCATCAGCGGCGGCCTCTTCGGCATCGTCTACGGCCTGGTCAACGCCCACTCCGAGGGCTGGACCAGCACCCCCGTCCTCACCGGTCTGATCGTCGGCTCCGCCCTCGTCGCGGGCTTCGTCCACCACGGCTTCACCGACGCCGACCCCATGCTCCCCATGCGGCTCTTCCGGGACCGCGGCTTCCTGGGGATCAACCTGGCCAGCCTGCTGATGTTCCTCGGCATGTTCGGCTCGATCTTCCTGCTCAGCCAGTTCCTCCAAGGCGTCGCCGGCTACTCGCCCACCGAAGCCGGCCTGCGCATGCTCCCCTGGACCGGCATGCCGATGATCGTGGCCCCACTGGCCGGGATCCTCTCCGACCGCATCGGCGGCCGCCCCGTCGTCGCCGCCGGCCTGGCGTTCCAGGCACTCGGCCTCGG
This sequence comes from Streptomyces sp. NPDC046349, assembly GCF_055587885.1. Taxonomy (NCBI): domain Bacteria; kingdom Bacillati; phylum Actinomycetota; class Actinomycetes; order Kitasatosporales; family Streptomycetaceae; genus Streptomyces; species Streptomyces sp. NPDC046349. Next base: position 164,786 of record NZ_JBVJFK010000008.1, read on the forward strand.
CTGGTTCGCCGCGATCCTGAGCACGGACGTCTCGTACGCCGCGCAGCTGCCGCCGCTGATCCTCAGCGGGATCGGCATGGCCCTCTACTTCGCCCCGGCGGCCAACGTCCTGATGTCCACCGTGCGCCCCGCGGACCAGGGCAAGGCCTCCGGCACCAACAACGCCCTGCGCGAGGTCGGCGGAGCCCTCGGTGTCGCCGTCCTGGCCTCGGTCTTCTCCGCCCAGGGCGGCTACGAAACCCCGCAGGCCTTCACCGACGGCACCGTCCCCGCCCTGTGGATCGGCGCCGCGGCCGTCGCCCTCGCCGCCGCGCTGGCCCTCCTGGTGCCCCGCAAGGCCGGGCACGCGCCCACTCCGGTATCCGCCGGCGCGGCCCACGCCACGGACAAGGTCCCCGCCATCGGGTGACCAGGAAGCCCGCAAACCCGATCAGGTCCATGCGGCTTCCGTAGCCGCACCACGGAAGGAGAGCACGCCATGCCCGACATCCCCTGGTCCACGCCCACTCCGGCCGCCCCCGGAGCCGAGGTCTACGTCATGGCCTCCCGCTTCGAGACCGCCACCCTCACCGGCGCCGTCAGGTTCCTCCTCAAGGCGCCCGGCATCATCCGCCAGATGCGCCGGGCCCCCGGCGCCCACGGCGTCGCCCTGCGGGCCCGCGTCCTGCGCCGCACCTTCCTCACCCTCTCCGCGTGGGAGGACCGGGACGCGCTGTACCGGTTCGCCCGCAGTGAGCCCCACCGCTCCAGCTCCCGCGCCGCCGGCGCGTACATGAAGGAATCCGTCTTCACCTACTGGACCGTGCCCGCCGCCGAGCTGCCCCTCGGCTGGGCCGAGGCCGAGCGCCGCCTCGCCGAGCAGAAGCCGGTCCGCTGACCCCGCCGGCACGAGAGAGAGCGAGGACGGTCCGTGGCCCCGCAGGGATGCGAGGGGCACGGACCGTACTCTTGTCCACGTGCAGGAACTCCACGACGCCCCCCTCGCCCCGCTGACCACCTTCCGTCTCGGTGGTCCCGCCGCCCGCCTGGTCACCGCGACCACCGACGCCGAGGTGGTCGCCGCCGTCCGCGCCGCGGACGAGAGCGGCACCCCGCTGCTCGTCATCGGCGGCGGCAGCAACCTGGTCATCGGCGACCGGGGATTCGACGGCACCGCCCTGCGCATCGCGACCACCGGCTTCCACCTCGACGGGACAAGGCTGGAGCTCGCCGCCGGCGAGAACTGGAGCGACGCCGTCGCCCGCACCGTCGAAGCCGGCCTCGCCGGCATCGAGTGCCTCGCCGGCATCCCGGGCTCGGCCGGCGCCACCCCGATCCAGAACGTCGGGGCGTACGGCCAGGAGGTCTGCGACACCATCACCGAGGTCGTCGCCTACGACCGCACCACCGGCGAAACGGTCACTCTGACCGCCGCCGAGTGCGCCTTCCGGTACCGCAGCAGCACCTTCAAGGACCAGCCCGACCGCTACGTGGTCCTGCGCGTGCGCTTCGCCCTGGAGGACGCCGGCGGCCTCTCGGCGCCGATCAAGTACCCCGAGACCGCCCGCGCCCTCGGCGTCGAGGCCGGCGACCGGGTCCCCGCCGCAACCGCCCGCGAGACCGTCCTGCGGCTGCGCGCCGGCAAGGGCATGGTCCTCGACCCCGCCGACCACGACACCTGGTCGGCCGGCTCCTTCTTCCACAACCCGATCCTGACCGACGAGGCCTACGCCGCCTTCCTCGGCCGCGTCCGGGACCGCCTCGGCCCCGACACCGCGCCGCCCGCGTACCCCGCCGGCGAGGGCCGTACGAAGACCAGCGCGGCCTGGCTGATCGACAAGGCCGGCTTCACCAAGGGCTACGGCACCGGCCCCGCCCGCATCTCCACCAAGCACACGCTCGCCCTCACCAACCGGGGCGAGGCCACCACCGAGGACCTCCTCACCCTGGCCCGCGAGGTCGTCGCGGGCGTCCACGCGGCGTTCGGCGTCACCCTCGTCAACGAGCCGGTGACGGTCGGCGTCAGCATCTGAGGAGCCCCGGCCGCCCATGCTCTGTCCCCGTCACGGGGCCGGTACGGACCCCACTCGGCTCGTGGGTCGCACGCTCAGCAGGGTCGTCGCGTCCTGGCACGTCAGCGACGGCGAACGCTCCGAGTCCCCCCTCGACGTCTGGCTGATCGACAGCGTCGGCGACTCCATCCGGATCACCACCGGCTCCGACCAGTGCCTCATCGTCGAGTCCGCCCCGCCCCACGAGCCGTACGACATGGGGGAGTGGGGCCGTATCGAGGTCGGCGAGGACCTCGGCGACCACCCCTTCCTGCGGCACGTGGGCGAGACCGTCTCCTCGGTCGCCGAGTTCGCGCTGCCCGAGCAGGGCCGCACCCACCTGGAGATCGGCTTCCCGGACGGCCGCCGGGTGCGCGCCGACTGCTACGAGGGGGACCTGCGGCTCACCCGGTGAGCCAGTGGTCGATCCCGGCCAGCAGCTTGGCCTGTACATCGTCCGGCGCGGCGCTCCCGCGCACCGACTGGCGGGCCAGCTCCGCGAGCTCCGCGTCCGTAAAACCGTGGTGGCGGCGGGCGATCTCGTACTGCGCCGCGAGCCGGGACCCGAAGAGCAGCGGGTCGTCCGCGCCCAGCGCCATCGGCACCCCGGCCTCGAACAGCGTGCGCAGCGGGACGTCCTCGGGCCGCTCGTACACGCCCAGGGCGACGTTCGACGCGGGGCAGACCTCGCAGGTGATCTGCCGGTCGGCGAGCCGCTTCAGCAGCCGGGGGTCCTCCGCGGCCCGTACACCGTGCCCGATGCGGGCGGCGTGCAGGTCGTCGAGGCAGTCGCGGACCGAGGCCGGGCCGGTGAGCTCGCCCCCGTGCGGGGCCGCGAGGAGGCCGCCGTCGCGGGCGATGGCGAAAGCCCGGTCGAAGTCGCGGGCCATGCCGCGGCGCTCGTCGTTGGAGAGGCCGAAACCGACGACGCCGCGGTCGGCGTAGCGCACGGCGAGCCTGGCCAGGGTGCGGGCGTCGAGGGGGTGCTTCATGCGGTTGGCGGCGATGAGCACCCGCATGCCGAGACCCGTCTCGCGGGATGCCGAGTCGAGGGCGTCGAGGATGATCTCGACAGCCGGGATCATCCCGCCGAGAAGGGGGGCGTAGGACGTGGGATCCACTTGGATCTCCAGCCAGCCGCTGCCGTCCCGGACGTCCTCCTCCGCAGCCTCGCGGACCAGGCGCCGGATGTCGTCGGGCTCGCGCAGGCAGGAGCGGGCGGCGTCGTAGAGCCGCTGGAAGCGGAACCAACCGCGCTCGTCGGTGGCGCGCAGCTTGGGCGGCTCCCCGGCGGTCAGGGCGTCGGGAAGGCGCACGCCGTACTTGTCGGCCAGCTCCAGGAGGGTCGATGGTCGCATCGACCCGGTGAAGTGGAGGTGGAGGTGGGCCTTCGGCAGAAGCGTGAGATCGCGTACGTGCTCCATCTGGTGATCCTGCCGTACCGCTGCGCTCGGCGGGAGGGGGTTTTACCGATCGGGGGCTTGCGCGAACGCCTGAGCGGGTGCGGCGCCGCACCCGCAGCCCCCGGACCGCCGCGCCTCGAACGCCGGCGGGGCCGAAAAGGCGAACGGCGCCGCCCCGGTGGGGGAGGCGCCGCTGCGGGCCGTGTCAGGCCTAGGCCTTGGCCTCGGCCAGGAGCTTCTGAATGCGGGACACGCCCTCGACCAGGTCCTCGTCGCCCAGGGCGTACGAGAGGCGCAGGTAGCCGGGGGTGCCGAAGGCCTCGCCCGGGACGACCGCGACCTCGACCTCGTCCAGGATCAGGGCGGCCAGCTCGACGGATGTCTGCGGGCGCTTGCCGCGGATCTCCTTGCCGAGGAGCTCCTTGACCGACGGGTACGCGTAGAAGGCGCCCTCGGGCACCGGGCAGAGGACGCCGTCGATCTCGTTCAGCATCTTGACCATCGTCTGGCGGCGGCGGTCGAAGGCCTTGCGCATCTCGGCGACCGCGTCCAGGTTGCCCGAAACGGCGGCCAGCGCGGCGACCTGGGCCACGTTGGAGACGTTGGAGGTGGCGTGCGACTGCAGGTTGGTCGCCGCCTTGATGACGTCCTGCGGGGCGATGACCCAGCCCACGCGCCAGCCGGTCATCGCGTACGTCTTGGCGACGCCGTTGACGATGATGCACTTGTCGCGCAGGGCCGGGACCAGGACCGGCAGCGAGGTGAACTTCGCGTCGCCGTAGACCAGGTGCTCGTAGATCTCGTCCGTCAGCACCCACAGGCCGTGCTCGGCGGCCCACTCGCCGATCGCCTTCGCGTCGGCCTCGCTGTAGACCGAACCGGTCGGGTTGGACGGGGACACGAACAGGACGACCTTGGTGCGCTCGGTGCGCGCGGCCTCCAGCTGCTCGACGGAGACCCGGTATCCGGTGGTCTCGTCGGCGACGACCTCGACCGGGACACCGCCGGCGAGACGGATCGACTCCGGGTAGGTGGTCCAGTAAGGGGCCGGGACGATGACCTCGTCACCCGGGTCCAGGACGGCCGCGAAGGCCTCGTAGATCGCCTGCTTGCCGCCGTTGGTCACCAGGACCTGCGACGCCTCGACCTCGTAGCCGGAGTCGCGCAGCGTCTTGGCGGCGATGGCGGCCTTCAGCTCCGGCAGGCCGCCGGCGGGCGTGTAGCGGTGGTACTTGGGGTTGCGGCAGGCCTCGACCGCGGCCTCGACGATGTAGTCCGGGGTCGGGAAGTCGGGCTCGCCCGCGCCGAAGCCGATGACCGGACGCCCGGCGGCCTTGAGGGCCTTGGCCTTGGCGTCCACGGCGAGGGTGGCGGACTCGGAAATGGCGCCGATACGGGCGGACACCCGGCGCTCGGAGGAAGGCGTTGCAGAGGTCATACGAGCAATCGTCCCAGACCACGCAGAAGCGCCGCACACCGTTTCATTGAACGGACGCGAGACGGACCGGAGCATGTCAGGGCGGGCGCTGTTCGACGTCACGGCCCGGTTCACGTACACTCACCTGTCGTTGGACCTCGCCAGCCGCTGCAAAGCGTGAGCACTCCGTGCACTCGCCCGGATGCGGTAGGTTGGGGGACGCAAAGGGTCGTAGCTCAATTGGTAGAGCACTGGTCTCCAAAACCAGCGGTTGGGGGTTCGAGTCCCTCCGGCCCTGCTCCACACTCCTTCTCGGATGTGTGTGCGCAGGTACGTACTTAGATGCAACGCCGTGCGGCGCAACCGGGCGCGGTACGGCCACGACCCGGATTCAGGTGAGAGACGTGACGGACGCCCTGGGCTCCATCGACATGCCTGACGCCGAGGACGAGACGCGCGAGAAGAAGGCCCGCAAGGGCGGCAAGCGCGGCAAGAAGGGTCCTCTGGGCCGTCTCGCGCTTTTCTACCGCCAGATTGTCGCGGAACTCCGCAAGGTTGTCTGGCCCACTCGCAACCAGCTCACGACGTACACCACCGTGGTGATTGTCTTCGTGGTCATCATGATCGGTCTGGTGACCGTGATTGACTATGGGTTCCAGGAAGCCATCAAGTTCGTCTTCGGCTGATCCCCGCGGAGGGCGGCGCCTTGATGGGTGCCGCCCCTTTTCGCATGTTCCACCACCTTTTTTCCAGGAAGAAGCAGCCACCGTGTCTGACCCGAACCTGAACGCGAGCCACGACTCCGTCGAGTCCGTCGAGGACGAGCTCGACATCGTCGAGGCGGCAGACGCTGTGGACCCCGACGAGGCCGAGCTCGCCGACGTCGAGGCGGGTGACGCCGCCGAGGAGGCCGCGCTGCACGTCTCCGACGACGAGGCGGACGAGGCCGAGGCCGACGCCGAGCTCGAAGAGTCCGCCGACGACGCCGAGATCGCGGAGGAGGCCGAAGAGGCCGAGCCCGCCGAGCCGGTCGACCCGATCCAGGCCCTGCGCGAGGAGCTGCGCCTCCTCCCCGGCGAGTGGTACGTGATCCACACCTACGCCGGCTACGAGAAGCGCGTGAAGGCCAACCTGGAGCAGCGCGCCGTCTCGCTGAACGTCGAGGAGTTCATCTACCAGGCCGAGGTGCCCGAGGAAGAGATCGTCCAGATCAAGAACGGCGAGCGCAAGAACGTCCGGCAGAACAAGCTGCCCGGCTACGTGCTCGTCCGCATGGACCTGACGAACGAGTCCTGGGGCGTCGTCCGCAACACCCCCGGTGTCACCGGCTTCGTGGGCAACGCGTACGACCCGTACCCGCTGACCCTGGACGAGATCGTCAAGATGCTCGCCCCGGAGGCGCAGGAGAAGGCCGCCAAGGCCGCCGCGGAAGAGGCCGGCCTGCCGGCGCCCGCCGTCAAGCGCACCATCGAGGTCCTGGACTTCGAGGTCGGCGACTCGGTCACCGTCACCGACGGTCCGTTCGCCACGCTGCAGGCGACCATCAACGAGATCAACCCCGACTCGAAGAAGGTCAAGGGCCTCGTCGAGATCTTCGGCCGCGAGACCCCGGTCGAGCTCAGCTTCGACCAGATCCAGAAGAACTGATCCATTCCCTGGATCACGGCTTCTGAGCCACAGCTTCCGGACAGGTCAGACCACCCCTCGAGGGCGGTCTGACCTGCTCGGTTTTTAGCCCCGCACCGATACCCGTTATCGTGGTGCGGTATGCCTCCATCCGGATGACCGGATCGGCGGCTGAAAACTCTCACTAGGACCCGGAGAGAGCAATGCCTCCCAAGAAGAAGAAGGTCACGGGGCTTATCAAGCTCCAGATCAAGGCCGGTGCGGCCAACCCGGCTCCGCCGGTCGGCCCCGCGCTCGGTCAGCACGGCGTCAACATCATGGAGTTCTGCAAGGCCTACAACGCCGCGACCGAGTCGCAGCGTGGCATGGTCGTGCCGGTGGAGATCACGGTCTACGAGGACCGCACCTTCACCTTCATCACCAAGACTCCGCCGGCGGCGCGCCTCATCCTGAAGCACGCGGGCATCGAGAAGGGCTCCGGCGAGCCCCACAAGACCAAGGTCGCCAAGCTCACGGCCGCCCAGGTCCGCGAGATCGCCGAGCTGAAGATGCCCGACCTGAACGCCAACGACATCGACGCCGCCGTGAAGATCATTTCCGGCACCGCGCGCTCGATGGGCGTCACGGTCGAGGGCTGATCCAGCCACCCCCCAGCACCACCAGTGGTAGGACCAAGCGCTGGTCCGCACCACGACTCCCTGCCTGAATCCGAAATACAGGAGCAGAAGTGAAGCGCAGCAAGACTCTCCGCGCTGCGGACGCCAAGATCGACCGGGAGAAGCAGTACGCCCCGCTCGAGGCCGTCCGTCTCGCCAAGGAGATCTCCTCGACCAAGTTCGACAGCACCGTCGAGGTCGCCTTCCGCCTGGGTGTCGACCCGCGCAAGGCCGACCAGATGGTCCGCGGCACCGTGAACCTCCCGCACGGCACCGGTAAGACCGCCCGGGTCCTGGTCTTCGCGACCGGTGACCGTGCAGCGGCCGCGGAAGCCGCCGGCGCCGACATCGTCGGCGACGACGAGCTGATCAACGAGATCGCCAAGGGCAACCGCCTGAACGAGTTCGACGCCGTTGTGTCCACCCCGGACCTCATGGGCAAGGTCGGCCGCCTCGGCCGCGTGCTCGGTCCCCGTGGCCTCATGCCGAACCCGAAGACCGGCACCGTCACGATGGACGTCGCGAAGGCTGTCACCGAGATCAAGGGTGGCAAGATCGAGTTCCGCGTCGACAAGCACTCGAACCTGCACTTCATCATCGGCAAGGTCTCCTTCTCCGACGAGCAGCTCGTCGAGAACTACGGCGCGGCCCTGGACGAGATCCTTCGTCTGAAGCCGTCCGCCGCCAAGGGCCGCTACCTGAAGAAGGCCGCCCTGAGCACCACCATGGGCCCCGGCATCCAGCTGGACCCGAACCGCACCCGGAACCTCCTCGTCGAGGAAGACCCGGCTGCGGTCTGACCGGCCGAGCCTGACGGCTCACCGAGTGGCTGAACGGGCCCCTCGCCCCCTTCACGGGCGGCGAGGGGCCCGTTTCCGTTCCCTGTGCGAGTCCTGTGCGGAGGCTCGCGGTGCCGAGTCGTACAGTCGTACGGGCAGCGCCGCACCCGGAAACGCCGGGGACCGTGCGCTGCACGATGACACGGGGTGGGGAACACATGAACGCGTACCGCAAGAAGACCGTCGCAGCCGTCCTGGCCGCCCTCCTGCTCGCAGGAGGCGCCACGGCCTGCGAGAACGGGAGCGACGCGAAGAAGGACACGGGGGCGCCCGCACCGGCCAAGGCCCCCGAGAAGCCGGCGGAGGTGACGCCGGCCGCGTACCTGGAGAAGACGAAGAAGAAGTCCGAGGAGATCACCTCGCTCCGGTACACCATCACGGGCGACGCGGCGGGCCAGAAGATCACCGGCGAGGCCGCCATGCGGATCAAGCCCACCGTGGCCATGTCGATGACGATGGATTCGCCCGAGAAGCCGGGCGAGAAGGTGCAGATCCGCCTCCTCGACGGCGCCATGTACATGGGCGCCGAGGGCAAGTGGCTGAAGTTCGACCTCAAGGCCCTCGCTCCCGAGCAGGCGAAGGAGCTGGACTCCCTCGGTTCTGCCCAGCAGGGCCAGAACCCGGCCGACACGGCCGACAGCCTGAGCGCCGCCAAGGACCTCAAGAAGGTCGGCGACGAGACCGTCGACGGCCAGAAGACGACGCACCTGAGCGGCACCGTCTCGGTCGACGAGCTGCGCTCCCGCAGTGCCGCCTCCACCCCGGAGGCCAAGGAGCGCCAGGAGAAGAACCTCGCGGCACTGGAGGCCCAGGGCATCAAGACCCTGACCATGGACCTCTGGATCGACGAGAACGACCAGGCCAAGCAGGTCCGCACCCGGGGCGCCGGCACCTCCGGCCCCATGGACATCACCATCAAGTTCCTGGACATCAACAAGCCCGTCGAGGTCACCGCGCCGCCGGCCGAGCAGGTCGTCGACCTCGCCGAGATGATGAAGGGCGCCGACGAGGGCTCCGCCTGACCGCCGTCGCAGCACCCGTACGACCGCACCACCGTCGCGCCGCCGCTCCACCGCGGCGGCGCGGCGCGCACCGACCATGCATGGGGGAGAACCAGATGAACAGCGCTGTCCGGACCCGGGCCGGCGTGGCCATGGCAGGCACCGTACTGCTCGTGGGCGGCCTCACCGCCTGCGGCGGGGCCGAGGGGGGCAAGGGGGCCGACGCCAAGGCGCACGACCCCGTGGAGGCGGTGAAGGCGTCCTACCTGAAGACGGTGGCCGCCAAGTTCGCCAAGGCGGAGCTGTCCACCGTCGAGAAGGACGGCAAGACCGGCGCCCAGTCCGGCACGAAGGGCTGGTACCCGTCCAGCCACGACGTGGTCCTCAAGGGGGGCGGCGAGCCCGACAGCCGCTCGATCATGATGGGTGACACCGTCTACACCCGGATGGACAAGCCCCTCCGGGGCAAGACCTGGATGCAGATGGACCTGTCCAAGGACGGCAAGCCGGGAGTCCGGCTGAACGAGGACCCGGCCGAGTACCTCGCCATGCTGCTCGGCCAGAAGAAGCTCACGCACGTCGGGGCCGAGAAGACCGACGGCATCGACGCCCAGCACTACCGGGCCAGCCTCACCAACGCGGACCTGATCACGGCGGACGAGTCGACCAGGGCCATGGACGACAAGAACCGCCAGTACCTGCGCGAGTCCGTCAAGCACATCACCGCCTTCGAGGTGGACCTCTGGATCGGCGCGGACGGCTATCCGGTCCGCGTCGACAGCTCCAGCACGGACGGCAAGGGCACGTCGAAGACCACGGCGAAGTTCTCCGACTTCGGCAAGGCCGCCGCCGTCCAGCCCCCGCCGGCCGACCAGGTCGTCGGCTTCGACGCCGTGATGAAGGGCGTCGACAAGGACCTCGAGCAGGTCGACAAGGACCTCGAACAGGCCGACAAGGACCTGGAGGAGGCAGACAGGATCCTGCGGGACGCCGGGCTGCCCGGCCTTCGCAGCTGACCGATTTGCCTCGACCGGAACCCTTCACGTAGTCTTCCCCGGAAGCCAAAGACCGCTGGTCGTTGCTGTGCCCGCCAGGGTGCGGTGGCCGAAGGATCCGCTTACTGCGGACGACCCGCGCAGGTGACTGTGGAATGCTCCCGGACTCGTTCCGGTCGAGCAACGCCCTGGCGCCTGCGCCGGGGCGTTTTGTATGTCAGCCCCTTCTGAGCGGTCCTCATCACCCGGAAGGAGGCGAACGCACCATGCCGACGCCCAACAAGGCTGCATCGGTGGCCGAGCTCACGGACGCGTTCCAGAGCTCCAACGCCGCCGTGCTGACCGAGTACCGGGGTCTCACCGTCGCGCAGCTCAAGACGCTGCGTCGCTCCCTCGGTGAGAACGCCCAGTACGCCGTGGTGAAGAACACGCTGACCAAGATTGCGGCCAACCAGGCCGGGATCACCGCGCTGGACGAGCACTTCGCTGGTCCGACCGCGGTCGCCTTCATCACCGGTGACCCGGTGGAGTCGGCGAAGGCTCTGCGTGACTTCGCCAAGGAGAACCCGAACCTCATCATCAAGGCCGGTGTCCTTGACGGTAAGGCTCTCTCCGCCGACGACATCAAGAAGCTTGCGGACCTCGAGTCCCGCGAGGTTCTGCTCAGCAAGCTGGCCGGCGCGTTCAAGGGCAAGCAGTCCCAGGCTGCCTCGCTCTTCCAGGCGCTGCCGTCGAAGTTCGTCCGCACCGCGGAAGCGCTTCGCGTCAAGCTCGCCGAGCAGGGCGGTGCCGAGTAATTCGGCTCGCGCATTGATCCGCGCCGCCTAGTGCGCGGGTCGTAGCGGGCCGTTACGCCCGCCTCTATAGACACATCGGCACCTGCCGAATTAGTGGAAGGATCGCCCATCATGGCGAAGCTCTCTCAGGACGACCTCCTCGCCCAGTTCGAGGAGATGACCCTCATCGAGCTCTCCGAGTTCGTGAAGGCCTTCGAGGAGAAGTTCGACGTCACCGCCGCCGCGGCCGTCGCCGTTGCCGGTCCGGCCCAGGGTGGTGGCGACGCCGCCGCCGCCGAGGAGGAGAAGGACGAGTTCGACGTCATCCTCACCGGTGCCGGCGACAAGAAGATCCAGGTCATCAAGGTCGTGCGTGAGCTGACCTCCCTGGGTCTGAAGGAGGCCAAGGACCTCGTGGACGGCGCCCCGAAGCCGGTCCTCGAGAAGGTTGCCAAGGACGCCGCGGAGAAGGCCGCCGAGGCCCTCAAGGGCGCCGGTGCGGCCGTCGAGGTCAAGTAACACCTCTGAGGCCGTCTGACGGCCTCTGCAAGGGGCGATCACCCGTAAGGGTGGTCGCCCTTTGGCGTATTCGCAGTGCCTGACTTGCCCTGGTCTCGTTGGGGAGTAGGGTGATCATCGTTGCCCCGACGCAGGGTCCGGAGATGATCCGCTCGGAGCAGGGGGCCTTGACGAACGGGTCGCGGCGCGCAATTCTCAGACCCGTCGAGAGGTCGGCCGCCTCGATCCGAGATCCGAGGCATGGATCGACTACGAAGAGGGCAGTACTGATACGCGCTCTGTGCACAAGAGCCGCAGCGTTGGATGCAGGGTTGATCGACATGGGGAAGGCCTGTTGCCGGTTTCCGGAAACGCGGTCTGGACATCAGTGAGCCAAGTGGCTACACTGACCCTTTGCGCTGCCTGTTAGCTGTCCCCTGCCCGTCGCCAGGGACATGCCCACGCTTGAGCACACTTGATTGATCTGCCCTGACCTGGCCTTTTTGGCCGGAATCGGGGGGCCTGTCTTCTGTGTCTGCTGGGACCGGTACGCGCGTAGTGAGTCCGAGCCCTCGGAAGGACCCCCTCTTGGCCGCCTCGCGCAACGCCTCGACCAATACGAACAACGGTGCCAGCACCGCCCCGCTGCGCATCTCCTTTGCAAAGATCAAGGAGCCCCTCGAGGTTCCGAACCTCCTGGCGCTGCAGACCGAGAGCTTTGACTGGCTGCTCGGCAATGCCGCCTGGAAGTCTCGCGTCGAGTCGGCGCTTGAGAGTGGACAGGACGTCCCCACCAAGTCCGGTCTGGAAGAGATCTTCGAGGAGATCTCGCCGATCGAGGACTTCTCCGGGTCGATGTCGCTGACCTTCCGCGACCACCGTTTCGAGCCGGCGAAGAACTCCGTCGACGAGTGCAAGGAGCGCGACTTCACGTACGCGGCTCCGCTGTTCGTCACTGCCGAGTTCACGAACAACGAGACCGGAGAGATCAAGTCTCAGACGGTCTTCATGGGCGACTTCCCGCTCATGACCAACAAGGGCACCTTCGTCATCAACGGCACCGAGCGTGTCGTCGTGTCGCAGCTTGTCCGTTCCCCTGGTGTCTACTTCGACTCCTCCATCGACAAGACGTCCGACAAGGACATCTTCTCCGCCAAGATCATCCCCTCCCGGGGTGCCTGGCTGGAGATGGAGATCGACAAGCGCGACATGGTCGGTGTCCGCATCGACCGCAAGCGCAAGCAGTCCGTCACCGTCCTCCTGAAGGCTCTCGGCTGGACCACCGAGCAGATCCTCGAGGAGTTCGGCGAGTACGAGTCCATGCGCGCCACCCTGGAGAAGGACCACACCCAGGGCCAGGACGACGCGCTGCTCGACATCTACCGCAAGCTGCGCCCGGGCGAGCCGCCGACCCGTGAGGCCGCTCAGACGCTGCTCGAGAACCTCTACTTCAACCCCAAGCGCTACGACCTCGCCAAGGTCGGCCGCTACAAGGTGAACAAGAAGCTCGGCGCCGACGAGCCGCTCGACGCCGGTGTGCTCACCACCGACGACGTCATCGCCACGATCAAGTACCTGGTCAAGCTGCACGCCGGCGAGACCGAGACGATCGGCGAGTCCGGCCGCTCCATCGTGGTCGAGACCGACGACATCGACCACTTCGGCAACCGTCGTCTGCGCAACGTCGGCGAGCTCATCCAGAACCAGGTCCGCACGGGTCTGGCTCGTATGGAGCGCGTCGTGCGCGAGCGCATGACCACCCAGGACGTCGAGGCGATCACGCCGCAGACCCTGATCAACATCCGGCCGGTCGTCGCCTCCATCAAGGAGTTCTTCGGCACCAGCCAGCTGTCGCAGTTCATGGACCAGAACAACCCGCTCTCGGGCCTGACCCACAAGCGCCGTCTGTCGGCGCTGGGCCCCGGCGGTCTGTCCCGTGAGCGGGCCGGCTTCGAGGTCCGTGACGTCCACCCGTCGCACTACGGCCGCATGTGCCCGATCGAGACCCCCGAAGGCCCGAACATCGGTCTGATCGGCTCGCTCGCCTCCTACGGCCGCGTCAACGCGTTCGGCTTCGTCGAGACCCCGTACCGCAAGGTCATCGACGGTGTCGTCACCGACGAGGTCGACTACCTGACGGCCGACGAGGAAGACCGCTTCGTCATCGCGCAGGCCAACGCGGCCCTGTCCGACGACATGCGCTTCACCGAGAACCGCGTCCTGGTCCGCCGTCGTGGCGGCGAGATCGACTACATCGCCGGCGGCGACGTCGACTACATGGACGTCTCCCCGCGCCAGATGGTGTCCGTCGCGACCGCGATGATCCCCTTCCTGGAGCACGACGACGCCAACCGTGCCCTCATGGGCGCGAACATGATGCGCCAGGCCGTTCCGCTCATCAAGGCGGAGGCCCCGCTCGTCGGCACCGGCATGGAGTACCGCTGTGCGGTCGACGCCGGTGACTCGATCCGCGCGGAGAAGGACGGTGTCGTCCAGGAGGTCTCGGCCGACTACATCACCGTCGCCAACGACGACGGCACGTACACCACGTACCGCGTCGCCAAGTTCTCCCGGTCGAACCAGGGCACCTCGGTCAACCAGAAGGTCATCGTCAACGAGGGTGACCGGATCGTCGAGTCCCAGGTCCTCGCCGACGGACCGGCGACCGAAGAGGGCGAGATGGCCCTCGGCAAGAACCTGCTCGTCGCGTTCATGCCGTGGGAAGGCCACAACTACGAGGACGCGATCATCCTGTCGCAGCGCCTCGTGCAGGACGACGTCCTCTCCTCGATCCACATCGAGGAGCACGAGGTCGACGCCCGTGACACCAAGCTCGGCCCCGAGGAGATCACCCGGGACATCCCGAACGTCTCCGAGGAGGTCCTCGCGGACCTCGACGAGCGCGGCATCATCCGCATCGGTGCGGACGTCGTCGCCGGCGACATCCTGGTCGGCAAGGTCACGCCCAAGGGTGAGACCGAGCTGACCCCGGAGGAGCGTCTGCTCCGCGCGATCTTCGGTGAGAAGGCCCGCGAGGTGCGCGACACCTCGCTCAAGGTCCCCCACGGTGAGATCGGCAAGGTCATCGGTGTCCGCGTCTTCGACCGCGAGGAGGGCGACGAGCTTCCTCCGGGCGTGAACCAGCTGGTCCGCGTCTACGTCGCCCAGAAGCGCAAGATCACCGACGGTGACAAGCTCGCCGGCCGTCACGGCAACAAGGGTGTCATCTCCAAGATCCTCCCGATCGAGGACATGCCGTTCCTCGAGGACGGCACCCCGGTCGACATCATCCTGAACCCCCTGGGTGTCCCGTCCCGAATGAACCCGGGACAGGTCCTGGAGATCCACCTCGGCTGGCTCGCCAGCCGCGGCTGGGACGTCTCCGGTCTGGGTGAGGAGTGGGCCGAGCGACTGAAGGCCATCGGCGCCGACCGCGTCGAGCCCGGCACCAACGTCGCCACCCCCGTGTTCGACGGCGCCCGCGAGGACGAGCTCGCCGGCCTGTTCGAGCACACCATCCCGAACCGCGACGGTGACCGCCTGGTCCTCCCGTCCGGCAAGGCGCGCCTGTTCGACGGCCGCTCCGGCGAGCCGTTCCCGGACCCGATCTCGGTCGGGTACATGTACATCCTCAAGCTCCACCACCTGGTCGACGACAAGCTCCACGCCCGTTCGACCGGTCCGTACTCGATGATCACGCAGCAGCCGCTGGGTGGTAAGGCACAGTTCGGTGGCCAGCGATTCGGTGAGATGGAGGTGTGGGCGCTCGAGGCTTACGGCGCCGCCTACGCCCTCCAGGAGCTGCTGACCATCAAGTCCGACGACGTCACCGGCCGCGTGAAGGTCTACGAGGCCATCGTCAAGGGCGAGAACATCCCCGAGCCGGGCATTCCCGAGTCCTTCAAGGTGCTCATCAAGGAAATGCAGTCGCTCTGCCTCAACGTGGAGGTGCTGTCCTCGGACGGCATGTCCATCGAGATGCGCGACACCGACGAGGACGTCTTCCGCGCGGCGGAGGAGCTCGGTATCGACCTGTCCCGGCGCGAGCCGAGCAGCGTCGAAGAGGTCTGACGGGCCTGACGGGGGGCTCACGAACAGAGCCCCCCGTCATCCCCGGGACCGTTCAGACCACTGATCAAGAGACACGACCCCGAAAGAGGGATTGACGCACAGTGCTCGACGTCAACTTCTTCGACGAGCTGCGGATCGGCCTTGCCACCGCGGACGACATCCGAACCTGGTCGCACGGCGAGGTAAAGAAGCCGGAGACCATCAACTACCGCACCCTGAAGCCCGAGAAGGACGGACTCTTCTGCGAGAAGATCTTCGGTCCGACCCGGGACTGGGAGTGCTACTGCGGCAAGTACAAGCGTGTCCGCTTCAAGGGCATCATCTGTGAGCGCTGTGGCGTCGAGGTCACGCGCGCCAAGGTGCGCCGTGAGCGGATGGGCCACATCGAGCTTGCCGCTCCCGTCACCCACATCTGGTACTTCAAGGGCGTCCCGTCGCGCCTGGGCTACCTGCTGGACCTCGCGCCGAAGGACCTCGAGAAGGTCATCTACTTCGCCGCGTACATGATCACGTTCGTCGACGACGAGCGCCGTCAGCGCGACCTGCCGTCGCTGGAGGCCCACGTCTCCGTCGAGCGCCAGCAGATCGAGAACCGCCGCGACGCCGACCTCGAAGGCCGCGCCAAGAAGCTCGAGTCCGACCTGGCCGAGCTCGAGGCCGAGGGCGCGAAGGCCGACGTGCGCCGCAAGGTGCGCGAGGGCGCCGAGCGCGAGATGAAGCAGCTCCGTGACCGCGCCCAGCGCGAGATCGACCGTCTCGACGAGGTGTGGGCCCGCTTCAAGAACCTCAAGGTCCAGGACCTCGAGGGCGACGAGCTCCTCTACCGCGAGCTGCGTGACCGCTTCGGCACGTACTTCGACGGCTGCATGGGCGCCGCCGCGCTGCAGAAGCGCCTGGAGTCCTTCGACCTCGAGGAGGAGGCCGAGCGCCTCCGCGAGATCATCCGCACCGGCAAGGGCCAGAAGAAGACCCGTGCGCTCAAGCGCCTCAAGGTCGTCTCCGCGTTCCTGCAGACCAGCAACAAGCCCAAGGGCATGGTCCTGGACTGCGTCCCGGTCATCCCGCCGGACCTCCGTCCGATGGTGCAGCTGGACGGTGGCCGCTTCGCGACCTCCGACCTGAACGACCTGTACCGCCGCGTGATCAACCGCAACAACCGCCTGAAGCGCCTTCTCGACCTCGGTGCCCCCGAGATCATCGTGAACAACGAGAAGCGCATGCTCCAGGAGGCCGTGGACGCCCTCTTCGACAACGGTCGCCGCGGCCGCCCGGTGACGGGCCCCGGCAACCGTCCGCTGAAGTCCCTCAGCGACATGCTGAAGGGCAAGCAGGGTCGATTCCGTCAGAACCTTCTCGGTAAGCGTGTGGACTACTCCGCGCGTTCCGTGATCGTCGTCGGCCCGCAGCTGAAGCTGCACCAGTGCGGTCTGCCCAAGGCCATGGCGCTGGAGCTCTTCAAGCCGTTCGTGATGAAGCGCCTGGTCGACCTGAACCACGCGCAGAACATCAAGTCGGCGAAGCGCATGGTCGAGCGCGGCCGCACGGTCGTCTACGACGTGCTCGAAGAGGTCATCGCCGAGCACCCGGTCCTGCTGAACCGTGCGCCCACGCTGCACCGCCTCGGCATCCAGGCCTTCGAGCCCCAGCTGGTCGAAGGCAAGGCCATCCAGATCCACCCGCTCGTCTGCACCGCGTTCAACGCGGACTTCGACGGTGACCAGATGGCCGTGCACCTGCCGCTCTCCGCGGAGGCGCAGGCCGAGGCCCGCATCCTGATGCTGTCCTCGAACAACATCCTCAAGCCGGCCGACGGCCGTCCGGTCACGATGCCGACCCAGGACATGGTCCTCGGTCTGTTCTTCCTGACCACCGACGGCGAACTCCGTGACACCAAGGGCGAGGGCCGCGCGTTCGGCTCCACGGCCGAGGCGACCATGGCGTTCGACGCCGGCGAGCTCGCGCTGCAGTCGTCCGTCGACATCCGCTTCCCGGTGGGCACCATCCCGCCGCGCGGCTGGGTGCCGCCGGTCGCCGAGGAGGGCGAGCAGGAGTTCCAGCCGGGCGACAGCTTCCGCCTGCGCACCACCCTGGGCCGCGCGCTCTTCAACGAGCTGCTGCCCGAGGACTACCCGTTCGTCGACTACTCGGTGGGCAAGAAGCAGCTCTCCGAGATCGTCAACGACCTGGCTGAGCGCTACCCCAAGGTCATCGTGGCGGCGACGCTCGACAACCTGAAGGCGGCCGGCTTCCACTGGGCGACCCGTTCGGGCGTCACCGTGGCCATCTCCGACGTCGTCGTGCCCGAGGCCAAGAAGGCCATCGTCGCGGGCTACGAGGCGCAGGACGAGAAGGTCCAGAAGCAGTACGAGCGCGGTCTGATCACCAAGGACGAGCGCACGCAGGAGCTCATCGCGATCTGGACCAAGGCGACCAACGAGGTTGCCGAGGCGATGAACGCGAACTTCCCCAAGACGAACCCCATCTTCATGATGGTTGACTCGGGTGCCCGAGGAAACATGATGCAGATGCGACAGATCGCCGGTATGCGTGGTCTGGTGTCGAACGCGAAGAACGAGACCATCCCGCGTCCGATCAAGGCGTCCTTCCGTGAGGGCCTCACCGTTCTGGAGTACTTCATCTCCACGCACGGTGCCCGTAAGGGTCTGGCGGACACCGCCCTGCGTACCGCCGACTCGGGTTACCTGACCCGTCGTCTGGTGGACGTCTCGCAGGACGTGATCATCCGCGAGGAGGACTGCGGCACCGAGCGCGGTCTGAAGCTGAAGATCGCCGTTCGCGGCGAGGACGGCGTGCTGCGCAAGGCCGACGACGTCGAGACCTCGATCTACGCCCGCATGCTGGCCGAGGACGTCGTCATCGACGGCAAGGTCATCGCGCCGGCCAACGTCGACCTCGGTGACGTCCTCATCGACGCCCTGGTCGCCAACGGCGTCGAGGAGGTCAAGACCCGCTCGGTCCTGACCTGCGAGTCCGCGGTCGGCACCTGTGCCTTCTGCTACGGCCGCTCGCTGGCCACCGGCAAGCTGGTCGACATCGGTGAGGCGGTCGGCATCATCGCCGCCCAGTCCATCGGTGAGCCCGGTACCCAGCTGACGATGCGTACCTTCCACACCGGTGGTGTGGCCGGTGACGACATCACGCAGGGTCTGCCGCGTGTCGTCGAGCTCTTCGAGGCCCGTACCCCGAAGGGTGTCGCCCCGATCTCCGAGGCCGCCGGCCGCGTGCGGATCGAGGAGACCGAGAAGACGAAGAAGATCGTCATCACGCCCGACGACGGCAGCGACGAGACGGCGTTCCCGATCTCGAAGCGCGCCAAGGTCATCGTGCACGAGGGCGACCACGTCGAGGTGGGCCAGAAGCTCACCATGGGTGCCACCAACCCGCACGACGTGCTGCGCATCCTCGGCCAGCGCGCCGTCCAGGTCCACCTGGTCGGCGAAGTCCAGAAGGTCTACAACTCGCAGGGCGTGTCGATCCACGACAAGCACATCGAGATCATCATCCGGCAGATGCTGCGCCGCGTGACGATCATCGAGTCCGGCGACGCGGAGCTCCTGCCGGGCGAGCTGGTCGAGCGGTCGAAGTTCGAGACCGAGAACCGTCGCGTGGTCACCGAGGGTGGTCACCCCGCCTCCGGCCGTCCGCAGCTGATGGGTATCACCAAGGCCTCGCTCGCGACCGAGTCGTGGCTGTCGGCGGCGTCCTTCCAGGAGACGACCAGGGTCCTGACGGACGCGGCGATCAACGCCAAGTCCGACTCCCTGATCGGCCTCAAGGAGAACGTCATCATCGGTAAGCTCATCCCGGCCGGTACGGGCCTTGCCCGCTACCGCAACATCCGGGTGGAGCCCACCGAGGAGGCGAAGGCCGCGATGTACTCGGCCGTCGGCTACGACGACATCGACTACTCGCCCTTCGGCACCGGCTCCGGCCAGGCTGTCCCGCTGGAGGACTACGACTACGGCCCGTACAACGGCTGATCGCTCGTAGGAAGAAGCCCCCCGCCGCTCCGAGAGGAGTGGCGGGGGGCTTCTTCATTCCCACGGGCGTGGTGGTCCGTGTGCTCGCCGCGGTCCGTCCGGCCGCCGCGAGCACACGGCGGGTCAGCGGCGGCGGCGCAGGCGGGTCGCCGCCGGGACGGCGGCCAGGACCAGGAGGGCCAGGGCGCCGCCCGCCAATCCGGCCGTGAAGCCCTTCGGGGTGAAGGTGCAGGAGATCCCGTTCGTGCCCGGGGGGACGTCCACGGCCAGCAGGCCGTGGAAGGGCCTGACCGGGGCCGAGCAGCTCCAGCCGGGGACCGCCGTGGTGGCGATGACCGCCGTGCCCCGGGTGCCGGCGGGGAGGGTGGCCGCGATGGAGTGGCCGCCGACCTCGACGGCGGTGGCGCCGGTGGTCCTCAGCCGGTCGACGGACGCGGCCAGGGCCGCCCGGTCCAGGCAGCCCAGCGGGTGGGCGCCCGCGTCGGCTCCCTGCGTGCGGGTCCGCACGGTGACCTCGACCCTGCCGGAGGCCGGGACGGGGCCGAGCGGGGTCACCCCGGTCATCTCGTCCTCCAGGGGCTTCTCGGTGGCGCCGGAGTGGAGGGAGCCGTACAGGGCGGGGGAGTACCAGTAGGCCTCGGAGCCGGGCCGGCACCGGGCCGCGTACGTCTGGGCCTCGGGGTCGCCCCCGCGGGTGACCTGCGGGACCTCGTAGACCGTGGAGCCGAGGACGTTCTCCTGGCGGGCGTAGACGCTGTCCGCCGGGTTCGGGGAGGTGTAGGGGCCGGTGCGGACGGTGACCAGCGGGGGCGCCGGGAAACGCTCGGCGGTCCAGCTGCCGGGGGCGGCCCCGGGGCGGACCCGCGCGCCGATCGAGAAGATCGCGTCGAGGGCCGGGTTGTCGGCGCCGAAGAAGGTGCGGCCGTCGTTCTTGAAACCGTACCCGAGGGGTTCCAGCGCCCGGTAGGTGGCCTCCGGGAGGTAGCTGCTGTAGTACTGCGGCCCCTCCGCACGAAGGGCCAGGGCGTCGTTGTACGAGGTCTGCGGTGCGCCCGAGTCGGTCCGGTACGCGGGCCAGTCCCCGACGCCGCGGACGGCGTCGAAGTGCCGGGCGATCGACTGGTTCGAGGTGGCGATCGGCTTGGCCCAGCGCTCGCGGGCCCGGCGGGCGTCGGCGCCGGCCGCGGCCGCGGTGGACTCCGCGAGGACGACGCCGGTCATCAGCACGGCGGCGACGGGTACCAGCACACGCTGCTTCTCGCCGAGCCGCAGCAGGACCAGCGCCAACAGCGAGACGCCCCCGCCCCCGAGCACCGCCGGCCAGGTCCAGCCGCCGAAGTCGTCGGTGTGGCGCAGTACGAAGGCGGCCGCGACCAGCAGGGCGGCGCTCAGGGCCAGATGCCGGGGGCGCGGCCGGGCCGCCAGCGCCAGCCAGGCCAGGACCACCACCATCGCGCTGAAGACGAAGGTCTCGCGGTACGGGTTGCCGTTCGGCACCGCCAGCCCGTGCCACACGTACTGCGTGGGCGGGAACTGGAAGGAGGCCAGGACGAGCGCGGTGGCGCCCGCCCACACCAGGCGGGTGCGGCGCGCGACACGGGTGTTGAGCAGGAAGGAGCCGGCCAGGATCAGGCCGAGCGAGGCCACGTACAGCCTGGGACGGCCGCCCCACAGGTGCGTGGCCGGCAGCAGGCCGGCGAGGAAGACCTCGAGCCGTACGGGGTCGAAGGCGGCGGCCTTGGTGGGCTGCGCGGCGCCGCTCGACAGGAACGACGGCAGCAGCAGCGGGAGCGTGAGCAGGATCCCGGTCCCGGCGGCCGTCGCGGCCCGCCACAGGGCCAGCAGCCGCTCCCGGGCCGTCGTGTCGCGGGTGGCCAGGCGGATCGCCAGCAGGACGCAGGCGGCCATCGTGGCCATCATCGCGGTGTAGAAGTTCCCGAACCACGCGAGAGCCACCAGCAGGGCCGCTCCCGGCCAGCGGCGCCCCTCCAGGCACCACTCGACGGCGATGCCGAGCATCGGGAGGGCGACCAGGCCCCAGAGCCACATCGGGATGTACGAGGCGTCGCTGAGGGCCCAGCCGCACAGGCCGTACGTCGCCCCGAGCACACCCCGCTGCCACCACGGCCCGGCGTGCAGCTTGCCGAGGTACACCGTCATCACGGCTGCTGCGGCGCCCATCGTGACCGGCGTGACCGCGAAGACGGCGAGGTCGACGTGGTCGCGCGGCACGAGGACGGCCAACCAGGAGAACGGGTTGCCCAGGTAGGTGTGGTAGTCGGACAGGAACTGCTGTCCGAATCCGCCGCGCCAGGTGAAGAAGAGGTCGCCGGCGGCCTGCCCGTGCACCAGGTCCCACAGCGCCCGGTGGAAGGGCACGTACTGGTTGGCCTGGTCGTTGACGGCCCGCCCGGTGTTGCCGAAGGGGAACGTGCCGCGCGCGAACCAGGACGCGCCGAAGGCGGACGCGGTCAGGAGGAAGGCCAGCAGGGGGCCGCGCAGGCGGGTGGAGCGGCGGACGGACCGGCGGACGGCGGACGGGCGCTCCGGTGCGGGGGGCCGGGCATCGACTGTGGTCGGCTCGGGTGCCACGGTCCCCAATGTGCTGCTCCCTGCTGATCGACTCGCGGGCGCCCAGCGCCCGGGCAAGCCGTCAGTTTAGGGCGCCGGGGCGGGCCGCCGGGCCGAACGGCCCCCGTCCCGCTTGCGCGCAGCGGTTTTTCGTGCTGGGCATTTGTTTTGACCTACCTCAATGAGGTAGGTACGCTCTGACCTTGTGCCTGGGGTGTGCCCTGGGCTCCCGCGCGCGCTTCAGACCCGCGGTGAGCCGAGAAGACCACACCGCGATCCGCGCCTCTCTCACCTCGGTGGAAGTGTGCAGGATCCGACACACCCGACCGCGTGGGTCGGCAAAGTTCCAGGTTAGCTTCACTACACGGCACACAGAAACCGGAGAAGTAGTGCCTACGATCCAGCAGCTGGTCCGTAAGGGCCGGCAGGACAAGGTCGAGAAGACAAAGACTCCCGCGCTCGAGGCCTCGCCCCAGCGTCGCGGCGTCTGCACGCGTGTGTTCACGACCACCCCGAAGAAGCCGAACTCGGCGCTCCGCAAGGTCGCGCGTGTGCGTCTGACCTCCGGCATCGAGGTCACCGCTTACATTCCGGGTGAGGGACACAACCTGCAGGAGCACTCGATCGTGCTCGTGCGTGGTGGCCGTGTGAAGGACCTGCCGGGTGTTCGTTACAAGATCATCCGCGGTGCGCTTGACACCCAGGCTGTCAAGAACCGCAAGCAGGCCCGCAGCCGCTACGGCGCCAAGAAGGAGAAGTAAGAATGCCTCGTAAGGGCCCCGCCCCGAAGCGCCCGGTCATCATCGACCCGGTCTACGCATCTCCTCTGGTGACCTCGCTCATCAACAAGATCCTCCTGAACGGCAAGCGCTCCACCGCCGAGCGCATCGTCTACGGCGCCATGGAAGGCCTCCGCGAGAAGACCGGCAACGACCCGGTCATCACGCTGAAGCGCGCGCTGGAGAACGTCAAGCCGTCCCTCGAGGTCAAGTCCCGCCGTGTCGGTGGCGCGACCTACCAGGTCCCCGTCGAGGTCAAGCCGGGTCGCCAGTCGACCCTGGCCCTCCGCTGGCTCGTGGGCTACTCCCGCGCCCGTCGTGAGAAGACCATGACCGAGCGCCTCATGAACGAGCTGCTCGACGCCTCCAACGGTCTTGGCGCTGCCGTCAAGAAGCGCGAGGACACGCACAAGATGGCCGAGTCCAACAAGGCCTTCGCGCACTACCGCTGGTAGTCCCACCCCACATCGAGACCGAGAGAAGACCGAAGCCTTATGGCTACCACTTCGCTTGACCTGGCCAAGGTCCGCAACATCGGGATCATGGCCCACATCGACGCGGGCAAGACGACCACCACCGAGCGCATCCTGTTCTACACCGGTGTGTCGTACAAGATCGGTGAGGTCCACGACGGCGCCGCCACGATGGACTGGATGGAGCAGGAGCAGGAGCGTGGTATCACCATCACGTCTGCCGCCACCACCTGCCACTGGCCGCTCGAAGATGTTGACCACACCATCAACATCATCGACACCCCGGGTCACGTCGACTTCACCGTCGAGGTGGAGCGTTCGCTGCGCGTCCTCGACGGCGCCGTCACCGTCTTCGACGGTGTGGCCGGCGTCGAGCCGCAGTCCGAGACCGTTTGGCGTCAGGCGGACCGCTACGGCGTCCCGCGCATCTGCTTCGTCAACAAGCTCGACCGCACCGGCGCCGAGTTCCACCGCTGCGTCGACATGATCAAGGACCGCCTCGGTGCGGTTCCGATCGTCATGCAGCTCCCGATCGGTGCCGAGGCCGACTTCCAGGGTGTCGTCGACCTCGTCCGCATGAAGGCGCTCGTCTGGTCCGCCGAGGCGACCAAGGGCGAGATGTACGACGTCGTCGACATCCCGGCCAGCCACACCGAGACCGCTGAAGAGTGGCGCGGCAAGCTGGTCGAGACCGTCGCCGAGAACGACGACGAGATCATGGAGCTCTTCCTCAACGGCGACGAGCCGACCGAGGAGCAGCTGCACGCCGCCGTCCGTCGCATCATCCTCGGCTCCGGCAAGGGCAAGGGCGAGCCCACGATCACCGCGGTGTTCTGTGGCACGGCGTTCAAGAACAAGGGTGTTCAGCCCCTGCTCGACGCCGTCGTCCGTTACCTGCCGTCGCCGCTGGACATCGAGGCCATCGAGGGCCACGACGTCCGCGACGCCGAGACGGTCGTGAAGCGCAAGCCGTCCGACGAGGAGCCCCTCGCCGCGCTCGCCTTCAAGATCATGAGCGACCCGCACCTCGGCAAGCTCACCTTCGTCCGGGTCTACTCGGGCCGCCTGGAGGCCGGCACTGCGGTGCTGAACTCCGTCAAGGGCAAGAAGGAGCGCATCGGCAAGATCTACCGCATGCACGCGAACAAGCGTGAGGAGATCGACTCGGTGGGCGCCGGCGACATCGTCGCCGTGATGGGCCTGAAGCAGACCACCACCGGTGAGACGCTGTGCGACGACAAGCAGCCCGTGATCCTGGAGTCCATGGACTTCCCGGCTCCGGTCATCCAGGTCGCCATCGAGCCCAAGTCCAAGGGTGACCAGGAGAAGCTGGGTGTCGCCATCCAGCGTCTCGCGGAGGAGGACCCCTCCTTCCACGTTCACTCGGACGAGGAGACGGGCCAGACCATCCTCGGCGGTATGGGCGAGCTGCACCTCGAGGTGCTGGTCGACCGTATGAAGCGCGAGTTCAAGGTCGAGGCCAACGTCGGCAAGCCGCAGGTCGCGTACCGCGAGACGATCCGCAAGGCCGTCGAGCGCCACGACTACACCCACAAGAAGCAGACCGGTGGTACCGGTCAGTTCGCCAAGGTGCAGATCGCGATCGAGCCCATCACCGAGGCCGACGGCCCGGCGTACGAGTTCGTGAACAAGGTCACCGGCGGTCGTGTGCCGAAGGAGTACATCCCTTCGGTGGACGCGGGTGCGCAGGAGGCCATGCAGTTCGGCATCCTGGCCGGCTACGAGATGACGGGCGTCCGCGTCACGCTTCTCGACGGCGGCTACCACGAGGTCGACTCCTCCGAGCTCGCCTTCAAGATCGCCGGTTCGCAGGCCTTCAAGGAGGCCGCGCGCAAGGCTTCGCCCGTTCTGCTCGAGCCGATGATGGCCGTTGAGGTCACCACGCCCGAGGAGTCCATGGGTGATGTCATCGGTGACATCAACTCCCGCCGTGGCCAGATTCAGGCCATGGAGGACCGTCACGGAGCCAAGATCGTCAAGGGCCTCGTGCCCCTGTCGGAGATGTTCGGCTACGTCGGCGACCTCCGCAGCAAGACTTCGGGTCGCGCCAGCTACTCGATGCAGTTCGACTCCTACGCCGAGGTTCCCAGGAACGTCGCCGAGGAGATCATCGCGAAGGCCAAGGGCGAGTAACTCTTCGGAGTACACGCTTTAGGCTTGTCACCGGCAGCCTCTGGGGCAACAGGAGCCACTCCCGTTGCCCCGGGGACCGGCCGGCTTTCCAGCAAAGATCACCTGGCGCCGATCTGTAAGGCGTACAGAACCACTCTCCAGGAGGACCCCCGTGGCGAAGGCGAAGTTCGAGCGGACTAAGCCGCACGTCAACATCGGCACCATCGGTCACATTGACCACGGTAAGACGACCCTCACGGCCGCCATTACCAAGGTGCTGCACGACGCGTACCCGGACCTGAACGAGGCCTCGGCCTTCGACCAGATCGACAAGGCTCCTGAGGAGCGCCAGCGCGGTATCACCATCTCCATCGCGCACGTCGAGTACCAGACCGAGGCGCGTCACTACGCCCACGTCGACTGCCCCGGTCACGCGGACTACATCAAGAACATGATCACCGGTGCCGCGCAGATGGACGGCGCGATCCTCGTGGTCGCCGCCACCGACGGCCCGATGCCGCAGACCAAGGAGCACGTGCTCCTGGCCCGCCAGGTCGGCGTCCCCTACATCGTCGTCGCCCTGAACAAGGCCGACATGGTGGACGACGAGGAGATCCTGGAGCTCGTCGAGCTCGAGGTCCGTGAGCTCCTCTCCGAGTACGAGTTCCCGGGCGACGACCTGCCGGTCGTCCGCGTCTCCGCGCTGAAGGCGCTCGAGGGCGACAAGGAGTGGGGCGAGAAGCTCCTCGGCCTCATGTCCGCCGTCGACGAGGCCATCCCGACCCCGCCGCGTGACACCGAGAAGCCGTTCCTCATGCCCGTCGAGGACGTCTTCACGATCACCGGTCGCGGTACGGTCGTCACCGGCCGTATCGAGCGTGGTGTCCTGAAGGTCAACGAGACCGTCGACATCATCGGTATCAAGGAAGAGAAGACCACCACCACGGTCACCGGTATCGAGATGTTCCGCAAGCTGCTCGACGAGGGCCAGGCCGGTGAGAACGTCGGTCTGCTCCTCCGTGGCATCAAGCGCGAGGACGTCGAGCGCGGCCAGGTCATCATCAAGCCGGGTTCGGTCACCCCGCACACCGAGTTCGAGGCCCAGGCCTACATCCTGTCGAAGGACGAGGGTGGCCGTCACACCCCCTTCTTCAACAACTACCGTCCGCAGTTCTACTTCCGTACCACGGACGTCACGGGTGTCGTCACCCTGCCGGCCGGCACGGAGATGGTCATGCCGGGCGACAACACCGAGATGTCGGTCGCGCTGATCCAGCCGGTCGCCATGGAGGAGGGCCTGAAGTTCGCCATCCGTGAGGGTGGTCGTACCGTGGGCGCCGGCCAGGTCACCAAGATCACGAAGTAATTCGTGTTCTGACCTGGTAGCCCGTTGATCGGGCACCGAGTTGCACCGGAGGGCCCCGGCCCATCGCCTCGGCGGTGGGACGGGGCCCTTCGGCGTTGCCGCCCCCTCGTTCGCTGCGCCCGCTCCGGGGGACGGGTCGGCCGGGGAGGCCCCGGACGCACGAGAAGGGCCGCACCCCCGTCGCGGGGTGCGGCCCTTCCCTCGGTACGGAGCCGGTGCGTCAGTTCACGCGCAGGGACTCGGTGAACTCGAGGCAGGCGGCGTGGTCGGGCAGCAGCCCGGTCGAGATGGCCTCGGCCAGCGACGGGGCGGCCTCGTCGCGCGCGGACAGCTGCGGCACGTCGGCCGGCCACTCGATGCCGAGGTCCGGGTCGAGCGGGTGCACCGAGTGCTCACCGGTCGGGTTGTACGTCTCCGAGCACAGGTACGACAGGGTCGCGTCGTCGGTCAGGGCGCAGAAGCCGTGGCCGAGGCCCTCGGGGATGTAGACGGCGCGGCGGTCGACGTCGTCGAGGCGGACGCCCTCCCACTGGCCGAAGGTGGGGGAGCCCACCCGGAGGTCCACGATGACGTCGAGCACGGCGCCGCGCACGCAGGTCACGTACTTGGCCTGGCCGCGCGGCACGTCGGCGAAGTGGATGCCGCGGACCACGCCCGCGGCGGAGACGGAGAGGTTCGCCTGGGCCAGGTTCAGCGGGTGGCCGACGACCTCCGCCAGGCGGTCGAAGCGGTACCACTCGGTGAACAGGCCGCGCGGGTCGCCGTGCAGCTGCGGGGTCACCTCGAAGGCGCCCGCGATGGAGAGCTCGCGGAACTTCACTTGCCCTCCGCCTCGTCGAGCAGGGCCAGGAGGTAGGTGCCGTAGCCGCTCTTGGTCAGCGGTTCGGCGAGCGCGCGCAGCTGGGCCGAGTCGATGAGGCCGGCCCGCCAGGCCGCCTCCTCGATGCAGCCGATCTTGAAGCCCTGACGCTCCTCGATCACGCGGACGAACTCGGAGGCCTGGACCATCGAGACGAAGGTGCCGGTGTCGAGCCACGCGGTGCCGCGGTCCAGGATGGTGACGTTGAGCTCGCCGGCCTGGAGGTACGCGTCGTTGACGGCGGTGATCTCCAGCTCGCCGCGGGCGCTGGGCTTGAGCCCCTTGGCTATCTCCACGACCTGGTTGTCGTAGAAGTACAGACCCGGCACCGCGTAGCGGGACTTGGGCTTGACCGGCTTCTCCTCGATGGAGATGGCCTGGCCCTTCTCGTCGAACTCGACGACGCCGTAGGCGGTCGGGTCCGCCACCGGGTACGCGAACACGCGGCCGCCCTTGGCGTCGGTGTGCTGGGCGAGGCGGGTGCCGAGGCCGCTGCCGTGGAAGATGTTGTCGCCGAGGATCAGTGCGACGGACTCGTCGCCGATGAAGTCGGCGCCGAGCACGAACGCCTGGGCGATGCCCTCCGGCCGCTCCTGGACGGCGTACTCCAGCCGCAGTCCGAACTGCGAACCGTCGCCGAGCAGGCGCTCGAACTGGTCACGGTCTTCAGGGGTGGTGATGATCAGAATCTCGCTGATGCCCGCCATCACCAGGGTGGAGAGCGGGTAGTAGATCATCGGCTTGTCGAAGACGGGCAGCAGCTGCTTCGAGACGGCCCGAGTCAGCGGCCAGAGTCGCGATCCGGTGCCACCGGCCAAAAGGATTCCACGCATGGGTGAACCCTATGCGAGAGGGCCGGGGCGGTCCGACCGTCCGGCGTGTGACGTTCGGCAGGCGGCTAGACTCTTCGTATTATGCGCATCCTCGTGACCGGCGGCGCCGGCTTCATCGGTTCAGAATTCGTCCGCCAGCAGCTCGGTGCAGACGCCACGGCGCAGATCACCGTCTTCGACAAGCTGACCTACTCGGGCGTCGAGGCCAACCTCGCCCCGGTCGCGGGCCACTCCGGATACCGCTTCGTCAAGGGCGACATCTGCGACCCCGAGGCAGTCGACCAGGTGATGGCCGGCCACGACGTGGTCGTGCACTTCGCCGCCGAGTCCCACGTGGACCGGTCGATCGCCGGTGCGGGCCCCTTCGTCATGACGAACGTCGTCGGCACCCAGGTGCTGCTGGACGCCGCCCGCAAGCACGGCGTCGGCCGCTTCGTCCACATCTCCACGGACGAGGTCTACGGCTCGATCAGCGAGGGCTCCTGGACCGAGGAGTGGCCCCTGGTGCCCAACTCCCCGTACTCCGCCTCCAAGGCGTCCTCCGACCTGCTGGCGCTGGCCTACGCGCGCACGCACGGCATGGACGTGGTGGTCACCCGCTGCTCCAACAACTACGGGCACTACCAGTTCCCGGAGAAGGTCATCCCGCTGTTCGTCTCGAACCTGATGGACGGCAAGAAGGTCCCGCTGTACGGCAACGGCGGCAACGTCCGCGACTGGCTGCACGTCTCCGACCACTGCCGCGGCATCGACCTGGCCATGCGCAAGGGACGCGCCGGCGAGGTCTACAACATCGGCGGCGGCACCGAGCTCACCAACAAGGAGCTCACCGGCGTCCTGCTGGAGGCCGCGGGCCTCGGCTGGGACATGGTCGAGCACGTCGAGGACCGCAAGGGCCACGACCTGCGCTACTCCATCGACATCAGCAAGATCGGCGCCGAGCTGGGCTACGCCCCGCAGGTGACCTTCGAGGACGGCATCAAGGCCACCATCGACTGGTACCGCGAGAACCGCGCCTGGTGGGAGCCGCTGAAGGCGAAGGCGGCCCTGCAGAAGTGAGCACCGACTCGTCGGCCGGGCGCTGGATCGTCACCGGCGCCGGCGGGATGCTCGGCCAGGACGTCCTGACCGTCCTGAAGCGCGCCAGGATCGAGGCCGTGGGCCTGAGCCGCGCCGACCTCGACATCACCGACCCGGCCGCCGTCCGGGCCGCGGTCGAGGGCGCCACCGTGGTGGTGAACTGCGCCGCCTGGACGGACGTCGACGGCGCCGAGACCGCCGAGGAGGCCGCGACCGCCGTCAACGGCACCGCCGTGCGCGTCCTCGCCGAGGCGTGCGCCGCGGCCCACGTGCGCCTGATCCACGTCTCCACCGACTACGTGCTGCCCGGCGACGCCTCGGAGCCGTACCGAGAGGACGCCGAGACCGGCCCGGTCAACGCCTACGGGCGCTCCAAGCTGGTCGGCGAGCAGGCCGTCACCGAACTGCTGCCGCAGGACGGCTACATCGTGCGGACCGCCTGGCTGTACGGCGAGCACGGCCCGAACTTCGTCGCCACCATGCTGAAGCTGGCCGCCCAGCGCGACACCCTCGACGTGGTCGACGACCAGTACGGACAGCCCACGTGGTCCTACGCGCTGGCCCGCCGGCTGGTCGACCTCGGCCTGGCCGCCCTCAAGGGCTGGGCCATGGGCGGCATCTACCACGGCACCGCGAGCGGCCGGACCACCTGGATGGGACTGGCCCGCGAGACCTACCGGCTGAGCGGCCTGGATCCCGAGCGGATCCGGCCCACCACCTCGGAGGCGTTCGTCCGCCCCGCCGTCCGCCCCGCCTTCAGCGTGCTCGCGCACGACGCGTGGAAGGAGGAGGCCGGCCTGGAGCCGCTCCCCGACTGGTGCGAACAGCTGGCCCAGGCGCTGGCCACCCCCGGCTTCGCCGCACTCGCCAAAGCGGCGCGGGACGGCCGCGCGGGATGAAAACCCTGCTGAACAAGCTGACCGCGGCGCTGCCGCCGGGCACCGTCGCGGTGGCCGGCGGCACCGTCGTGCTCGGCGCCGCCTCCTACGTCCACCTGGGCGTGGCCGGGCACAGCCTGTCGACGGAAGCTCTGGCGAACGTCTCCGTGCTGTGGACGATCGTCATGTCCATCGGCATCGGCGTCTTCTTCCCGATCGAGCAGGAACTCACCCGGATCGTGTCCGCCCGAGCGGTCCTGGGTCACGGCGCCGGCCCGGTGCTGCGCCGCGCCACCCTCCTCACCGGCGGGATCCTCGGTGCGACCCTGCTGGTCCTCGTCCTCGCCGCCGGCCCCATCGCCGACCTGCTCTTCCACGGGGACCGCGCTCTGGTGGCCGCGCTCGGCGGTGCCTTCACCGGCATGGCCGTCTGCTACCTCACCCGCGGTGTGCTGGCGGGCCTCGGCCGCTTCGGCGCGTACGGCACCCAGCTCGCCGTCGACGGCGGGCTGCGGATCGTGCTCGCCTTCGCGTGCCCCCTCCTCGGACTGCACTCGGCACTCGCCTTCAGCCTCATCCTGGCCGTCGCGCCCGTCGTCGCGACGCTGGTGACGCTGCCCGCACTGCTGCGCGCGGTCGGGCCCGGCGAGCAGATCGCCTGGCGGGACCTGGCGGGCGGGCTCGGCCTGCTCGTCTGCGCGACCCTGCTGTCCCAACTGGTCGTGAACGCGGCAGTGATGAGCACCAAGCTGCTGGCGCCGTCCGACAGCGCGCTGATCGCCTCGCTGCTGAGCGCCCTGGTCCTGGCGCGGGTACCGCTCTTCGTCTTCGGCTCGCTGCAGGCCTCGCTGCTGAGCGGACTGACCGCCGCCTTCACCGCCGGCGACCGCGCGGCCTTCTGGGCGATGCTGCGCCGGATCGCCATGGTCGTGGGAGCGCTGGGCCTGCTCGGCGGCGTGCCCGCCACGGCCCTCGGCCCCTGGCTCATCGAGGTGCTCTTCGGCATCGAGGATCCGGTGCTGGGGCACTTCGACTTCTTCCTGCTGTCCGCAGGCACCGTGGCGTACATGTTCGCGATGGTCCTGGGACAGGCGCTCATGGTATTCAAGCGGCACAACCTGCAGTTGTTCTGCTGGGTCCTCGGTACCGCGGTCCTGGCGGGCATCACCCTGATCCCCGGCGAGGTGGCCGTGCGCGTGATCGTCGCCTACGCCCTGGGCTCGACCGCCACCGTGCTCGCTATGCTGGCAGCCCTCAGGCTGAGCTTCCCCGGAGCCGCGGCCGCAGCCGGTGAAGCACCCCGGCAGACGGCCGACACAGGCGCCCCCGGCGTGGGCGCGGTCGGGAGATGACCATGCCGGCCCAAGACGTCACACCGATCACCGAGCACTCGTACGTGCCACATTCCGCTGGAGCTACCGTGTCCCAATACGACGATGTCTGGCTGGTCATACCGGCCTATAACGAGGGCCAGGTGATCGCCGACGTGGTCGAGGGGGCCCGCAAGACGTTCCCCAACATCGTCGTCGTCGACGACGGCAGCACCGACGACTCGGCCGAGCACATAGCGACCACGGGCGCCCACCTGGTCCGCCACCCGGTCAACCTCGGTCAGGGCGCGGCCCTCCAGACCGGTCTGAAGTACGCGCTCTCCCAGCCCGGTTCCCGCTACTTCGCGACCTTCGACGCCGACGGCCAGCACCAGACCAAGGACGTCGAGACCATGGTCGGCGTGCTGCGGCGGGACGAGGCCGACGTGGTCCTCGGCTCCCGTTTCATCGAGCAGAACGGCCAGGTGCCGTGGATCAAGCAGGTCGTCCTGCGCACGGCCGCGGCCGTCAGCCCCACCGCCCGCAAGCTCAAGCTCACCGATGCGCACAACGGTCTGCGCGTCCTGAGCCGCAAGGCCGCCGAGCAGCTGAACATCACCATGAACGGCATGGCGCACGCGTCCGAGCTCGTCGGTTTCCTCGCGGGCTCCGACCTGCGGGTCACCGAGGTCCCGGTGGACATCCTCTACACCGAATACTCGCGCTCCAAGG
Source organism: Streptomyces sp. NPDC046349 (assembly GCF_055587885.1). NCBI lineage: Bacteria > Bacillati > Actinomycetota > Actinomycetes > Kitasatosporales > Streptomycetaceae > Streptomyces > Streptomyces sp. NPDC046349. The sequence goes on from NZ_JBVJFK010000008.1 coordinate 197,113, forward strand.
GCCAGTCCCTCATCAACGGCGTGAACATCATCTTTGACATTTCGCTGCGGGAGCGTGGGCGTCGATGAAGTACTTCTGGATCCAGCTCGTCCTGATCGTCGGCTCCGTGTCGATGGCCCTGGTGTTCATCCGAACGTGGAGCCAGGCGAAGAACCGGGCATGGAAGCGCATCGCGTTCTCCCTGTTCGTCGTCGTCAACGTGTACGCCGTGCTCCGCCCGACGGACGTGACGTGGCTGGCCCACCAGCTCGGCGTCGGCCGCGGCACCGACCTGGTGCTGTACGTGATGGTCCTCGCGATGGGCTTCCTCACGCTCAACACCTTCCTGCGGTTCCGCTCGCTGGAGAAGAAGATCACCGACCTCGCCCGGACGGTGGCCATCAACGAGGGCCTGCGCCACAACGACGAGCGCCTCGGTGCCGAGCCCGCCGCCGTCAGCACCGCCGACGCCGAGTCGAACGCCGACACCGACGCCGACTCCGTGAAGGCCTGAAGCTCCATGGTGACCTTCGACTTCATGCTCCCCTACTACGGGGACGTGCAGCTGATGCAGGACGCCGTCCGCAGCGTCCTGGCGCAGACGGACCGGGACTTCCGCCTCGTCGTGATCGACGACGGCAAGGAGCCCGACGTACCGGGCTGGTTCGCCGCGCTCGGCGACGACCGCGTGCACTACACGCGCAACGAGCAGAACCTCGGCATCACCAAGAACTTCCAGAAGTGCGTGCGGCTGTCCGAGGCCGACTACGTGGTCATCATGGGCTGCGACGACGTGCTGCACCCGCACTACCTGGCCACCGTCCGCTCGATCATCGAGGAGCGGCCCGGCATCGGCATGGTCCAGCCCGGCGTCGAGGTCATCGACGGCACCGGCCGGGTGACCCAGGGCGGCCTGGCCGACACCACCAAGAAGCGGCTGTACGCCCCGCAGGTGAAGGGCCGCCGCCTGATGGGCGGCGAGGAGCTGGCCGCCAGCGTGCTGCGCGGCAACTGGCTCTACTTCCCGTCCATCGCCTGGCGCGGCGAGGTGCTGCGCAAGGTGAACTTCCGGGACGACTACTCGGTGATCCAGGACCTCGCGCTCGTGGTCGACCTCCTCGAAGCCGGGGAGCAGATGGTCATCGACAACGCGACGACCGTCTTCCAGTACCGCCGGCACGCCGTCAGCGAGTCGTCGGTCCAGGCCTTCTCGGGCACCCGCTTCGCCGAGGCCGAACGCTACTTCTCCGCCGTGGCCGCCCGCATGGACGCCCGCGGCTGGCCGAAGGCGGCCCGCGCGGCGCGCTTCCACAGCGCTTCCCGGCTGCACGCGCTGACGATGCTCCCCGGAGCCCTGCGCAGCGGCAACAAGGCGGGCGCCCGCACGTTGGCGAAGCACGCCTTCACCTCCGGCCAGAACTGAACAGACTCCGCCCACCACGAAACGGACCGAGATGACACACCTGGCCCCCGAGGCGGTCGGCGAGGCCGGCGCCCCGGACCGGCGTCCTGGCGAACCGGCGCAGGGCGCGAGCCGTCCGTCCCCCTCACGGGGCGAGGGGTGGCTGTCGCGGCGGTGGGTGCAGATCCTGGCCGAGGTGGTCGTCAGCGTGGTGGCGGCTCTCGGGTACACGCTGCTGAGCCGTCACATCGGCGTCAACCCGATGAACCGCATCGGCCAGGTCAGCGGACTGGCCAAGCTCCAGCTGTACGCGGCCGTCCTCGGGCTGCCCCTGCTCGGAGTGCTGCTCTACACGGCCCACCGGGGCTCGGAGCGGCGCCACCGGTTCGTCAAGCGGCTGGTCTGCGCGGCCTTGGCCGGACTGGCCACGGGCATCGTGGCCGGCGGTATCGTCGTCGCGCTGCGCGGCACCCCGCACCCGCTCGGCGGCCAGGAGGGCGACCCGAGCGTCCTGGTGGAGATGGCCAACTCGTTCCTGTCGGGCGAGGGCATGTCGGGCATCTACCCGCCCGCCTTCCCCGCGCTGATGGCCCTGTGGGCCAAGGTCCGCTACGACGGCCTCGGCAGCGCGGGCTTCGCCCTGCACGACCTCCAGATCATCTGCAGCGCCCTGGTCGGCCCGATGGCCTACCTGTCGTGGCGCCTGCTGCTCCGTCCCTTCTGGGCGCTGCTGATCGCGGTCCCGGCGGCCGTGCTCTTCCTCGACCCGGTCCGCCCGTACAGCCACGTCGTCATGATCGTGCTGCTGCCGCTCCTCGGGTACTGCTTCCGCGAGCTGCGGCGGTCGGCCGGCCGCACGCCGAAGTCCCTGGTGCTGCGGGGTGTGGCCCTCGGCGCCGCCTTCGGCGTGCTCTTCCTCTGGTACTCGGGCTGGTTCGTCTGGGCCGCGCCCGGCGCCGCCGTGCTCTTCTTCTTCCTCTTCCCGTGGCGGGCCGGCGCCCCCGTGGCGAAGCGGGCGGCGCTGTTCGTCGGGTCCGTGCTGGTCACCGCAGGGATCATCGGCGCCCCGCTGCTCTACCAGATGGCGCGGCTGGGGTCGCAGACCCCGGACCGGTACGCCTACCTCGGGGTGTACGCGGACCCCGGGTACGTCCTGGGCTGGATCTCCGACCGGACGGGCTACATCAAGTACCACCAGTGGCCGGTCTCCGGCGAGATGGCGGGCCAGACCGGGTTCGCCCTGCTGCTGATCCTCGGCGTGGGCCTCGGAGTCGGCCTGGGCCTGCGGAACATCATGGTCCGTACGGCTGCGGCGGTCCTCGCGGGCGCCTGGCTCGCCCGCTTCTGGTTCGCCTCGCACATGGAGCACGACAAGGCGGTCCAGCTCTTCCCGCGGACCACCTGGATCATCATGTACTCGCTGATGATCCTGGCCGTCCTCGGCGTGATGGCGGCGGTCCAGCGGGGCTCGGGCTGGACCGAGCGGACCCTGCGCCCGGCCTCCGCCTCCCCCTCCGCGCGGGTCATCCCGCGCCGGACGATCCGTCAGCTCTCGGCCGGCATGGTGTGTGCGGTCGCGCTGTTCGCCACCATGGGCGCCTCCTGGTCGGTCAACCGCTACATGCCGACGCACGAGGACACCGACCTCATGGGCCTCGACGCCTGGCGCGCGCACAACATCGAACTGCCGAGCGGCAAGTGCCCGCGCTTCGCACCGACCAAGAACTGCGACGACCTCCAGGTCAAGCTGTGGAAGCAGTTCAAGGACGACGGCGAGATCTGGTGCGCCAACATCGTGGCGAAGGACTGGCCCGCGATCTGCGGCCGCAAGGCGCCATTCAAGGACAAGTCGGTGGAATAGCACCCCTGTGCGACCCGACTGCGACGCGCATCACGTGCGCACCCCCCGTCCCGCCCTGATCGGCCGTCATCCCGGCCAGTAGGATCCCGTCGGCCAGTGCTGTCACCTGGCGGGTTCTCTATAGGGGTTGGGGACAACTTGAAACTAGGTCGTGCGCGCGGGACGGCTCTGGCCGCCGCGCTCGGCGTCGTGGCGGTCCTGGGGATACAGGGCGTCGCAAACGGCACGGGCGGTTCCGACGGGGACGAGGTGTCGCCCTACAGCGCCCGCGCCCGCGAGAAGGGACCGGTCGAGGGGGAGCTGCACAAGCTCGCCCTCAAGCCGAAGGGCAGGGGCGAGGCCGTCCTCTCCCAGCAGGACACCGAGCCGTTCGGGCTCCTCGGCGTCTCCTGGACCGACCCCGAGGCCGAGGTGAAGGGCAAGATCGAGGCCCGCACCCGTGACGCCGACAGCGGCAAGTGGTCGAAGTGGGTCGTGCTGGAGCAGGCCGAGTCCGGCCTCGACGGCAAGCGCCCGGGCCTGCGCGGTGCCACCGAGCCCGTCTGGGTCGGCCCGTCCGACGGCGCCGAGGTACGGGTCACCGGGGGCGGCACGCTGCCCTCCGGCATGGAGCTGAACCTGGTGGACCCGGGTGCAGGCGCCGCCAAGGCGAAGAAGAAGAACGACCTGGGCCTCGCCCCCGCCGCCTTCTCCCTCCCCGCGGTGGACCCCGCTCCGACGACGCCGGGACCGGAGTCGACCGCCCCGCGGCCGGACGTGGTCTCCCGCGTGCAGTGGGGTGCCGACGAGTCCCTGAACAACGAGGGCCCCGTCTACCTGCCCGGCGGGAAGATCAAGGCGGTCTTCGTGCACCACACGGCGGCCACCGCCCCGTACGAGTGCTCCGAGTCCGCGGCCATCGTCCGCGGTCTGCACGTCTACCACGTGAAGACCAACGGCTGGCGCGACCTCGGCTACAACTTCCTCGTCGACAAGTGCGGCACCCTCTTCGAGGGCCGTCAGGGCGGCGTGGACCAGCCCGTCCAGGGCGCCCACAGCTACGGCTGGAACGCCGAGTCGACGAGCGTCTCCGTCCTCGGCGACTACACGAACGCCGGCGCCTCCGCCGCCGCGCTCGAAGGCATATCCAAGGTCGCGGCGTACAAGCTGGGCCAGTACGACGGCGACATGAACGGCACCGCGACCCTGACCGCAGGCGCCACCCAGACGAACTTCTCCGGCAAGAGCTTCACCGCCGGGCAGCAGTACGAGTTCAGGTCGCTCTCGGGCCACCGCGACGGCTTCAACACCCAGTGCCCGGGCAACTCGCTGTACCCGCAGCTGGAAGCGCTCCGGCAGACGGGCCCCGCGGCCCAGCTGAAGATCGCCTCGGTGAACGGTGCGACGGCCGCCCCGGGCGCCACCCTCCCGAGCGGCGCCGCCCTCACGGTCGACTGGACCACCAGCACCGCCACCGGCCGGCTGGCCAAGTTCGAGCTCCTCGTGGACGGTGAGACCACCGCGGTCACCGACGGCGCGGGCCGCAAGGCGACCGCCGTCGTGACCGACGGCAAGCACGAGGTCCGGGTCCGGGCCACCGCCGTCAACGGCAAGGTCTCCACGAGCCTCGCGGTCACCGTCGAAGCGGACGTCAAGGGCGCCGAGTTCGTCCCCCTGACCCCGAAGCGCCTGATGGACACCCGAGAGGGCCTGGGCGTCCGCAGGGGCCCGGTCGGCAGCGGCGAAGTGGTCACCCTGCCCGTGGCGGCGGCGACCGGCGGCACGCCCACCGCGGTGGTGCTGAACGTGACGGCGACGAACCCGACGCAGCCGAGCTTCGTGTCGGTGTACCCGAGCGGCACGACCCGCTCCAGCGCGTCGAACCTGAACTTCACCCCGGGCAGGACGATCCCCAACCTGGTGGTCGTCCCGGTCGTCAACGGGAGCGTCAGCTTCTACAACAACCAGGGCACCGTCGATCTGATCGCGGACATCACCGGCTACTTCACGTCGACCGGTGACGGCGCCACGCAGACCAACTTCGGCCCGAAGCGCCTGATGGACACCCGTACGGGCATCGGCGTCCCGGCCGCCCCGGTCGGCACCGGCGGCGTGGTCACACTGCCGGTGGCGGGCGTCGACGGCATCCCGGCCACGGGCGTCAAGGCCGTCGTGCTGAACGTGACGGCGACGAACCCGACGCAGCCGAGCTTCGTGTCCGTGTACCCGAGCGGCACGACCCGCTCCAGCGCGTCGAACCTGAACTTCACCCCGGGCCAGACCATCCCCAACCTGGTGGTCGTACCCGTCGTGGACGGCAAGGTCAGCTTCTACAACAACCAGGGCACCGTCGACCTGATCGCGGACATCACCGGCTACTTCTCGGACAGCGACACGGGTGCCACGCACGCGAACTTCGGCCCGAAGCGCCTGATGGACACCCGCACGGGCACCGGCGTCCGGCAGGGCCCGGTCGCCGGCGGCAGCGTCGTCACGCTGCCCGTGGCGGGCATCGGCGGCGTCCCGGCCACCGGGATCAGGGCCGTGGTGCTGAACGTGACCGCGACGAACCCGACGGAGGCCAGCTTCGTGTCGGTGTTCCCCAGCGGCACGACCCGTACGAGCGCGTCGAACCTGAACTTCACCCCCGGCCTCACCATCCCCAACCTGGTGGTCGTGCCCGTGGTGGACGGCAAGGTCAGCTTCTACAACAACTCGGGCTCCGTGGACCTCATCGCGGACATCACGGGGTACTTCCGCTGAGCGCGTGAACACGCCTTTGCGCAGGTGAGGGGCTCCGCACCGTCTGGTGCGGAGCCCCTCACGCATGTCGGGCAGACAAGGGGAGGACAGGGCATGGGGAAGAACGACAACGACGGACCGGGCGTCTCCGACGAGGAGTGGGCAAGGTTCATGGAGCAGGCCGCCCAGGGGGCGGGGGACGCGCCGAAGGAGCCCTCGGCCCGGGCGCGCATGGTGACCGAGCGGCTGCGCTCCACGCAGGGGCAGGAGCCGGCCGGCTGGCGCACCGGCCCCGCGCCGCGGGAGCGCCGCCGCCCGGGCACGCTCAAGGCCGCGCTGGCCGTCCTCGCCATCGCGGGGCTCGCACTGATCGCCGTACGGCCCGAGCTGGTGATCGACCGGATCACCGGCAAGGCCGCGGCCCGCGAGGAGGCCGCGAAGGCCGGCCCGTCGGCGCCGGAGACCGCCCGCCCGAGCGCTCCGCCGCCGTCGGTGGACCCGGACCGCCCGACCTTGCAGGAGCCCTTCCGGGGATCCCCGGCCCTCCACTGGGCGGACGGCGCCGCCGGTATCGAGGTCCCTGAGGCCGCAGCCGTCGGCGGGGTGTCCCAGGAGAGGATCGCGGAGGCCCTCCAGAACGCCAGGGCGTTCCTGATCGCGGCCAACCTGGACCCGGCGGTACTGAGGGGCGCCCGCCCCGAGGCGGCCCTGGCGCTGCTGGACCCCAGGAGCACCGAGACGTCGGAGCGCCTGGAGAGGTCCCTGGCGCAGCCCGGCAAGGACCAGGACCCCATGAGCCTGTTCACCCGGTACGACCCGGCCGAGGTGAAGGCCGTGGGCGAGGTGGTCAAGGTCCGCGGGCGGATGTGGGTGGAAGCCGGGAAGGAGGCGGGCCGGGCCGACGTCCGGCTCGACTACTCGTTCGTGTACCCCCTGGTGAAGGCCGCCCCGGGCGCCGACCAGGTCGAGCGGACCATCGTCCGCCGCGAGATCACCTTCACGGTCGCCGACCCGCGCAAGTGGCAGGTCACCGCCGGCCGGCTCAACCTCGCCGAGCACCGCGTCGACCTCGCCAACAGTGCCTGCGGGGTGTACGACGGCTATCTGCACCCGGGCTTCGACGCGGACCCGGCGGCCGGAACAACGCCCTCCGGGCCTCCGAAGGACCCGTACGACCGGAGCAAGGGCATCGAGGGGGGCAGCCAGGCCGACTGCGGGACGGTCTCGCGCACCTGACCCGACCGGGGGAGATGCCCCGCCGGGCCGAGCGCGCGGCACGGTTTGACCACGCAGCGTGGCGGGGTATTCTCTTCGGCCCGATTGGCCAGGTACGTGCCTCGTATGGCAGACTACTCAAGTTGCTCGGCTGAGTGCCGATGCTGCGCGCCTCCCGCCGGGAGGACCGGAAGCGAGTCCCACAGTACTCGTCGTCCTTAATCTGCCTCTCGGGGCAGCAATGGGGGCGGACGTACGGGAATCTTCTGGGAAGTGTCAGCACGGTGCCCACCAGGCACTCGGTGGGTGTTTCTCCCCCGAATCGCGGTCATGGGACCGCACCCCCTTGGACGAGGGAATTTCCGTATGGGAATTTTCTGTGGAGGGAGTGCGACACGCCCGACCGCGTGGGTCGGAGGAGAGGCCGCGGGATCCGTCCCGCAGCCGACCGGGAGCCAGAGCGTTTCCACATAGAGACAGGACTACGGAGTAGCCATGGCGGGACAGAAGATCCGCATCCGGCTCAAGGCCTACGACCACGAGGTCATCGACTCCTCGGCGAAGAAGATCGTCGAGACGGTGACGCGCACTGGTGCGTCGGTCGCGGGCCCGGTGCCGCTGCCCACTGAGAAGAACGTGTACTGCGTCATCAAGTCGCCGCACAAGTACAAGGACTCGCGCGAGCACTTCGAGATGCGCACGCACAAGCGCCTGATCGACATCCTCGACCCGACGCCCAAGACCGTTGACTCGCTGATGCGCCTGGACCTTCCGGCCGGCGTTGACATCGAGATCAAGCTCTGAGAGGCGTCGAGAAGATGGCAAAGCAGATCAAGGGCGTCCTGGGCGAGAAGCTCGGCATGACCCAGGTCTGGGACGAGAACAACCGTGTCGTCCCGGTGACCGTCGTCAAGGCCGGGCCCTGCGTCGTTACCCAGGTCCGTACGAACGACATCGACGGCTACGAGTCGGTCCAGATCGCCTTCGGCGAGATCGACCCGCGCAAGGTGAACAAGCCCCTCAAGGGCCACTTCGCCAAGGCCGACGTGACCCCCCGCCGCCACCTGGTGGAGCTCCGCACCTCCGACGCCAGCGAGTACACGCTCGGCCAGGAGATCACTGCTGAGGTGTTCGAGTCCGGCGTCAAGGTTGACGTCACGGGCAACAGCAAGGGCAAGGGCTTCGCCGGTGTCATGAAGCGGCACAACTTCCGGGGCCTCGGCGCCGGTCACGGTGTGCAGCGCAAGCACCGCTCCCCCGGTTCGATCGGTGGCTGCGCCACCCCTGGGCGTGTCTTCAAGGGCATGCGCATGGCCGGTCGCATGGGTAACGAGCGCGTCACCACCCAGAACCTGACCATCCACGCGGTAGACGCGGAGAAGGGTCTGCTCCTCATCAAGGGCGCAGTCCCCGGTCCGAACGGCGGCCTCGTCCTGGTCCGTACCGCGGCCAAGGGGGCTTGAGGTTAATGAGCACCATTGACATCCTTTCGCCGGCAGGCGACAAGGCCGGTACCGTCGAGCTCCCCGCGGAGATCTTCGACGCGAAGACCAGCGTTCCGCTGATCCACCAGGTCGTCGTCGCCCAGCTGGCCGCTGCCCGTCAGGGCACGCACAAGACCAAGACCCGTGGCGAAGTCCGTGGTGGTGGCAAGAAGCCTTACCGCCAGAAGGGCACCGGCCGCGCCCGTCAGGGTTCGACCCGCGCTCCGCAGTTCGCCGGCGGTGGCGTCGTCCACGGCCCGCAGCCGCGTGACTACTCGCAGCGGACCCCCAAGAAGATGAAGGTCGCCGCCCTCCGCGGTGCCCTCTCGGACCGTGCGCGTCACTCCCGCATCCACGTCGTCACCGGCGTGGTCGAGGGTGCCGTCTCCACGAAGGCCGCCAAGACGCTGTTCGGCAAGATCTCGGAGCGCAAGAACCTGCTCCTGGTCGTCGAGCGTGCCGACGAGGCCGCGTGGCTGTCCGCCCGCAACCTGCCCCAGGTTCACATCCTGGAGCCGGGCCAGCTGAACACGTACGACGTGATCGTCTCTGACGACGTGGTCTTCACCCAGGCCGCGCTCGAGTCCTTCGTGTCTGGCCCCAAGGCCGATGAGACCGAAGGGAGCGACGCCTGATGTCTGAGGCGACCGTTACCAGCAAGACCTTCACCGACCCGCGCGACCTGCTGATCAAGCCGGTCGTCTCGGAGAAGAGCTACGCGCTGCTGGACGAGAACAAGTACACGTTCATCGTCGCGCCCGGCGCCAACAAGACCCAGATCAAGCAGGCCGTCGAGGCGGTCTTCTCGGTCAAGGTCACCGGGGTCAACACGATCAACCGTCAGGGTAAGCGCAAGCGCACCAAGACCGGTTTCGGCAAGCGCGCCAACACCAAGCGCGCCATCGTGACCCTTGCCGAGGGCAACCGTATCGACATCTTCGGCGGCCAGGCCTCCTAACGGAGGTCTAGTCGTCCGGAATCGGACGAGGACTGAGAAATGGGTATCCGCAAGTACAAGCCGACGACCCCGGGCCGTCGTGGCTCCAGCGTCGCCGACTTTGTCGAGATCACGCGGTCCACGCCGGAGAAGTCGCTGGTCCGCCCCCTGCACAGCAAGGGCGGCCGTAACAACACCGGTCGTGTGACCGTTCGCCACCAGGGTGGTGGCCACAAGCGCGCCTACCGCGTGATCGACTTCCGTCGTCACGACAAGGACGGCGTGCCGGCCAAGGTCGCGCACATCGAGTACGACCCCAACCGCACCGCGCGCATCGCGCTGCTGCACTACGCCGACGGCGAGAAGCGCTACATCATCGCGCCGCGCGGCCTGCAGCAGGGTGACCGGATCGAGAACGGCCCGACGGCCGACATCAAGCCGGGCAACAACCTCGCGCTCCGCAACATCCCGGTCGGTACCACGATCCACGCGATCGAGCTCCGCCCCGGTGGCGGCGCCAAGTTCGCGCGTTCCGCTGGTGCCTCCGTGCAGCTGCTGGCGAAGGAGGGCGTGATGGCCCACCTTCGTATGCCGTCCGGTGAGATCCGTCTCGTCGACGCGCGCTGCCGCGCCACGGTCGGCGAGGTCGGCAACGCCGAGCAGTCGAACATCAACTGGGGCAAGGCCGGCCGCATGCGCTGGAAGGGCGTCCGCCCCTCCGTCCGCGGTGTCGCGATGAACCCGGTTGACCACCCGCACGGTGGTGGTGAGGGCAAGACCAGCGGTGGTCGCCACCCGGTCTCCCCGTGGGGTCAGAAGGAGGGTCGTACTCGTTCGCCGAAGAAGGCTTCGAACAAGTACATCGTCCGCCGCCGCAAGACGAACAAGAAGCGCTAGGAGCGGGTTTAGATGCCGCGCAGTCTCAAGAAGGGGCCCTTCGTCGACGACCACCTCGTAAAGAAGGTGGACGCCCAGAACGAAGCCGGCACCAAGAACGTCATCAAGACCTGGTCCCGTCGCTCGATGATCATCCCCAGCATGCTGGGTCACACCATCGCGGTGCACAACGGCAAGACCCACGTCCCGGTGTTCGTCACCGAGTCGATGGTCGGCCACAAGCTCGGCGAGTTCTCGCCGACTCGCACCTTCCGCGGCCACGTCAAGGACGACCGGAAGTCGAAGCGCCGCTAAAGGCGGGGTGGTTACGACTATGACTTACACCGAAGGGACAACCATGGAAGCCAGGGCCCAGGCGCGGTACATCCGCGTCACGCCCATGAAGGCCCGCCGCGTGGTGGACCTTATCCGTGGCATGGATGCCACGGAGGCTCAGGCGGTCCTGCGTTTCGCCCCGCAGGCCGCGAGCGTGCCGGTCGGCAAGGTGCTGGACAGCGCCATTGCCAACGCCGCGCACAACTACAACCACCCGGACGCCTCCACGCTGGTCATCAGCGAGGCGTACGTGGACGAGGGCCCGACCCTGAAGCGGTTCCGTCCGCGTGCCCAGGGCCGTGCCTACCGGATCCGCAAGCGGACCAGCCACATCACCGTGGTCGTCAGCAGCAAGGAAGGTTCCCGGTAATGGGCCAGAAGGTAAACCCGCACGGGTTCCGACTCGGCATCACCACGGACTTCAAGTCCCGCTGGTACGCCGACAAGCTGTACAAGGACTACGTCAAGGAAGACGTCGCCATCCGTCGGATGATGACGTCCGGCATGGAGCGCGCCGGCATCTCGAAGGTTGAGATCGAGCGCACCCGTGACCGCGTGCGTGTGGACATCCACACCGCTCGTCCTGGCATCGTCATCGGCCGCCGTGGCGCCGAGGCCGACCGCATCCGCGGCGACCTCGAGAAGCTCACGGGCAAGCAGGTCCAGCTGAACATCCTCGAGGTCAAGAACCCCGAGCTCGACGCTCAGCTGGTTGCCCAGGCCGTTGCCGAGCAGCTCTCCTCCCGCGTCTCCTTCCGTCGTGCCATGCGCAAGAGCATGCAGGGCACGATGAAGGCCGGCGCCAAGGGCATCAAGATCCAGTGTGGCGGCCGTCTCGGCGGCGCCGAGATGTCCCGCTCCGAGTTCTACCGCGAGGGTCGTGTGCCGCTGCACACGCTGCGCGCGAACGTGGACTACGGCTTCTTCGAGGCCAAGACCACCTTCGGCCGGATCGGCGTGAAGGTCTGGATCTACAAGGGCGACGTCAAGAACATCGCCGAGGTTCGCGCCGAGAACGCTGCGGCCCGTGCGGGTAACCGCCCGGCCCGTGGTGCCGGCGCTGGCGACCGTCCCGCCGGCCGTGGTGGCCGTGGTGGCGAGCGCGGCGGCCGTGGTGGCCGCAAGCCGCAGCAGGCTGCTGGCGCCGAGGCCCCCAAGGCCGACGCTCCCGCCGCCGCTCCGGCCGAGAGCACCGGAACGGAGGCCTGACCGACATGCTGATCCCTCGTAGGGTCAAGCACCGCAAGCAGCACCACCCGAAGCGCCGCGGTATGGCCAAGGGCGGTACTGAGGTCTCGTTCGGCGAGTACGGCATCCAGGCGCTCACCCCCGCCTACGTGACGAACCGCCAGATCGAGGCGGCTCGTATCGCGATGACCCGCCACATCAAGCGTGGCGGCAAGGTCTGGATCAACATCTACCCGGACCGCCCGCTGACGAAGAAGCCTGCCGAGACCCGCATGGGTTCCGGTAAGGGTTCCCCGGAGTGGTGGATCGCGAACGTGCACCCGGGACGGGTCATGTTCGAGCTGTCCTACCCGAACGAAAAGATTGCGCGTGAGGCCCTCACTCGTGCGGCCCACAAGCTGCCGATGAAGTGCCGGATCGTCAAGCGCGAGGCAGGTGAGTCGTGATGGCGACGGGAACCAAGGCGTCCGAGCTCCGCGAGCTCGGCAACGAGGAGCTCGTTGCCAAGCTGCGCGAGGCCAAGGAGGAGCTGTTCAAGCTCCGTTTCCAGGCGGCCACCGGCCAGCTGGAGAACAACGGCCGGCTCAAGTCCGTCCGTAAGGACATCGCTCGCATCTACACCCTGATGCACGAGCGTGAGCTCGGTATCGAGACGGTGGAGAACGCCTGATGAGCGAGAACAACGTGACTGAGAAGACCGAGCGCGGCTTCCGCAAGACCCGTGAGGGTCTGGTCGTCAGCGACAAGATGGACAAGACCGTCGTCGTCGCCGTCGAGGACCGCGTCAAGCACGCGCTGTACGGCAAGGTCATCCGCCGTACGAACAAGCTCAAGGCTCACGACGAGCAGAACGCTGCCGGCGTCGGCGACCGCGTCCTCATCATGGAGACGCGTCCGCTGTCGGCGAGCAAGCGCTGGCGCATCGTCGAGATCCTCGAGAAGGCCAAGTAAGCACCTGAGGGGTTTCCCTTAGGTTCGTTCCGCCAGGCTCGGTGGGGGCTCCGCTCGCGTAGCGAGGCCCCCGCCGGGAACCGGCAGACAAACAGGAGATAGACGTGATCCAGCAGGAGTCGCGACTGCGTGTCGCCGACAACACTGGTGCCAAGGAGATCCTTTGCATCCGTGTTCTCGGTGGCTCCGGTCGCCGCTACGCGGGCATCGGTGACGTCATCGTCGCCACCGTCAAGGACGCGATCCCCGGTGGCAACGTGAAGAAGGGTGACGTCGTCAAGGCGGTCATCGTTCGCACCGTCAAGGAGCGCCGCCGCCAGGACGGCTCGTACATCCGCTTCGACGAGAACGCCGCCGTCATTCTGAAGAACGACGGCGACCCTCGCGGCACCCGTATCTTCGGCCCCGTCGGCCGTGAGCTGCGCGAGAAGAAGTTCATGAAGATCATCTCGCTCGCGCCGGAGGTGCTGTAAGCATGAAGATCAAGAAGGGCGACCTGGTACAGGTCATCACCGGTAAGGACAAGGGCAAGCAGGGCAAGGTCATCGTCGCCTTCCCCGCCGAGAACCGCGTCCTCGTCGAGGGTGTCAACCGGGTCAAGAAGCACACCAAGGCCGGCCAGAACCAGGCTGGTGGCATCGTGATCACCGAGGCTCCGGTCCACGTGTCCAACGTCCAGCTGGTCGTGGAGAAGGACGGCAAGAAGGTCGTCACCCGCGTCGGTTACCGCTTCGACGACGAGGGCAACAAGATCCGCGTTGCCAAGCGCACGGGTGAGGACATCTGATGGCTACCACTCCGCGTCTGAAGACGAAGTACCGCGAGGAGATCGCGGGCAAGCTGCGTGAGGAGTTCTCCTACGAGAACGTCATGCAGATCCCCGGCCTCGTCAAGATCGTCGTGAACATGGGTGTCGGCGACGCCGCCCGTGACTCGAAGCTGATCGACGGCGCCATCCGCGACCTGACGACGATCACCGGTCAGAAGCCGGCCGTCACGAAGGCCCGCAAGTCCATCGCGCAGTTCAAGCTGCGTGAGGGTCAGCCGATCGGCTGCCACGTCACCCTCCGTGGTGACCGTATGTGGGAGTTCCTGGACCGTACGCTGTCGCTCGCGCTGCCGCGTATCCGTGACTTCCGTGGTCTGTCGCCGAAGCAGTTCGACGGCCGTGGCAACTACACCTTCGGTCTCACGGAGCAGGTCATGTTCCACGAGATCGACCAGGACAAGATCGACCGTACCCGGGGTATGGACATCACCGTGGTCACCACGGCGACCAACGACGCTGAGGGCCGCGCGCTCCTTCGTCACCTCGGCTTCCCCTTCAAGGAGGCGTAAGCGAGATGGCGAAGAAGGCTCTCATCGCGAAGGCTGCCCGTAAGCCCAAGTTCGGTGTGCGTGCGTACACCCGCTGCCAGCGCTGCGGTCGCCCCCACTCCGTGTACCGCAAGTTCGGCCTGTGCCGCGTGTGCCTCCGTGAGATGGCTCACCGTGGCGAGCTGCCGGGCGTGACCAAGAGCTCCTGGTAATCCCCACGCCCTTTGGGTGTTGAGGTATTCCAGACGCTCTCGGTAAGCATCAGGTCGGCGGACCGCCCTGCCCGCATGCCGTAGGCTTGTGGGGTTGGGCGTCCGCCGCCCTATCGACTTACTACGCCGTAGGTCCCCGTGCCGCACCCGTCCCGCCACTGAGTGGGGAGAGGGATGGCGCATACAGGAAACCCCGGCGAGAGAGGCCGAAGGCCACTTCATGACCATGACTGACCCCATCGCAGACATGCTCACGCGTCTGCGTAACGCTAACTCGGCGTACCACGACACCGTCGTGATGCCGCACAGCAAGATCAAGTCGCACATCGCGGAGATCCTCAAGCAGGAGGGTTTCATCACCGGCTGGAAGGTCGAGGACGCCGAGGTCGGCAAGAACCTCGTCCTCGAGCTGAAGTTCGGGCCGAACCGTGAGCGCTCCATCGCGGGCATCAAGCGGATCTCGAAGCCCGGTCTGCGCGTGTACGCGAAGTCCACCAACCTGCCGAAGGTCCTCGGCGGCCTGGGCGTGGCGATCATCTCCACGTCCCACGGTCTCCTGACCGGCCAGCAGGCAGGCAAGAAGGGCGTAGGTGGGGAAGTCCTCGCCTACGTCTGGTAGTCGGGAACGGAGGAAAAGCAATGTCGCGAATCGGCAAGCTCCCCATCCAGGTTCCCGCCGGTGTGGACGTCACCATCGATGGCCAGACGGTCAACGTGAAGGGCCCGAAGGGTTCCCTCGCGCACACCGTCAAGGCGCCCATCGCAGTTGTCAAGGACGAGGACGGCGTTCTGAACGTCACCCGTCCGAACGACGAGCGTCAGAACAAGGCCCTGCACGGCCTGTCCCGCACGCTGGTGGCGAACATGATCACCGGTGTGACCACGGGATACGTCAAGGCTCTCGAGATCAGCGGTGTCGGTTACCGCGTGGCCGCGAAGGGCTCCGACCTGGAGTTCCAGCTCGGCTACAGCCACCCGATCCTGGTGGAGGCGCCCGAGGGCATCTCCTTCAAGGTCGAGTCGCCGACGAAGTTCTCGGTCGAGGGCATCGACAAGCAGAAGGTCGGCGAGGTCGCCGCCAACATCCGCAAGCTGCGGAAGCCCGACCCGTACAAGGCCAAGGGTGTCAAGTACGCCGGCGAGGTCATCCGCCGCAAGGTCGGAAAGGCTGGTAAGTAGCCATGGCATACGGTGTGAAGATCGCCAAGGGCGACGCGTACAAGCGCGCTGCCAAGGCTCGCCGCCACATCCGCATCCGCAAGAACGTCTCGGGTACGGCGGAGCGTCCGCGCCTCGTCGTGACGCGTTCCAACCGCAACATCGTTGCTCAGGTCATCGACGACCTCCAGGGCCACACCCTGGCGTCGGCGTCGACCCTGGACGCTTCGATCCGCGGTGGCGAAGGCGACAAGAGCGCCCAGGCCCAGGCTGTCGGCGCGCTCGTCGCCGAGCGTGCCAAGGCCGCGGGTGTCGAGACCGTCGTCTTTGACCGCGGTGGCAACCGATACGCCGGGCGCATTGCCGCTCTGGCTGACGCCGCCCGCGAAGCCGGGCTGAAGTTCTAAGCCCCGGTTCCGGGACTCACGGACGTAACAGAGAGAGGTAATCCAATGGCTGGACCCCAGCGCCGCGGAAGCGGTGCCGGTGGCGGCGAGCGGCGGGACCGGAAGGGTCGCGACGGTGGCGCTGCCGCCGAGAAGACCGCTTACGTTGAGCGCGTTGTCGCGATCAACCGTGTCGCCAAGGTTGTCAAGGGTGGTCGTCGCTTCAGCTTCACCGCGCTCGTCGTGGTGGGTGACGGTGACGGCACCGTAGGTGTCGGTTACGGCAAGGCCAAGGAAGTTCCCGCGGCCATCGCCAAGGGCGTCGAGGAAGCCAAGAAGAACTTCTTCAAGGTTCCCCGCATCCAGGGCACCATCCCGCACCCGATCCAGGGCGAGAAGGCGGCCGGCGTTGTCCTGCTGAAGCCTGCTTCCCCCGGTACCGGTGTTATCGCCGGTGGCCCGGTGCGCGCCGTTCTGGAGTGCGCCGGCGTTCACGACATCCTGTCGAAGTCGCTCGGCTCCGACAACGCGATCAACATCGTGCACGCGACCGTGGAGGCCCTCAAGGGCCTGCAGCGCCCCGAGGAGATCGCGGCTCGCCGTGGTCTGCCCCTCGAGGACGTCGCTCCCGCGGCTCTTCTCCGTGCGCGCGCTGGGGCGGGTGTCTGATGGCCCGCCTCAAGATCACGCAGACGAAGTCGTACATCGGCAGCAAGCAGAACCACCGCGACACGCTGCGTTCGCTCGGGCTCAAGCGCCTGAACGACGTCGTCGTCAAGGAGGACCGCCCCGAGTTCCGCGGAATGGTGCACACCGTCCGCCACCTCGTGACGGTTGAGGAGGTTGACTAATCATGGCTGAGAACAGCCCGCTGAAGGCCCACAACCTCCGTCCCGCCCCCGGCGCCAAGACCGCGAAGACCCGTGTCGGTCGTGGTGAGGCGTCGAAGGGTAAGACGGCCGGTCGTGGTACGAAGGGCCAGAAGGCCCGTTACCAGATCCCGCAGCGCTTCGAGGGTGGGCAGATGCCCCTCCACATGCGCCTGCCGAAGCTCAAGGGCTTCAAGAACCCGTTCCGCACCGAGTTCCAGGTCGTGAACCTGGACAAGCTCAGTGCTCTCTACCCCGAGGGTGGAGAAGTCACGGTGGCCGACCTGGTCGCCAAGGGCGCGGTTCGCAAGAACAGCCTCGTCAAGGTCCTGGGCCAGGGCGAGCTCTCCGTGGCGCTGCAGGTTTCGGTTGACGCCGTTTCCGCCTCCGCCAAGGAGAAGATTGCCGCTGCCGGCGGCACGGTCACCGAGCTCGTCTAAGACGATTTCAGTGGCTGAATAGCTCAAAACCCGACCGGGGATGCCTCACATATGGGGCATCCCCGGTTGGTCGTTCCACGGGGGGCACACTCGCCGGTAAGGTGGCGTGCACCATTGCTTTGTCGTATACGTCGATCCCTCTCAGACCGTCACCTCTGACGCAGTAGCGCGGGGGTCGCAGGAGGCACCGTGCTCACCGCGTTCGCCCGGGCGTTCAAGACGCCCGACCTGCGCAAGAAGCTGCTCTTCACGCTCGGCATCATCGTGCTGTTCCGGCTCGGGTCCCATGTCCCCGTCCCCGGCGTGAGCTACAAGAACGTACAGATCTGCGTTGAACAGGCCGGGAGCAGCAATGGTCTGTTCGGCCTCGTCAACATGTTCAGCGGTGGCGCGCTGCTGCAGATCACGATCTTTGCGCTCGGCATCATGCCGTACATCACGGCGAGCATCATTCTGCAGCTGCTGACCGTGGTCATCCCGAAGCTGGAGACCCTCAAGAAAGAGGGCCAGTCCGGCACGGCGAAGATCACTCAGTACACGCGCTATCTGACGGTCGCGCTCGCGATCCTCCAGGGCACCGGCCTCGTCGCCACCGCCCGGACGGGCGCCCTGTTCCAGGGGTGCCAGGTCGCCAGCCAGATCGTTCCCGACCGGTCGATCTTCACCACGGTCGTCATGGTGGTCACCATGACCGCCGGTACCTGCGTCGTCATGTGGCTCGGTGAGCTCATCACCGACCGCGGCATCGGCAACGGCATGTCGATCCTCATGTTCATCTCGATCGCCGCCGGCTTCATCGGCGCCCTGTGGCAGATCAAGCTCCAGGGCAAGATCGCCGACGGCTGGGTCGAGTTCGGCGTCGTCATGCTGGTCGGCCTCGCGATGGTCGGCCTGGTGGTCTTCGTCGAGCAGGCGCAGCGCCGGATCCCGGTCCAGTACGCGAAGCGCATGATCGGCCGCCGTGCCTACGGCGGTACCTCCACCTACATCCCGCTCAAGGTGAACCAGGCGGGCATCATCCCCGTCATCTTCGCCTCGTCGCTGCTCTACATCCCGGCACTGGTCGTGCAGTTCAGCGGTTCCACCGCGGGCTGGGCCACCTGGATCCAGAAGCACTTCGTCAAGGGCGACCACCCGTACTACATCGCGGTCTACTTCCTCCTGATCGTCTTCTTCGCGTTCTTCTACGTGGCGATCTCGTTCAACCCCGAGGAAGTTGCAGACAACATGAAGAAGTATGGTGGGTTCATCCCCGGTATCCGCGCCGGTCGACCCACCGCCGAGTACCTGAGCTACGTGCTCAACCGGATCACCTGGCCGGGGTCGCTGTACCTGGGTCTCATCGCTCTTGTGCCGACGATGGCGTTGGCCGGCTTCGGAGCGAACCAGAACTTCCCGTTCGGCGGGACGAGCATCCTCATCATCGTGGGTGTGGGTCTGGAAACCGTGAAGCAGATCGAGAGCCAGCTCCAGCAGCGTAACTACGAAGGGTTCCTCCGCTGATGCGAATCGTCCTCGTCGGACCGCCCGGTGCGGGCAAGGGAACGCAGGCCGCGTTCCTTGCCAAGAACCTGTCGATCCCGCACATCTCCACGGGCGACCTGTTCCGGGCCAACATCAGCCAGGGCACCGAGCTGGGCCTGCGCGCCAAGGCGTTCATGGACGCCGGCGACCTCGTTCCGGACGAGATCACCATCGGTATGGCGAAGGACCGGATGGAGCAGTCCGACGCCGCCGGCGGCTTCCTTCTCGACGGCTTCCCGCGCAACGTCTCCCAGGCCGAGGCGCTCGACGTGATGCTCCAGGAGTCGGGCATGAAGCTCGACGCCGTCCTCGACCTCGAGGTCGAGGAGGACGAGGTCGTCAAGCGCATCGCCGGCCGCCGCGTCTGCCGCAACGAGTCCGCGCACGTCTTCCACGTCGTGTACGCCGCCCCGAAGACCGAGGGCGTCTGCGACCACTGCGGTGGCGAGCTCTACCAGCGCGGTGACGACTCCGAGGCCACGGTGCGCAACCGGCTGGAGGTCTACCACACCCAGACCGAGCCGATCATCGACTACTACAAGGCCCAGGGCCTGCTGGTGACCATCCCGGCCCTCGGTGAGGTCGCGGACGTCACCAAGCGCGCCATGGACGCCCTGCAGAAGTAGTCCCCAGTAGTACAGGTACGGCCGCGGTGTCCCCAGGGCATCGCGGCCGTACTGTTGAGAAGACCCGTTTCGAAGCTGGAAGGCACGTCCCTATGGTCCAGATCAAGACCCCCGAGCAGATCGCGAAGATGCGCGAGGCGGGGCTGGTCGTCGCCGCGATCCATGCGGCGACCCGTGAGGCGGCCGTACCGGGCGCCACGACGCGGGATCTGGACATGGTGGCCCGCAAGGTCATCGCGGACGCCGGCGCGAAGTCGAACTTCCTGGGCTACGGCGGCTTCCCCGCGACGATCTGCACCTCGGTGAACGAGGTCGTCGTCCACGGCATCCCGGACGACAAGACGGTCCTCAAGGACGGCGACATCATCTCGATCGACGCCGGCGCGATCGTGGACGGCTGGCACGGCGACGCCGCGTACACCGCCTTCGTGGGCACCGGTCACGCTCCGGAGCTGGTGGAGCTCTCCCGGGTCACCGAGGAGTCCATGTGGGCCGGCATCGCCGCCATGAAGCTGGGCAACCGCCTGGTGGACATCTCCAAGGCGATCGAGACGTACATCAAGCGCCAGCCCCGCCCCGCCACGGGTGAACACAGCCGCGGCAAGTTCGGGATCATCGAGGACTACGGCGGCCACGGGATCGGGTCCGAGATGCACATGGACCCCCACCTGCTGAACTACGTCTCGCGCAAGCGCGGCAAGGGCATCAAGCTGGTCCCGGGCGTCTGCCTGGCGATCGAGCCGATGGTCTCCCTCGGCACCGCCCAGACGGAGGTCCTCTCGGACGACTGGACGGTCATCACGACGGACGGCACCTGGTCCTCGCACTGGGAGCACTCCATCGCGCTGACGGAGGCGGGGCCGATCGTCCTGACCAGCCCGGACTGCGGCAAGGCCAAGCTGGCGGAGTACGGGGTCACCACGGCTCCGGAACCCCTCGGTTAATGATCTAGACTCTGGGGCAAACTTTCCGGATTCGTCTTTCTGGGTGCCCTGACGTAGACTGACTCGTCGGCTCTCGTGCACTTCCATGTCTGCATGGCGCACGGAGCCGATCAAGGTAGCCGATTCGAAAGGCGAAGCGTGGCCAAGAAGCAAGGTGCCATCGAGATCGAGGGCACCGTGATCGAGTCCCTCCCGAACGCCATGTTCAAGGTGGAACTCCAGAACGGTCACAAGGTCCTCGCGCACATCAGCGGGAAGATGCGCATGCACTACATCCGCATCCTGCCCGATGACCGGGTCGTTGTGGAGCTGTCTCCGTACGACCTGACGCGTGGCCGGATCGTCTACCGATACAAGTAGATCTTGCTCTCACTCCTGCCTGGGCGTCCGTCCCGGTGCGGGTGGTGGCACTGACCCGGAGAACCTCACCAACATGAAGGTCAAGCCGAGCGTCAAGAAGATCTGCGACAAGTGCAAGGTGATCCGCCGTCACGGCCGGGTCATGGTCATCTGCGACAACCTGCGCCACAAGCAGCGCCAGGGCTGACGCACGCCGACCGACCTGCCTTAACGCAGTTCTTCGCGCGACGTAAGAAAACGTACATACGCAGAACCCGCCCAGCCCCGCAAGGGCCGGCGGCACCTCCGGCGGGGGCCGGGGACCCGGACGTACCATCACCCACTCGGGTGGTCGGCGGTCGGGATCGGTTCTGTGGAAGACCCCCGAACACACAGGAGCCATTGAATGGCACGCGTTTCCGGTGTTGACATCCCGCGCGAAAAGCGTGTGGAGATCGCACTCACCTACGTCTTCGGTATCGGGCGCACCCGGTCCAAGGAGATCCTCGCCTCCACCGGCGTGAACCCGAACACCCGCGTTCGTGACCTGGCCGAAGAGGACCTCGTCAAGATCCGCGAGTACGTGGACGCCAACCTCCGTACCGAGGGTGACCTCCGCCGCGAGATCCAGGGCGACATCCGTCGCAAGATCGAGATCCAGTGCTACCAGGGTATCCGCCACCGTCGCGGCCTCCCGGTGCACGGCCAGCGCACCAGCACGAACGCGCGTACCCGCAAGGGCCCGCGTCGCGCGATCGCCGGTAAGAAGAAGCCGGGCAAGAAGTAGTCCTGTTCAGCGGTCTTGCGCTGTAGGACCGACCACCTCCCGTAGGAGATTTAGATGCCCCCCAAGGGTCGTCAGGGCGCTGCCAAGAAGGTGCGCCGCAAGGAAAAGAAGAACGTCGCTCACGGGCACGCCCACATCAAGAGCACGTTCAACAACACCATCGTTTCGATCACGGACCCGTCCGGCAACGTGATCTCCTGGGCCTCCGCCGGCCACGTCGGCTTCAAGGGCTCGCGCAAGTCCACCCCCTTCGCCGCGCAGATGGCCGCCGAGTCGGCCGCCCGCCGCGCGCAGGAGCACGGCATGCGCAAGGTCGACGTCTTCGTCAAGGGTCCCGGCTCCGGCCGTGAGACCGCGATCCGCTCCCTCCAGGCCACCGGCCTCGAGGTCGGCTCGATCCAGGACGTCACCCCCACCCCGCACAACGGCTGCCGCCCGCCGAAGCGCCGCCGCGTCTGACGCAGCGGACGCACCTGTGCGTTCTTGAGTGTCCGGGCGGTACGACCCCTTCGGGGGACGTGCCGCCCGTACCCTTGCAGTAGCCGTACCCGGGTGACTCCGGTACGGCCCCCGTCGGACGTCAAATAGTGGGCGTCCACGAATGAAGGAACACAGACATGCTTATCGCTCAGCGTCCGTCGCTGACCGAAGAGGTCGTTGACGAGTACCGCTCGCGCTTCGTGATCGAGCCGCTGGAGCCGGGCTTCGGCTACACCCTCGGCAACTCGCTGCGCCGTACCCTCCTGTCCTCCATCCCGGGTGCCGCTGTCACCAGCATCCGCGTGGACGGCGTCCTGCACGAGTTCACCACCGTGCCGGGCGTCAAGGAAGACGTCACGGACATCATCCTCAACATCAAGCAGCTGGTCGTCTCCTCGGAGCACGACGAGCCGGTCGTGATGTACCTGCGCAAGCAGGGCCCGGGCCTGGTCACCGCCGCCGACATCGCGCCCCCGGCCGGTGTCGAGGTGCACAACCCGGACCTCGTCCTCGCCACGCTCAACGGCAAGGGCAAGCTGGAGATGGAGCTGACCGTCGAGCGCGGTCGCGGCTACGTCTCCGCCGTCCAGAACAAGCAGCTGGGCCAGGAGATCGGCCGCATCCCGGTCGACTCCATCTACAGCCCGGTCCTCAAGGTCACCTACAAGGTCGAGGCGACCCGAGTCGAGCAGCGCACCGACTTCGACAAGCTGATCGTCGACGTCGAGACCAAGCAGGCCATGCGCCCGCGCGACGCCATGGCGTCCGCCGGCAAGACCCTGGTCGAGCTGTTCGGTCTGGCCCGCGAGCTCAACATCGACGCCGAGGGCATCGACATGGGCCCGTCCCCGACGGACGCCGCCCTGGCCGCCGACCTGGCGCTGCCGATCGAGGAGCTCGAGCTCACCGTCCGGTCGTACAACTGCCTCAAGCGTGAGGGCATCCACTCCGTGGGTGAGCTCGTCGCCCGCTCCGAGGCCGACCTGCTCGACATCCGCAACTTCGGTGCGAAGTCGATCGACGAGGTCAAGGCGAAGCTGGCCGGCATGGGCCTGGCCCTCAAGGACAGCCCGCCCGGATTCGACCCGACCGCCGCCGCCGACGCCTTCGGCGCCGACGACGACGCGGACGCCGGTTTCGTCGAGACCGAGCAGTACTGAGAAAGCTTGCGGGGGGTTCACGCCCCCCGCACCCGCCCTCTCGCGACCGCTTGAGGGAACTGACTCCGGTACCTGACACGGCCGGTGCAGATTTGAAGGAGTAACAATGCCGCGTCCCGCAAAGGGTGCCCGCCTGGGCGGCTCCGCCGCGCACGAGAAGCACCTCCTCGCGAACCTCGCGAAGGCGCTCTTCGAGCACGGCCGGATCACCACCACCGAGGCCAAGGCCCGCCGCCTGCGTCCCTACGCCGAGCGTCTGGTCACCAAGGCCAAGAAGGGCGACATCCACAACCGTCGCCTGGTGCTGCAGACGATCACGGACAAGAGCATCGTGCACACGCTGTTCACCGAGATCGCCCCGCGCTACGAGAACCGCCCCGGTGGTTACACGCGCATCACCAAGATCGGCAACCGTCGTGGCGACAACGCCCCGATGGCCGTGATCGAGCTGGTCGAGGCCCTCACGGTCGCCCAGCAGGCCACCGGTGAGGCCGAGGCCGCCACGAAGCGCGCGGTCAAGGAGGCGGAGGCCAAGGCCGAGGCCACCGAGACCCCCGCCGAGGAGACCAAGGAGGCCTGATCCCGCTTCGGGATCGAGCTTGCTTGATCGGCTCTGAACGGGCCCGCCCCCTTCCGGGGCGGGCCCGTTCTGCATATGGGTGATTCTGAGAGGATCGGTCACGTGAGTGACGAGGTGGAGCCCGGGCACGTCCGGGTACGGCTGGACCTGAGCTACGACGGCAAGGACTTCTCCGGCTGGGCGAAGCAGCGCACGCTGCGGACGGTCCAGGGCGAGCTGGAGAGCGCCCTGCAGACCGTGATGCGGCTGAAGGAGCCGGTCGAGCTGACCGTGGCCGGGCGCACGGACGCGGGCGTGCACGCCCGCGGGCAAGTCGCGCAGTTCGACCTCGCCGAGGAGGTCTGGGCCGAGCACCACGACAAGCTGCTGCGCCGCCTCGCCGGGCGGCTGCCGCACGACGTACGGGTGTGGAAGGTCGCCGAGGCCCCCGAGGGCTTCAACGCGCGCTTCTCGGCCATCTGGCGCCGCTACGCCTACCGCGTCGGCGACCACCAGGGCGGCGTCGACCCGCTGCGCCGCGGTCACGTCCTGTGGCACCAGTGGCCCCTCGACGTGGACGCCATGAACGAGGCCGCGGCACCGCTGCTGGGCGAGCACGACTTCGCCGCCTACTGCAAGAAGCGCGAGGGCGCCACGACGATCCGTACGCTCCAGCAGCTCAGCTGGGAGCGCGCCGAGGACGGCATCGTCACCGCCACCGTCCGCGCCGACGCCTTCTGCCACAACATGGTCCGCTCCCTGGTGGGCGCCCTGCTGCACGTCGGCGACGGGCACCGGCCCACCGACTGGCCCGGCAAGGTGCTGGCCGCCGCGGTACGGGACTCCTCGGTGCACGTGGTCAAGCCGCACGGCCTGACCCTGGAGGAGGTCGGCTACCCGGCGGACGAGCTGCTGGCCGTCCGCAGCAGGGAGGCGCGCAACATGCGGACCCTGCCGGCCGCCGGCTGCTGCTGAGCCGCAGCCAAATCGTTTGGGCGGATCGCGCGCCGACCTGGACAATGCCCG
This sequence comes from Streptomyces sp. NPDC046349, assembly GCF_055587885.1. Taxonomy (NCBI): domain Bacteria; kingdom Bacillati; phylum Actinomycetota; class Actinomycetes; order Kitasatosporales; family Streptomycetaceae; genus Streptomyces; species Streptomyces sp. NPDC046349. The sequence continues at coordinate 221,890 of NZ_JBVJFK010000008.1, forward strand.
GCATGGGACATCTCGAAGCCAGCCACCTGGAGTACTACCTTCCCGACGGGCGGGTACTGCTCCCCGACGTCTCCTTCCGCGTGGGGGAGGGGGCGGTGGTCGCCCTGGTGGGGGCGAACGGCGCCGGCAAGACCACCCTGCTGAAGCTGATCTCCGGGGAGCTCCAGCCGCACGGCGGCGGAGTGACCATCAGCGGCGGCCTCGGCGTGATGTCCCAGTTCGTGGGCTCCGTGCGCGACGAGACGACCGTACGGGACCTGCTGGTCTCGGTGGCCCAGCCGCGGATCCGGGAGGCCGCGAAGGCCGTCGACCGCGCCGAACACCTGATCATGACGGTGGACGACGAGGCCGCCCAGATGGCCTACGCCCAGGCCCTCAGCGACTGGGCCGACGTGCAGGGCTACGAGGCGGAGACCCTGTGGGACGTCTGCACGATGGCCGCCCTGGCCATCCCGTACGACTCCGCCCAGTTCCGCGAGGTGCGCACGCTCTCCGGCGGTGAGCAGAAGCGGCTCGTGCTGGAGGCGCTGCTGCGCGGGCCCGACGAGGTGCTGCTGCTCGACGAGCCGGACAACTACCTCGACGTCCCGGGCAAGCGGTGGCTGGAGGAGCAGCTGAAGGCGACCCGCAAGACGGTCCTCTTCGTGTCCCACGACCGGGAGCTGCTGACCCAGGCCGCCGAGAAGATCATCAGCCTGGAGGCGAGCCCGATGGGCTCCGACGTCTGGGTGCACGGCGCGGGCTTCGGCACCTACCACGAGGCCCGCAAGGAGCGCTTCGCCCGCTTCGAGGAGCTCAAGCGACGCTGGGACGAGGAGCACGCCCGGCTCAAGGCCCTGGTGCTGCGGCTGCGCAACCAGGCCGCGAGCAGCCCCGACATGGCTTCGCGCTACCGCGCCATGCAGACCCGCTTCCAGAAGTTCGAGGAGGCAGGCCCGCCGCCGGAGCCGCCGCGCGAGCAGGACATCAAGATGCGGCTCAAGGGCGGCCGGACCGGCGTGCGGGCGCTGACCGTGGAGAACCTGGAGCTCACCGGGCTGATGAAGCCGTTCTCCCTGGAGGTCTTCTACGGGGAGCGGGTCGCGGTGCTCGGCTCGAACGGCTCCGGCAAGTCGCACTTCCTGCGGCTGCTGGCCGGCGAGGACGTCAAGCACACCGGCGACTGGAAGCTGGGCGCACGGGTGGTCCCCGGCCACTTCGCGCAGACCCATGCCCACCCGGAGCTCTTCGGCCGCACGCTCGTCGACATCCTGTGGACGGAGGCGGCCAAGCCCCTGGGGCAGGCGATGGGCGCGCTGCGCCGCTACGAGCTGGAGCGCCAGGCCGAACAGCCCTTCGAGAAGCTCTCGGGCGGCCAGCAGGCGCGTTTCCAGATCCTGCTCCTGGAGCTGGCAGGGACCACGGCGCTGCTGCTCGACGAGCCCACGGACAACCTCGACCTGGAGTCCGCGGAGGCCCTCCAGGACGGCCTGGAGTCCTACGACGGGACCGTGCTGTGCGTCACGCACGACCGCTGGTTCGCGCGCACATTTGACCGTTACCTGGTCTTCGGTTCGGACGGTGTTGTGCGGGAGACTCAGGAGCCAGTCTGGGACGAACGCAGGGTCGAACGCAAGCGCTGAGCGGTGAGGGAGGGGCGTCGTGGGCCTGAGGCCTGGCAGCTGGCTCATGAGGTGGGAGGCGCGGGCCCCGGGGAACCGGCTGCTGGAGTGGCTGCTGCGGCCGGCTCCCCGGTCCTGGCGGGTGGTCTCCCTGGCGGTGCTCCTCGGGATCTGCGTCTCCACGAGCCTGCGGGCGAACTGGGGCTCGGACAACGCCTTCGTCGTCAAGGCGGCGCAGACGCTGCTGGAGGGCGGGTCGCCGTACGAGGACAAGCGCTTCCTCTACCTGCCCAGCGCCGTGCTCATGGGGGTGCCGGAGGCGCTGGTACCGCGGGGCGTGCTGCGCTGGATCCTGCCGGTCGGGATGGCGGGTCTGCTGGGCGTCGGCTGGCTGGCCGCCCTGCGGCTGTTCTCGGTGCCGCTGCGCTCGCGCTTCGCGGTCGGGGGTCTGGCCGTGTTCGCCCTCGCGTACAAGCCGTGGGCGAACCTGGTGCTGATCGGCAACTGGACGGCCGTCTCGGCGGCCGCGCTGCCCGTGGCGCTGCTGCTCGCGCACCGGCGGTCGTGGGGTGCGGCCGGGCTGGTGGTCGGGCTGGCCATCGCCTGCAAGCCGATGCTGGTGCCGATGGGGCTGCTGTTCCTGCTCGCCCGCCAGTGGCGGGGGCTGGCCGCGGCGGTGCTGGTGCCGCTGGGGATCTCGCTGGCCGGGGCGCTGCTGATGCCCAGCCCGTCGCTGTTCTTCACCAAGACCCTGCCGTTCCTGCTCCAGGGCCAGGACGCGTACGCGCTGCCCTGGGACGCCTCGCCCATCGCGGTGCTGCCGCGGCTGGGGGTGCCGCAGGCGGTGGCGGTGCTCGTGGCCTTCGCCGGAGCCGCGGCCGGGCTGTGGGCGGCCTGGGCGCGGTGGCGGCGTACGGAGCAGGACGCCGACCGGGGTGAGCTGCGTCTCGTCGAGACCGCCTGCATGGTGATGCTCGCCGCATTCCTGGTGTCGCGGCCCTCCTTCGACCACTACCTGCTCGTGGTGCTGCCGCTGCTGCTGGCCTCGGCGGTACGGCCGGGTTCGACGGCGCGCTCGCCCTGGTTCTGGCTGGCGTTGACGCCCCAGATGGCCCTGGTCCCGTGGCCCTCGGAGCTGGCCCACAAGCGGCGCGCCTTCAAGGACTGCGCCGCCCTGTGCGGGCTCGCGTTTGTGCTGGCGTGTCGTGCGCTGCGCTCGGGTCGGGTTATTCTGGAGCCCGTAACAACTGCGGGGTCCCCACCCAGGACCGAACCGGAGTGCGCCGCGACGTCAGCAGAATCGGCATCGCGGACCGCGTTTTGACCCGTAAGGGTCTGCTTGGGTATCCTGCTGGTTTGTTATGCGTATTGGCTTTCTCATTCTCACGTGAAAGGGCCTTACGCCGGTCCACCGGACCGATGACCAGCAGTTGGCCGTTCACACGGGTTGCGTCCCCGGAGTGAACGAGGGCTGTCGTGATCGTCCGTGGTGACCCTGTCAGGACCCTTCCCGCGGGGCTTTGCGCCCTATGGGATGACCCACCACTGAAGAAGCGAAGGCATACGCGTGCGTACGTACAGCCCCAAGCCCGGCGACATCTCGCGCCAGTGGCTCGTCATCGACGCCCAGGACGTCGTCCTCGGCCGTCTGGCGACCCAGGCCGCTGCCCTCCTCAAGGGCAAGCACAAGCCGACCTATGCCCCCCACATGGACATGGGTGACTTCGTCGTCATCATCAACGCCGACAAGGTTCACCTGTCCGGCAACAAGGCCTCCCAGAAGATGGCGTACCGCCACTCCGGTTTCCCGGGCGGTCTGCGCTCCGTGCGTTACGACGACCTCCTGGCGAACAACCCGGAGAAGGCCGTCGAGAAGGCCGTCAAGGGCATGCTCCCCAAGAACACCCTGGGCCGTCAGATGCTCTCGAAGCTGAAGGTCTACTCGGGCGACCAGCACCCGCACGCTGCCCAGCAGCCGGTGCCGTTCGAGATCACCCAGGTCGCGCAGTAGTTCCGGCCACCCCCTAAGACACAGAGAATTCTGAGGAGCATCGTGGCCGAGACCACCGCCGAGACCCCCGTCGACGAGTTCGAGGGCGTCGAGGAGTACACCACCGAGTCCGAGGTCGTCGTCGAGGGCGACTACACCTCCGAGTCCCTTGCCGGTCGCTTCGGCGACCCCCAGCCGGCCGCCGGCCTGGGCCGTCGCAAGAACGCCATCGCCCGCGTCCGGATCGTTCCGGGCACCGGCAAGTGGAAGATCAACGGTCGCACCCTTGAGGACTACTTCCCCAACAAGGTGCACCAGCAGGAAGTCAACGAGCCCTTCAAGCTCCTCGAGCTCGACGGCCGTTACGACGTCATCGCCCGCATCGCGGGTGGCGGCGTCTCCGGCCAGGCCGGTGCCCTGCGCCTCGGTGTGGCCCGTGCGCTGAACGAGGCGGACGTGGACAACAACCGCCCGGCGCTGAAGAAGGCCGGCTTCCTCTCCCGCGACGACCGTGCGGTCGAGCGCAAGAAGGCCGGTCTCAAGAAGGCCCGTAAGGCTCCGCAGTACAGCAAGCGTTAATCTGCGCCTGCTGTTCTGCAACGAAACCGCCCCGGCAGCACTCTCTGTGCTGTCGGGGCGGTTCGTTTACCGCCACAAGCGGCAAATACCTGACACAAGCGGTCATACGCGAAGCGCAAACTCGGGAGGACAACAGTGGGACGACTCTTCGGGACGGACGGTGTACGCGGGGTCGCCAACGCGGATCTGACGGCGGAGCTCGCGCTCGGCCTCTCCGTGGCGGCTGCCCATGTTCTCGCCGAGGCGGGCACCTTCGAAGGCCACCGGGCGACCGCGGTGGTCGGCCGGGACCCGCGGGCCTCCGGCGAATTCCTCGAGGCCGCCGTCGTGGCCGGCCTGGCGAGCGCGGGCGTGGACGTCCTGCGCGTCGGTGTGCTGCCCACCCCGGCGGTGGCGTATCTCACCGGTGCGCTGGGTGCCGACCTCGGCGTGATGCTCTCCGCCAGCCACAACGCCATGCCGGACAACGGCATCAAGTTCTTCGCCCGCGGCGGCCACAAGCTCGCCGACGAGCTGGAGGACCGCATCGAGTCCGTCTACGAGGAGCACCGCACCGGTGCCCCATGGGACCGGCCCACCGGGTCCGGCGTCGGCCGGGTCTCGGACTACACCGAGGGCTTCGAGAAGTACGTCTCGCACCTCATCGGCGTCCTCCCGAACCGTCTCGACGGCCTGAAGATCGTCCTGGACGAGGCCCACGGCGCGGCCGCCTACGTGTCGCCCGAGGCGTTCGCCCGCGCCGGCGCGGAGATCGTCACGATCGGCGCCGAGCCGGACGGCCTGAACATCAACGACGGCTGCGGATCCACGCACCTCGGTCTGCTGAAGGCGGCCGTGGTCGAGCACGGCGCCGACTTCGGCATCGCGCACGACGGCGACGCGGACCGCTGCCTGGCCGTGGACGGCAGCGGTGCGGAGGTCGACGGTGACCAGATCCTCGCGGTGCTGGCGCTGGCCATGCGCGAGGCCGGCCAGCTGCGCGAGAACACCGTGGTCGGGACCGTCATGTCCAACCTGGGCTTCAAGCTGGCCATGGAGGGCGAGGGCATCCAGGTCGTGCAGACCGGCGTCGGCGACCGGTACGTGCTGGAGTCGATGAAGGAGCACGGCTACGCGCTCGGCGGCGAGCAGTCCGGCCACGTGATCATCCTCGACCACGCGACCACCGGCGACGGCACGCTGACCGGCCTGCTGCTCGCGGCGCGGGTCGCCGCCACCGGCAGGTCCCTCGCCGAGCTGGCGGGCGTCATGCAGCGGCTGCCGCAGGTCCTGGTCAACGTTCCCGACGTGGACAAGTCCCGGGTCTCCACCTCCGCCGAGCTGGCGGCGGCGGTCTCGGACGCCGAGCGCGAACTGGGCACCTCCGGCCGCGTCCTGCTGCGCCCTTCCGGTACGGAGCCGCTCGTCCGGGTGATGGTCGAGGCCGCCGACATCGAGCAGGCCCGCGCCGTCGCCGGCCGGCTCGCGGACGCCGTGAAGTCGGCGCTCGGCTAGCGGGCCATCTCCTAGAAGGCGTCTGCACCAGGTCTGCGCGGCGCACCCGGCTTCCGGATCGTCCGGTTCGGCTGGGTGCGCCGCAGCAGTTTCCAGGCGATGAGGGTGAGTGTGCCCGAGAGGATGATGCCGCCCAGGTTGAGCGCCAGCTGGATGCCGGAGCCCCACATCTGGCCGAGGTCGCCGTAAGCGAGTGCCACGGCGGCGTTGGCGGCCGCCGGGACCGTGGTGACGGAGATCGCCACGCCCACGAGCGCACCAGCCTTCGCCGAGGTCAGCGAGAGCATGCCGGCCACGCCGGCGAGCAGCGCCACGACGAAGGAGAACGGGTCGGGCTGCCAGATGAAGCTGGTGTTCGGCCGTTCGTTCTCGAGCAGGTGCTCATGGAAGAGGCCCAGCGCGTCCATGCCCAGGCTGAAGGCCGTCGTCGCCGCGATCGCCGCCGTGAAGCCGACCGCCAGCGCGATGAAGGAGCGCCAGGCGAGTCCGGGCGTGCGCTGCACCAGACCGGTGCAGATGCCGGCGAGCGGGCCGAACTCGGGGCCGACCGCCATCGCGCCCACGATCAGCACGGCGTTGTCGAGCACGACACCGCACGCCGCGATCATCGTCGCCAGGATTATGAAGGCGGTGTAGGTGATGGTGAGGGTGGACTCCTCGTGCGTCGACTCGGTGAGCTGTTCCCACACCACCGCGTCGGCGGCCTCGCCCGGCGCCTCCTCCTCCGCCTCGTCCGCGCGCGTGGAGATCGACAGGTCGATGTTCTCGACGGCGATCGAGCCGGACTTGTCGATGCCGAGCGCGCGCATCTCCTGGAGCAGTTCGTCGACGGACTCGCGAGCGACGTCGCACAGCACGAGGTCGCCCTCCGGGTCGCGGGCGGCACCGGTCAGGACGACCAGGTGGGTGGTGCCGACCGTCCGGTCGATCAGCTCCACCACCTGCTCGGTGAGGTGGTGCGGGGTGATCATCCGCAGATGCAGCATGCCCGCACCCTAACCACTACAGCTTGCGCAGGCTCAGCTTCTGGACCTTGTGGTCCGGTCCCTTGCGCACGACGAGGGTGGCCCGGCCCCGGGTGGGGGCGACGTTCTCCAACAGGTTGGGCCGGTTGATCGTCCGCCACATCGTCTGCGCGTACTCCATGGCCTCCTCCTCGGAGACCTGCGTGTACTTGCGGAAGTACGAGAACGGGTTCTGGAAGGCTGTCTCGCGCAGCTTGCGGAAGCGGTTGAGGTACCAGCGCTCGATGTCCTCCGGCCGGGCGTCCACGTACACGCTGAAGTCGAAGTAGTCGGCGAGGGCGACGCGGGTCCGGCCGTCGGTGCCCGGCAGGGCCGGCTGGAGCACGTTGAGCCCCTCGACGATGAGGATGTCCGGACGCCGTACGACGAGTTCCTCGCCCGGCACGATGTCGTAGATCAGGTGTGAGTAGACCGGGGCCCGCACCTCGTCCTTGCCGGCCTTGATGTCGGCGACGAAACGGGTGAGCGCGCGGCGGTCGTAGGACTCGGGGAAGCCCTTGCGGGAGGTGAGCCCGCGCCGCTGGAGCTCCTTCATCGGGTACAGGAAGCCGTCGGTGGTGACCAGCTCCACGCGGGGGTGCTCGGGCCACCGGGCGAGCAGGGCCTGGAGCAGGCGTGCAACCGTGGACTTGCCGACGGCGACCGAGCCGGCGACCCCTATGACGAAGGGGGTGCCCGCCTGCGCGCCGTGGCCGTTGCCGGCGTCGCCCAGGAAGGTGTTGAGGGTGCCGCGGAGGTTGCTGGTGGCGCCGACGTAGAGGTTCAGCAGGCGTGACAGCGGCAGGTAGACGTCGCGGACCTCGTCGAGGTCGATGACGTCGCCGAGGCCGCGCAGGCGCTCCACCTCGTCGGCGGTCAGCGGCAGCGGCGTCCGCTCGCGCAGGGCGCTCCACTCGGCCCGCGTGAGGTCGACGTACGGCGAGGCCTCGGTGCCGCGGCGGTGCGCGGTCCGCGGGGGCTGCCCGTCCCGGCCGGCGTGCTCCGTTGCACCCTCGGGCGTGTTGCTTCGTGGCGGCGAAGTGATCACACCGCCATTGTCGGGGCTGGGGGGCGCTTGTGGGTGGTGGGGTCGGTCACGTGGCCAAAGGGCGCAGCGGGTCTTCCCATCTCGATTCGGCACGATCGCGGTTGCGCCCTGATCACGATCCGCGTGCGGGCCACCTGCGCCGCCGGCGGGCGGGCGGACCGGCCGTAGAGTGCGGAGCGCCGCACTCCATTTGCTCGTCCCCCCGACCGGGGGCCGTTCGTGCTGCTCCGACGCCACCTCGTTCCCGGGAGTCCTCCGTGCGTACCGCCCTCGTCCGTCGTGCCCTCCTGACCGCCTCCGGCGCGTCCCTGGTCCTGCTGGCCAGCGCCTGCGGCCCCTCGGGCGGGGCCGGCGCCGAGCAGGACGCGAAGCCGTCCGCGGCCGCCCCGTCCCCCTCGCCCACGCCCGAGGCCAAGGCCCTCACCGCCGCCGAGCTGGAGAAGCTCACGCTGGCCGACGGCGACGTCCGCGACGTCAAGATCGAGAAGGCCGGGGCGGACGACGTCGCCAAGGCGGCCGAGGTCACCACCGACAAGCCGGAGTGCACGGCGCTCGCCCAGGCGGGCGGCCTGGCCCCGGTCGGCAAGGCCGTCACCACCACGGAGCGGATCGGCGTCGGCAAGCCGTCCGACCCGGCCGATCCGATGAGCGTCTCCGCGACGTCCGTACAGCTCGCCTCCTACGACGGCAAGGGTGCCGAGGAGGCGCTCGCCTCGCTGAAGGCCGCCGGACAGGCTTGCGGTGGCGGATTCACGACGACGGCGAAGGGTGAGAAGACCACGGTCAAGTCGGTCACGCCGTCGACCGTCACCGCCGGTGACGAGGCCGCGGCATGGGCGCTCGCCACCGAGGACGAGGGCGAGGCCATGAACAGCCAGATGGTCGCCTTCCGCAAGGGCAGCAACCTCGTCGTCATCCACACGGTCCGGTTCGACGCCAAGCCCGCCAGCGCACAGGCGTTCATCGACGCGCAGCTGAAGAAGCTCGGCTGAGAACGGGCCCCGGCCGCCACCGGCCGGGGCCCGTCACGGCCGGGACGGAACGGTCTCGCGACGATCACGATGTGGCTCGGCAGTGCGAATTCGCGAGCTGCTGATCGTTTGCCTCTGTAGATTGCCCCTGCAGCAGTTTTCGAGCAGCGCCCGCCTCGCGGGCGCCGTTCCTGCATGCCGTCGCCGTCATTGCCTGTGGGGGAGTCTTCTCGTGCGTAACGCTTTCGTCCGTCGTTCTGTCATGACCGCGTCCGCGGTGTCCCTGGTCCTGCTGGCCACCGCCTGCGGCTCCGACAAGGCGGACACCAAGGCCGACACCAAGCCGTCCGAGGCCGCCGCGACGTCGGCCGCCCCGGCCGCCAAGGCGAGGACGAGCGCCGAGCTGGAAGGCGTGATCGTGGTCCAGGCCGACCTGCCCAACCACGTGGTCAAGGCCCCCACCGCGGCCGAGACCGCGGGTGCGGCCGGCGCCAAGAGCGACAAGCCGGAGTGCCAGCCGCTGGTGTCGGCGCAGTCCATGAACGCGGTGGGCACCGCCGCGGGCACCGCCGGGACCCGCGCCGTCGTCAAGGGCAAGGCGCCCGCCGCCGACGCCAGCCCCGAGGAGAAGCTCAAGGCCGGCCTGGACGCCCTGGGCGGTACGGCCACCTCGGTGTACCTCGCCTCGTACGAGGGCAAGGGCGCCGCGGAGGCCTTCGCCTCCCTCAAGACGGCGGGCACGGCCTGCGCCGGCGGCTACACGGGCAGCCAGGCCGGCGACTCCCTCAAGGTCACGAAGGTGGCCCCGGGCGCTGCCGTCACCGCGGGAGACGAGGCCCTCGCGTACACCGTGACGGGTGAGGCGGACGGCGAGACGCTGACCACGGAACTCGTGGTCGTGCGCAAGGGCAACACCCTCGCGACCTTCTCGGCCCTGAGCATCACCGGTGCCGCGGAGCAGCCGAAGGACGTCGTCGACACCCAGGTGAAGAAGCTCGGCTGAGGCACAGTCCGACGCCCCGTCAACCCCGCTCCGGCCCATCCGCCGGGGCGGGGTTTTCGTCTTGTTCCGCTACGGGGCAGACGGCCGACCACGGCGTACGCTGCGCCCTATGTGCGGAATTGTGGGTTACGTGGGAGCGCAGTCTGCGCTCGATGTGGTCATCGCCGGACTCAAGCGACTGGAGTACCGCGGCTACGACTCGGCAGGGGTCGCCGTACTCGCAGACGGCAGCCTGGCCGCCGCCAAGAAGGCCGGCAAGCTCGTCAATCTGGAGAAGGAACTCGTCGCGCACCCGCTGCCGGCCGGTTCCACGGGACTCGGGCACACCCGGTGGGCGACCCACGGCGGGCCCACCGACGTCAATGCCCATCCGCACCTCGACAATTCGGGGCGCGTGGCCGTCGTCCACAACGGCATCATCGAGAACTTCGCCGCGCTGCGCGCCGAACTCGCCGAGCGCGGGCACCGGCTGGAGTCCGAGACCGACACCGAGGTCGTCACGCACCTGCTGGCCGAGCAGTTCTCGGCCGCCGGCGATCTCGCGGAGGCCATGCGGCAGGTGTGCCGGCGTCTCGAAGGCGCCTTCACCCTGGTGGCCGTGCACGCCGACGAACCGGACGTGGTGGTCGGCGCGCGCCGGAACTCCCCCCTGGTCGTGGGCGTCGGCGAGGGAGAGAACTTCCTCGCCTCGGACGTCGCCGCGTTCATCGCCCACACGCGGTCCGCGATCGAGCTCGGGCAGGACCAGGTCGTCGAGCTCCGCCGCGAAGGGGTCGCGGTGACCGACTTCGACGGCTCGGTCGCCTCAGTGCGGGCGTACCACGTGGACTGGGACGCCTCGGCGGCCGAGAAGGGGGGATACGACTACTTCATGCTCAAGGAGATCGCCGAGCAGCCGAAGGCCGTCGCCGACACCCTGCTCGGCAGGATCGACGGGAGCGGCTCGCTGAGCCTGGACGAGGTGCGCATCCCCGTCTCGGTGCTCAGGGAGGTCGACAAGGTCGTGATCGTGGCCTGCGGTACGGCCTACCACGCGGGCATGATCGCGAAGTTGGCCATCGAGCACTGGACCCGCATCCCGTGCGAGACGGAGCTGGCGAGCGAGTTCCGCTACCGCGACCCGATCCTGGACCAGCGGACGCTGGTGGTCGCGATCTCGCAGTCCGGCGAGACCATGGACACCCTGATGGCGCTGCGCCACGCACGCGAGCAGGGCGCCAAGGTGCTGGCCATCTGCAACACGAACGGGTCGACGATCCCGCGCGAATCGGACGCCGTGCTCTACACGCACGCCGGTCCCGAGGTCGCCGTCGCCTCGACCAAGGCCTTCCTGACCCAGCTGGTGGCCTGCTACCTCGTCGCGCTGTACCTCGGGCAGGTCCGCGGCACCAAGTGGGGCGACGAGATCGAGGCGGTGATCCGGGAGCTGTCGGACATCGCCGCCGCCGTGGACACCGTCCTGGAGACCATGGAGCCGGTCCGCCGGCTCGCGCGGTCCCTCGCCGAGAAGAACACCGTGCTCTTCCTCGGCCGGCACGTGGGCTACCCGGTGGCGCTGGAGGGCGCGCTCAAGCTCAAGGAACTGGCGTACATGCACGCCGAGGGCTTTGCGGCGGGCGAGCTCAAGCACGGGCCGATCGCGCTCATCGAGAAGGACCTGCCGGTGGTCGTGGTCGTCCCCTCGCCGCGCGGCCGCTCCGTGCTCCACGACAAGATCGTGTCGAACATCCAGGAGATCCGGGCGCGCGGGGCGCGGACCATCGTGATCGCGGAGGAGGGCGACGAGGCGGTCGTCCCGTACGCGGACCACCTGATCCGCATCCCGGCGACGCCCACGCTGCTCCAGCCGCTGGTGGCTACGGTGCCGCTGCAGGTGTTCGCCTGCGAACTGGCCACGGCCCGCGGCAACGAGGTGGACCAGCCGCGTAACCTCGCAAAGTCCGTGACAGTGGAGTAGTCGGGTAGTGGGGTAGGGCTCGTGATTGTCGGCGTCGGGATCGATGTGGCGGAGATCGAACGGTTCGGGGCGGCGCTGGAGCGCACGCCGGGACTGGCCGGGCGGCTGTTCGTCGAAGCCGAGCTGACACTGCCGAGCGGCGAGCGGCGCGGGACCGCCTCGCTCGCCGCTCGGTTCGCGGCCAAGGAGGCGCTGGCCAAGGCGCTCGGCGCGCCCGCCGGCCTGCTGTGGACCGACGCGGAGGTGTACGTGGAGGACACGGGGCGGCCCCGGCTGCGGGTGTCGGGGACGGTGCAGGCGCGGGCCCAGGCGCTGGGCGTGAAGTCCTGGCACATCTCGCTGAGCCACGACGCCGGTGTGGCCTCCGCGGTGGTGATCGCGGAGGGTTGACCCCATGCGTACTGCTTACAGCGTGGAGACCGTGCGGGCCGCCGAACGGGAGCTGATGGCCCGGCTGCCGGAGGGCGCCCTGATGCTGCGGGCGGCGGCCGGGCTGGCCGCCGTGTGCGCGGGCCTGCTCACGCGGCGCCGCGGCCGGGTCTACGGGGCGCGCGTCGTGCTGCTCGTCGGGCCGGGGGACAACGGCGGCGACGCCCTGTACGCCGGAGCCCGCCTGGCGCGCCGCGGGGCCGGGGTGACGGCCGTGCCGATGGACCCCGAACGGATGCACGCCGGCGGCCTGGCCGCGCTGCGTGCCGCCGGAGGACGGGTGGCGCAGACCGTACCGCAGCGGGCGGACCTGGTGGTGGACGGGCTGCTCGGCATCGGCGGGCGGGGCGGGCTGCGGCCCGCGGGAGCCGCGCTCGCCGAAAGGATCCCGCCGGGCGTGCCCGTGGTCGCCGTGGACCTGCCCAGCGGGGTGGACGCCGACACCGGGGAGGTGGCGGGGCCGGCCGTCACCGCCGATGTGACGGTGACCTTCGGGGCGTACAAACCGGGTCTGCTGATCGACCCCGGGGCCTCCCGGGCGGGCGCGGTGCACCTCGTGGACATCGGACTGGAGCTGCCGGAGCCCGAGGTGGAGGCCCTCCAGCACCCGGACGTGGCGGGGCTGCTGCCCGAGCCGACGGCGTCGAGCGACAAGTACCGGCGCGGCGTCGTCGGAATCGCCGCCGGATCGGCGCAGTACCCGGGGGCGGCGGTGCTGGCCGTCGCGGGAGCCCTCCGCGGCGGCGCGGGCGCGGTGCGCTACGTGGGTCCGGCGGCGGAGTCCGTGCTGGCGCGGTACCCGGAGACGCTGATCGGGCCCGGCCGGGTACAGGCGTGGGTGATCGGCCCGGGCCTGGGGGAGGGGCGCGCCGGCGAGGTGGCGGACCTGCTCGCGGGGGACACGGCGGTACTGGTCGACGCGGACGGGCTGCGCGGTCTGGACCCGGCGGTGCTGCGGGCGCGGACGGCCCCGACCCTGCTGACCCCGCACGCGGGGGAGGCGGCGGCGCTGCTCGGGGTGTCGCGTGAGTCGGTGGAGGCGGGCCGGCTGGCGGCCGTACGGCGGCTGGCGGAGCGGTTCGGGGCGACGGTCCTGCTGAAGGGTTCGACGACGCTGGTGGCCTCCGGGACCGGCCGCCCGGTCAGGGTGAACCCCACGGGAACGCCGTGGCTGGCCACCGCGGGCAGCGGTGACGTGCTGTCCGGACTGGCCGGGTCGCTCCTGGCGGGCGGCCTGTCCGGGGCGGACGCCGGCGCGGTGGGCGCGTACCTCCACGGCCTGGCGGCCCGCCGCACCGGCGGCCCCCTGCTGGCCCGGCAGGTGGCCGAAGCCCTCCCCGCCGCCTGGCGGGACGCCGCCCGACCCTGACTTCCCGAGCCCGCCCGCGGGTCGGGGCGGAGCCCCGGAAACGGAGCAAGGCCCGCCTCTTCCGGCGCCCGCACCAGGGCCCGACGCGGATTCTGAGAGACTGTGGGCGATGAACGAGACACCGACGCGCGTGTACGCCGAGATTGATCTTGACGCCGTACGGGAGAACGTGCGCGCACTGCGCGAGCGGGCGCCCCGGGCCGAGTTGATGGCCGTCGTCAAGGCGAACGCCTACGGGCACGGGGCGGTGGAGTGCGCCAGGGCCGCCCAGGAGGCCGGCGCCTCCTGGCTCGGGACCGCCACCCCCGACGAGGCCCTCGCGCTGCGCGCCGCCGGGATCGAAGGCCGCATCATGTGCTGGCTGTGGACCCCTGGCGGCCCCTGGCGGGAGGCCGTCGAAGCCGACCTGGACGTCTCCGTCAGCGGAATGTGGGCGCTCGACGAGGTACGCGAGGCCGCCCGCGCGGCCGGCCGCACGGCCCGCATCCAGCTCAAGGCCGACACCGGCCTCGGCCGCAACGGCTGTCAGCCCGCCGACTGGGAGGCCCTGGTCGGCGCGGCCGTCGCCGCCCAGGCCGAGGGCACCGTCAAGGTCACCGGCCTCTGGTCGCACTTCGCCTGCGCCGACGAGCCCGGCCACCCCTCGATCAGGCTCCAGCTCGACGCCTTCCGCGAGATGCTCGCGTACGCCGAGAAGGAGGGCGTCGAGCCCGAGGTCCGGCACATCGCCAACTCGCCCGCCACCCTCACCCTGCCCGAGTCCCACTACGACCTGGTGCGCTGCGGGCTGGCCGTCTACGGGGTGTCGCCGGCGCCCGAGCTCGGCACCCCCGCCCAGCTGGGCCTGCGGCCCGCTATGACCCTCAAGGCCTCCCTCGCGCTGGTCAAGACGGTCCCCGCCGGGCACGGGGTGAGCTACGGCCACCACTACGTCACCAGCGGCGAGTCGGGCCTCGCGCTGGTTCCGGCCGGCTACGCCGACGGCATCCCGCGGCACGCCTCCGGGGCCGGCCCCGTGCTCGTCGGCGGCAAGATCCGCCACGTCGCCGGACGCGTCGCCATGGACCAGTTCGTCGTCGACCTGGGGGAGGACCAGGCCCGCGCCGGCGACGAGGTCGTCATCTTCGGCGACGCGGAACGCGGTGAACCCTCCGCCGAGGACTGGGCACAAGCGGCGCACACGATCGCGTATGAGATCGTCACCCGTATCGGCGGACGCGTGCCCCGGGTGTACCTGGGCGGCTGAACGGAGTGAGGGCGGCGGCGTGAGCGAGAACTGGCGCAGGGCCGGCTGGGCCGGCGCCGCCATCGGCGTGATAGCCGCTGGTGCGGCGGCCGGTGTCGCGGTCGAGCGGATCACCGTCGGCCGCGGCATGCGCAGGAAGGCCCGCCTGGCCCTCGACGCCGCGGGGGACTACGGCTCCGTGCGCGGCACCGAGGGGACCTGCCGGGCCGAGGACGCCACCGAGCTCTACTACGAGGTCGACGAACTCCCCGAGGAGGGCAAGCGGCGCCGACTGCGGCGCAAGGCCGAACCCCCCGCCACCGTGGTCTTCTGCCACGGCTACTGCCTCGCCCAGGACTCCTGGCACTTCCAGCGGGCGGCCCTGCGCGGAGTGGTCCGCGCCGTCTACTGGGACCAGCGCAGCCACGGGCGCAGCGCGCGCGGCCTGGCCCAGGCGGACGGCGAACCGCTCACCATGGAGCAGCTCGGCCGGGACCTGAAGGCCGTCATCGATGCCGCCGCCCCCGAGGGCCCGCTGATCCTGGTGGGTCACTCGATGGGCGGAATGACCATCATGGGATTCGCCGAGCAGTACCCCGACCTCGTGCGCGACCGCGTCGTCGGCGTGGCCCTGATCGGCACCTCCAGCGGCCGCCTGGGCGAGGTGACGTACGGGCTGCCCGCCGCCGGCATGGGCGCCGTGCGAAGGATCCTGCCGGGCGTGCTGAAGGCGCTCGGATCACAGGTGGAACTGGTCGAGAAGGGCCGCCGCGCCACCGCCGACCTCTTCGCCGGCATGATCAAGATGTACTCGTTCGGCTCCCGGGACATCGACCCGGGGGTCGCGCGCTTCGCGGAGCGGCTCATCGAGGCCACCCCGATCGACGTCGTCGCGGAGTTCTACCCGGCCTTCCAGACCCACGACAAGACCGCCGCGCTCGAGCAGTTCGCCGGCATCCCGGTCACCGTCGTCGCCGGGGACAAGGACATGATCACCCCGCCGGGGCACAGCGTGGCCATCAAGGACGTGCTGCCCGCCGCCGAACTCGTCGTCCTGGAGGCCACCGGGCACCTGATGATGCTGGAGCGCCCCGAGACCGTGACGCGGCTGCTGACCGAGCTGCTGGCCCGCACCGGGACGGTGCCGGTCCCGGTAGCGACTAACGTTGGGGCGCATGGAAGAAGTACCGCTGGAAGCACAGCGCAGCCAGGCACCGGAAGCTGAGTCCGGGCGCGGCGCGCAGACCCGGATCACCGTCGACTCCCCCCGGGCGATGCAGGAGTTGGGCCGCCGGATCGCCGGCCTGCTGCGCCCCGGCGACCTCGTGCTGCTGACCGGCGAGCTGGGCGCGGGCAAGACCACGCTGACCCGCGGCCTGGGCGAGGGGCTGGGTGTGCGCGGGGCCGTGACCTCGCCGACCTTCGTGATCGCCCGGGTCCACCCGTCGCTGACCGGCGGGCCGGCGCTGGTGCACGTGGACGCGTACCGCCTGGGCGGCGGGCTGGAGGAGATGGAGGACCTGGACCTCGACGTCTCGCTGCCCGAGTCCGTGGTCGTCGTCGAGTGGGGCGACGGGAAGGTCGAGGACCTCTCCGACGACAGGCTGCACGTGGTGATCGCGCGGGCCGTCGGCCACGAGGAGGTCCTGGACGACGTGCGCGAGGTCTCGGTGCGCGGGGTCGGAGCGCGCTGGGACGCCGGAGCGGGGCTCGAGGCGCTGGCAGGAGCGCTCTCGGAGTAAACGTACCGACAACTCGTCGGCAAGATATTGCGTTGTCGGCAGCCCTCGTGATGACATGGTACCGAGAGTTTCTTAGGTATGCCTAAGTACGGCGTCCCGGGGTTCAGGAGGCAGCCATGTCGGCACCAGCAGGAGCACAGCGCCACCCCCGCCCGTCCGTCGTCTCCATGCGCGCGCTGCTGGCCGCCGGCGCGGCCGCCAACGCCGTCTCGACGCCGCCCTCGCGCGATGAACGCGCACCGCGCGAGGACGAGCCGGAGGCCGGCGTACGCGAACAGGCCGCTCCTGAGTCCGAAGCGGCCTGAAAGACACCGAAGAGGCGCCCGAAGGACGCGCCCCGTGCGGCCCCGGCCTCGACCGGTCGCCCGTACGGGTGAAGGAAGAGCGTTACGTCAGGGAACGACGACGACCTTGGAATTGATCGTCGCGAAGGCCCACATCGCATCGCCGTCGGCGCGCGTCATACGGATGCCGCCGGTCTTCTTGTTGGGATCGGGCTCCGGAGTCGTCCCGTCCACCCGGGCGCTGAAACCGACCGCCACACCCTCCTGGGTGGCGAACCGGACCACGTGCTCGATCGGCACCCCGTCCGAGCCCGTGACCGAGCCCGACCGCGAACCGACGATGTAGGTGCCCGGCTTCGGGTGCACCGTGCTCGGCATCACGGCGAACGACTTCGGCTGCTGCTGCGCGGCGTCCCCGACCAGCCACACCCGCTTCTGGCCCACCGAGTACACGACGCGCACACCCGTGCCCGAACCCTCGGGCAGGGGCACCGGCTTCGCCGGATCCTGCTTGCCCGCGGCCGCCGGGCTCGCCGCCGGGGCCGGCTCCTGCGCGGCCGCCTTCGGGGGATGCGCCGGCGCCGTCGCGGAGGCCTGGTAGCCGAGGAAGCCGACGGCTGCGATCGCCGCGGCCGTGAGCCCGGCCACGATTCCCGAGCTGCTGCGTGCCACCTTGCTCCACCTCTCCGCGCTGACGTGATCCCTAGTGATCCCTCGTGATCCCTCGGTCGAAAGGTAGCAGCCGCCCCGCTCCACGACCGGGCGCGAGGGGCGCGGCCGCCGGAGTCGTAGGCTGTTCGCGTGCTCTTGCTCGCTGTAGATACCGCCACGCCCGCCGTCACCGTCGCGCTGCACGACGGCGATTCCGTCCTCGCCGAGTCCGACCAGGTCGACGCCCGCCGCCACGGGGAGCTGCTGATCCCCTCCGTGGACCGCGTCCTCGCCGAGGCCGGTCTGAAGCTCGACGCGATCACCGGCATCGTCGTCGGTGTCGGCCCCGGCCCCTACACCGGCCTGCGCGTCGGCCTCGTCACCGCCTCCACCTTCGCCGCCGTACTGGGCGTGCCCGTCCACGGCCTGTGCACGCTCGACGGACTCGCCTACGCAGCCGGCACCGCCGGGATCGAGGGCCCCTTCACCGTCGCCACCGACGCGCGGCGCAAGGAGGTCTACTGGGCGCGCTACGAGGACCCGCGCACGCGCGTCGGCGAGCCCTCCGTGGACCGGCCCGCGGACATCGCCGAACAGGTCGCGGGACTGCCCGCGGTGGGCCAGGGCGCACTCCTGTACCCCGAGGTGTTCCCCGACGCGCGGGGCCCCGAGCACCAGTCGGCCGCCGCACTGGCCTGCCTGGCGGCGGAACGGCTGGCCGCGGGCGCGGAGTTCCTCCCCCCGACCCCGCTCTACCTGCGCCGCCCCGACGCGCAGGTACCCAAGAACTACAAGGTGGTCACCCCGCAGTGACCACGGCCGAGACGGTTCTGCGCGAGATGCGCTGGTGGGACATCCCACCGGTGCTGGAACTGGAGCACGACCTCTTCCCCGAGGACGCCTGGTCCGCCGGGATGTTCTGGTCCGAACTGGCCCACGCGCGCGGCCCGCAGGCCACCCGCCGCTACGTCGTCGCCGAGACGCCCGACGGCCGCATCGTCGGTTACGCAGGACTGGCCGCCGCCGGGGACCTGGCCGACGTACAGACCATCGCGGCCGCCCGCGACCAGTGGGGGACCGGGCTCGGCGCCCGGCTCCTGACCGACCTGCTGCGCGCCGCCACGGCGTTCGAATGCGCCGAGGTGCTGCTGGAGGTGCGCGTGGACAACACGCGCGCCCAGAAGCTCTACGAGCGCTTCGGCTTCGAGCCCATCGGCTTCCGGCGCGGCTACTACCAGCCGGGCAACGTCGACGCGCTCGTCATGCGACTGACCGACCCCGCACAAGCACGAACTGAGAGCAGTGAGAGCAATGGCTGACGAACCGCTCGTCCTCGGCATCGAGACGTCCTGCGACGAGACCGGTGTCGGCGTCGTCCGCGGAACCACCCTCCTCGCGGACGCGATCGCGTCGAGCGTCGACGAGCACGCCCGCTTCGGCGGCGTCGTGCCCGAGGTGGCCTCGCGGGCCCACCTGGAGGCGATGGTCCCCACCATCGAACGCGCCCTGAAGGAGGCCGGCGTCAGCGCCCGCGACCTCGACGGCATCGCGGTCACGGCCGGCCCCGGCCTCGCCGGGGCGCTCCTGGTGGGCACCTCGGCCGCCAAGGCCTACGCGTACGCCCTGGGCAAGCCCCTGTACGGCGTCAACCACCTGGCCTCGCACATCTGCGTGGACCAGCTGGAGCACGGCCCGCTTCCCGAGCCGACGATGGCGCTCCTGGTGTCCGGCGGTCACTCCTCGCTGCTGCTGGCACCCGACATCACCTCCGACGTACGTCCGCTCGGCGCGACGATCGACGACGCCGCGGGCGAGGCCTTCGACAAGATCGCGCGCGTGCTCCAGCTGGGCTTCCCCGGCGGCCCGGTCATCGACCGGCTCGCGAAGGAGGGCGACCCGAAGGCGATCAACTTCCCGCGCGGCCTGACGGGCTCGCGCGACCCGGCGTACGACTTCTCCTTCTCCGGCCTGAAGACGGCCGTCGCCCGCTGGATCGAGGCGAAGCGGAACGCGGGCGAGGACGTGCCGGTCCGCGATGTGGCGGCGTCCTTCCAGGAGGCCGTCGTGGACGTCCTGACGCGCAAGGCCATCCGGGCGTGCAAGGACGAGGGCGTCGACCACCTGATGATCGGCGGCGGTGTGGCGGCCAACTCGCGGCTGCGCTCGCTCGCCCAGGAGCGCTGCGACGCCGCCGGCATCACCCTGCGCGTGCCGCGGCCCAAGCTGTGCACGGACAACGGGGCGATGGTGGCCGCGCTCGGTGCCGAGATGGTCAAGCGGAACCGGCCGGCCTCGGACTGGGACCTGTCGGCGGACTCCTCGCTGCCGGTCACGGACCCGCACGTGCCGGGAACGTCCCACGGCCACTCGCACGGCCACGGACACGACCACGACCACGTGCACGAGCTGAGCAAGGACAACCTCTACTCGTGAGCACCGTCGCGCTGATGTGGGAGGCCCGGGCCGCCGACGGCCGGGGCAACGAGCTGCTGGAGTGGGCCCGCGCCCAGGTCCTCGCCCGGGACCCGGTACGCCGCGAGGTGTTCCGGGCCCCGCAGGGGCGGGTCCTCGTCATCACCTGGTGGGAGGCTGCCGAGGGGCTCGCGGCGGACCTGCCCGAACTGCCCGAACCGGCCGCCGACCTGATCACGCGGGCGGTGCACCGCTGGCGGTTCGAGTCGGTGGAGACCGACGGGGGCCAGGGGGTGTTCGGCGGAAGCCGGTGAGCCGGGCGGGCGGCCGCCCGCCGGGCAGCCGGCCCGACGCCTCCGGTCATGCCGCCCGGCACGTCACCGCCCGAGCTGCGCCGCGGGCGGCGCGGCAGGCGCGCCGATCAGCATCGAGGGGGCGCCCGCCACCCGGGTCAGGAAGACGGTCGCCGAGTGGGGGCCCTGCGGCTTGACCTTCCTGCGCAGCTCCTCGGGCTCGATTGCCGAGCCGCGCTTCTTGACGGTCAGGATCCCGACCCCGCGCTCGCGCAGCAGGGCCTTCAGCTTCTTCAGACCGAAGGGCAGCACGTCGGTGATCTCGTACGCGGTCGCGTACGGCGTCGCCCGCAGCTCGTCCGCCGTGATGTAGGCGATGGTCGGGTCGATGAGCCGTCCGTCCAGCCGTTCGGCGACCTCGGCGACCAGATGGGCGCGGATCACGGCGCCGTCGGGCTCGTACAGCCAGCGGCCCACCGGCCCGGCCTCCGGGTCGGGCAGCGGGTCGGCGGTGTGCAGTTCGCGCGGCCCGGGGAGCAGGGTGGCGCGCACGGTCCCCGGGGCGGTGCCGAACCAGAGCACGGCCTCCTTGACGTCCCCGTGGTCGGAGATCCACTCGGCCTCGGCCTCTGCCGGGACCGCCTCGTGCGGGATTCCGGGGGCGATCTTGATGGCCGCGTACCTCGCCGCGCGGGCCGTCTCCACGGCCCACGACAGCGGCGGCGAGTAGGACTCCGGGTCGAAGATCCGCCCGCGGCCCCCGCGCCGGGCCGGGTCGATGAAGACCGCGTCGTGGCCGGAGACGTCCACCTCCGTCACATCGGCCTCCCGGACCTCGATCAGGTCCGCGAGGCCCAGTGCCTCGGCGTTGGCACGCGCGACGGCGGCCGTCAGCGGGTCGTGGTCCACCGCGAGCACCCGGATGCCGAGCCGGGCCAGGGCGAGGGCATCGCCGCCGATGCCGCAGCACAGGTCGGCGAGGCTGCGCACGCCCAGGGCCGCGAGCCGCTCGGCCCGGTACGCGGCCACGGACGCGCGGGTGGCCATCTCGCCGCCGCCGGGGGTGAAGTACATCCGGAAGGCGTCCTCGGCCCCGAACTTCGCCACCGCGCGCTGCCGCAGCCGGGCCTGCCCGAGGGCCGCGGAGACCAGCCCGGCGGGATGCTCGCGGCGCAGCCGGGTGGCGACGGCCAGCTCCTGGGCGGGGTCGTAGTCGCGGAGCGAGTCGAGGAGGGCGCGGCCCTCGGGGGTGAGGAGGGCGGCGAAGTCTTCGGGGGTCACGGGTCCATTGTCGGCGAAGGGGTGTGTGGGCCGGTCGGAGGAACGTCGCAGCCCGGTGCGAGGTGTCGTCCCGGGAGCCCGCGTGTCGGATGCCAGGATGCGCTGCTATGCAGCTAGTCGGACAAAGGGAAGATAAGACGCAACTGGGTCACCGGTGCGCGGCGGGTCCGCGCGGCCGGTTCGGGGTGGCCGCGGCCGCCCTGCTGGTAGCCGCCCTCGGCACGGCGTGCGGCTCGGGGCAGTCGGGAGCCCCGGACAAGGCCGAGAAGACGAAGGCCGCCAAGGGGTCGGAGGCGGGCGCCGCGGGCGCGCTCAGCGCCGCCGAGAAGGCCAAGGCGCTGCAGCAGGCACGCGTCGCGGCGGCGAAGAAGTGGGGGCTGCGCAAGGTGCCGCTCGCCGCGCCCGCGGCGCCGAAGGAGAAGCCCCACATCAGCACGCGCGACGGCTTCGAGGTGTGGAACCACGAAGAGGACGAACTGCCCCCCGTCTTCACCACCGTCCCCACCGAGGACAAGGTCGTCTTCCTGACCATCGACGACGGCTCGGAGAAGGATCCCGAGTTCCTGAAGATGATGCAGGAGCTGAAGATCCCGTACACGGCCTTCCTCAGCGACTACCTGGTGAAGGACAACTACCCCTACTTCAAGCAGATGCAGGCCGCCGGCGTCACCCTGAACAACCACACCCTCAACCACCGCTACATGCCGGGGCTGTCGTACGAGCAGCAGCGTGAGGAGATCTGCGGTCAGCAGGACACCATCCAGAAGACGTTCGGCAAGCGGCCGACCCTCTTCCGGCCGCCGTACGGCAACTACAACGACGACACCCTCAAGGCGGCGAAGTCCTGCGGCATCAAGGCGGTTCCGCTGTGGAACGCCGAGGCGTTCACGAACCGCATGGACTACCGCGAGTGGGACCGCGACCTGCACCCCGGTGACATCATCCTCACGCACTTCCGGGGTAAGGAGGACTGGAAGGGAACGATGCCTGACATGATCCGTCATGTCATGAAGACCGTCACGGACAAGGGGTATGCCGTGGCCCGCCTGGAGGACTACTTGTGAGGTACGTGCGCCGGTTGGTAGCCGGAACGCTGGCGGCCGGCGCGCTCGCGCTCTCCCTGACGGGGTGCGGAAAGAGTGTGGAGCCCACCGAACGGCTGGGCCGCAAGACGCAGGAGCCGTCGCAGGCGCCGTCCGCGTCGGCGTCGGCGCCTGTGTCCCAGCCCGCGCCCGCGCCGGGCGGCGCGGGCGACGAGGCCTACAAGAAGTGGGGCCTCACGGCCCCCGTCCAGTACGCGCCGAAGCCCGCCCAGAAGCCGCAGTTCCCGAAGGCAGCCCCGGGCGCGGTTCCGGTGATAGACCGAATACCCCTGCCGGCCGGGGAGAAAATAGTCTTCCTGACCTTCGACGACGGCGCGGAGAAGGACCCCGAGTTCCTCAGGATGGCGGCCGACCTCAAGCTGCCGATCAGCATGTTCCTGACGGACAGCGTGGCCTCGTCCGACTACGGGCACTTCGAGAAGCTCCGCGACAACGGCTCGGCGAGCACGGTGAACAACCACACGCTGACCCACCCGAACCTGCGGACCCTCTCCTTCGAGGCGCAGAAGAAGGAGATATGCGGCCAGCAGGACACGCTGGAGAAGCGCTTCGGCCAGCGCCCGCCGCTCTTCCGCCCGCCCTTCGGCAACTACAACGGCGACACCCTCCGGGCGGCCTCGGAGTGCGGCGTCTCGGCGGTGGTCCTGTGGCGGGTGTCGATGCAGATCAACAACTTCCAGTACGCCCAGGGCTCCGCCCTCCAGCCCGGTGACATCATCCTGGCCCACTTCCGCGGCCCGTCCGAACTCAAGGGCGCGACGGAGATCCAGATGACGACCCGCATGCTCCAGCGCATCCAGGAGCAGGGCTACAAGATCGGCCGCCTGGAGGACTACCTGTAGGGCGGTACGAACCCCCGCGCACTCGGGCCCGTCAACCCCGCGGCTGCAACGCCCCTGGCCGGTGGCCGGCCGCACGGCTCGGCGGTGGCGGGGCGGAAGCCGATCCGGGTGGGGTCAGTCCGCGGGCTCGACGTTGGCGGCCGAAGTGGTGAACTCCAGCCCGCACGCGCCACGGATGTAGGCGAGTTCCACCCAGCGCTCGGTGGGTGTGTCCGAGACGTTCTCGTTGATCACGGCCATCAGTTCGCCCTCGACGCCCGAGGCGATGTCGCGGACGCGTCGATGCAGCAGACGGTGCGGCACGTGTTCGTACCTCTCGCTCATCGGACGTCACGGTGCTGAGGCATGCAGACCACCCCTCATCCGCAGCTGCCAACGGGCAGCCTCTCTAGAGACATTCCCACTCCATCCGATCCGGCTTCCGTTCGCAATGCGTCTCTAGAGAACTACGCCCGAATGGACCCCCAGGCCGATGCGTGCGGCGGCCCACCTCTCGCCCTAGGGTGTCTAGAGAGGAGAGGGAGTGATCGTTTTCATGACCAGCCAGGGCGCTACTCGGCAGCCGAAGTACCGGAGGATCGCTGACGCGCTGAGGAAGGCCATCCAGGCCGGCGAATACGGTCCGGGTGACCGGCTGCCCGGTGAGAACGACCTCATGGCCGCGTACGAGGTCGCTCGGATGACCGCCCGCCAAGCCCTCGGCGTCCTCCAGAACGAAGGCCTCGCCGAGGCGCGCAAGGGGGCCGGGGTCTTCGTCCGCGCGTTCAGGCCCCTGCGGCGCCGCGGTCTCCAGCGGTTGGCGCAGGAGCAGTGGGGCTCGGGCCGCTCCATCTGGTCGACGGACTCCGAGGACCGGGAGCTGGTCGTCGACCAGGTCGACGTGCGCGAAGAAGCGGCGGACGACCGCGTCTGCGACGCGCTCGGCATCGCTCCGGGTGCCCAGGTGTGGGCGCGCAGCCGCCGTTTCGTGCTCGACGGCAAGCCGGTGCTCTTCGCTACGTCGTACCTGCCGTCGGACGTCGTCGCCGATTCCCCCATCACCCAGCACGAGACGGGCCCGGGCGGGATGTACGCCCGGCTGGCGGAGCTGGGTCACGGGCCGGTCCACTTCCGCGAGGAGATCCGCTCCCGGATGCCGTCCGCCGACGAGGCCGACCGACTCTCGCTGGCAACGGGTACGCCCGTCATCCGCATCGTCCGCACCGCGTTCGCCGAGGACGGTCGAGCCGTCGAGGTCAACGAGATGACGCTGGACTCCGCCTCGTACGTACTGGAATACGACTTCGACGCCTAGCCGGCCGATGGGGGTGGTTTCGGCGGGGCCGGGGTGTTGGGCGCGGGGTGGCTGCGGGGGCGGGATTTGCGTGGGGCGGGGTCGGGGGTGTGCTGGGGGTTTCCCGGCAGTCCCATCGTCTCTCCGGTTCGGGCCGGTCCCTCAAGGGCGCTCGTTCCTCGCGTCGCTTCGCGATGGCCTTCGGCCACCCTTGACCGACCGTCCCGCCCCGGAAATCCGAAAGACTGCCGGGAAGCGCCCAGAGGAACGGGCCGGGCGACAAAGGCCCATCGGGGCGTCGGCGCCGTGCGGGCGGAGCCCGCAGCGCCTCCAATCGCTACGCGCTCCTGACGGACGGCGTCCGCAGGCCTCTGTGGCTGGACATAGGCCGCCATCAATCGCTACGCGCTCCTGCCCCACGGCGACCGCAGACCCCTGTGGCCGGACATAGGCCGCCACCGATCGCTACGCGCTTCTCCGAGACCGCGTCCGCCTCTTGTTCGGGGCTGGGAGGGGCGGATTCGAGGGGACGGGAGGGCGATCCATCGGCTCAGCCGATGCCAACCCCCATCAAGACCGGGGCGGCATCCCAACCGCCCGCCCAAACAGGGGCAATGAGGGCGTATTGACGGCCTTTTGGGGCGCGCCCTCGCCCACACCTGGATTCGCTTCGCCTCAGCCGTCATCTGCCGCCCTTCCTCCCCCCGACAGCCCCCAGACGCCGTCCACGAGGAGCAAATCGGGCGCCTGCGGCTTGGGTCGGCCCCAGACGGATCGCAGACGCCCTCCGACAGGAGCGCGTAGCGATTGATGGCGGCCTATGTCCGGCCACCGAGACTCGCAGACGCCCTCCGACAGGAGCGCGTAGCGATCGGTGGCGGCCTATGTCCGGCCACAGGGGCCTGCGGCCGCCGCCCGACGGGAGCGCGTAGCGATTGGGGGCGCTGCGGGCTGTGCCCGCGCAAGGCCTCTGTCGCCCGGCCCGTTCCTTTGGGGGCTTCCCGGCAGTCTTTTGGATTTCCGGGGCGGGACGGTCGGTCAAGGGTGGAGCGCAGCGACATCGCGAAGCGACGCGACGAAGGAGCGCCCTTGAGGGACCGGCCCGAACCGGAGAGACGATGGGACTGACGGGAAACCCCCCGAACGTCACTGGCCACGGGCCGAGCGGATCCCGCCCCCACGCCACCACGCCGCGCCGGCCCTGCCCCGCCGCACCGGCTGCCGCCGCACCCCCCGACCCCGCCGCGCCTGGGGCGGGTGGTCAGCCACTGGCGGGGATCGGTGGGGGCGCGGGGGTGAAGGCCCTGAGCGGGTGGGCCCTACACCGGCACCACCGGCGTGATCGTCGTTTCCGCCGGGCCCCGGGCGTCCGCCTCGCGTTGGCGTTCCGCGCTGTCGCTGATGCGGAGGAGGAGGGCGATCATGATCCAGTTGGCCAGGAGGGACGAGCCGCCCTTGGCCAGGAAGGGCAGGGCCTTGCCCGTCAGGGGGATCAGACCCGTGACGCCTCCGGCGACCACGAAGACCTGGAGCGCCAGCGCCGAGGCCAGGCCCACCGCCAGCAGTTTGCCGAAGGGGTCGCGGGCGCCGAGCGCCATCCGCAGGCCGCGCTGCACGAGAAGCGCGTAGAGGATCAGTACGGCCATGACCCCGGCCAGGCCGAGTTCCTCGCCCACGGTGGTGAGGATGAAGTCGCTGCGGCCGGCGAACTTGATCAGTTCGGGGTGTCCCGAGCCGAGGCCGGTTCCGGAGATGCCTCCCGTGCCGAAGCTGAACAGGGCCTGCGCGGACTGGTCCGAGGTGACGCCCGGGGGCGGGTTCTCCCAGTAGACGGAGAGCGGGTTCAGCCAGGCCGCCACGCGCGCCTTGACGTGCGGCTCCGTCGAGCCGACCACGAAGGCGCCCGCCGATGCCATGAGCAGGCCGCACACGATCCAGCTGGTGCGTTCCGTGGCGACGTACAGCATCACGACGAAGACGCCGAAGAAGATCAGGGACGTGCCCAGATCCCGCTCGAAGACCAGCACCAGCATCGAGAGGATCCACACCGTGATGATGGGTCCGAGCTGGCGCATCGGGGGCAGCCGTATGCCGAGGAACCTGCGGCCCGTCAGGGCCAGCGAGTCGCGGTGGATGACCAGGTAGCCGGCGAAGAAGATCGCGATCATGATCTTCACGAACTCGCCGGGCTGGATCGAGAAGCCGAAGAGGATGATCCACCGCTTGGCGCCGTACCTGTCCGCGCCGAAGAACGCCGGCGCGATCAGCAGCACCAGCGCGACCGCCATCGTGATGTAGATGAACCGCTGGAGCAGCCGGTGGTCGCGCAGCAGGGCCAGGACCGCGATGCACGAGGCGACGCCGACCACCGTCCACAGGAGCTGGCCCGGGGCGTTGGCGTCCGAGTTCCACCGCTCGATGTAGCCCTGGTCGAGGCGGTGGATCAGCACCAGCCCCAGGCCGGTCAGCAGCATGGCGAGCGGGAGGACCAGCGGATCCGCACAGGCCGCGAAGCGACGCACGCCCAGGTGCCCCACCAGCGCCAGCAATGTCATGGAGATGGTGAAGCCGGCGAGGTTGGGCGGGAGCTCGCCGTTCATCGCGAGGCCCGCGGCGGCATGCCCGAAGACGGCGATGACGATGACGAAGGCGAGGAGCAGCGCCTCGGTGCGGCGGCGGGCGCCCGCAGACGTCAGGGGCCTCAGTCCACGCACGGGATGCCGCCGCCGTCCTTGGGGGAGGGCGAAGAGGCCGGTGGGGGTGACGCCTCACGCGCCCCCGGCGCGGAGCCGGGCGCGCCGGGGCTTGCGGAAGCCTTGAGTCCGATCTGCTCTGCAATGAGGCGCTTTATCTTCATATCATCTACGACGTTGATGTCCTTTCCGGGGTTCCTTCCCAAATGTTCGGCGGGCGGTGTCGTGTACCGCCCCCTGCCGCCGGAAAGGCCCGTCGCCTGCTTCACGGCCTGCCCTGGACCCGCCTTGTCCGGGCATGCCGGTACGCCGCCCAGTGCGTCCTCGAGGTGGTGGAAACCGGCCAGTTCAGCTCGGCGAAGTGGTCGACCGGAACCCCCGGGGAAGGCGCGCACCGGCGCGCTCCGGGGCGCCGGCCCCGCTTCCCGGTCTTCCCGTTCCGGCTGCCGGGAGCCCTTCACGCCGCTGCGCCGAGCTGCCCCGTACGGCCTCTTGATGTCGCTTCTGCCGCGACCCGGGTCGCGTGGCAGCCGCCGATGTCCGAGGTGCCGCCGTGGAGCTGTTCGAGGAGTTCCTCCGGCGGTTTTCCGCCGTTCCGGTCCCGGTGGCTGTCCGGGCCGATGAGCAGGATGTGGTGTCGCCCGAACTGGACTCCTCGGCTCCCTCCGGGGCCATGGAGCTGCCGGTCATCGCCGCCGCGCAGGCAGCGCGGCGGCGTGAATCCGGAGGTTCCTGAGCTCCCGGCGGGGATGTCGCCCCGCCCCGGCCGCCGCAAGTCCCCGCACGGGCGCAGCCCGTGCAGCGCCGAGCCGCCCGGAGGGACCCGCGACCGGAGCGAGTCACGCCGCCGATCCCCCAGTGGGGGCCCGGCGGGTCAGGAAGTCGCGGGTGGCTGCCGTCAGGGCCCAGGCCGGGAAGGCGAAGGCGGTCAGGCCGAGGCCCATGGGTGCGAGGGAGGTGAGGAAGTCCATCTGTGCGGCCCGATCGGCGTCGGGGCCGCTGACGCGGGCGGCCACCGGCGTCCGGGGCCGCTCGTCGAAGACGCCGTCGATCCTGATCCCGGCAAGGGTGAACGATCCGTCGGCGGCGGTGAAGGACCCCCGGCACGTCATCGTGCGGTCCCCCTCGGAATCCGGGTCCCCCCACACGCACCGCTCCGCGCTGAACCTGCCGTCCACCCCCGTCAGCTGGGTGATCAGGCGCGGTAGGGCCGCGTGGAACATCCAGATCCCGACGGCGAGCCCGATGGCGATCGGGACGGCGTGCACCCATCGCACACCGGAGTTTGTCCTGGTCATGTCCGGGACAGTACTGATCTCGAACGTGTGAACGCACGAGGGTTTCGGGGGTCGGGCCGACCTCCGCGCAACGCCCGGAGGTCGGGAATTGGCACTCCGCTTGACCGAGTGCTAATCGCCGGAATAGTCTCGCACCTGGCACTCGCCCCCGGTGAGTGCCAACACAGCGACAGGCAGGTCCGGCACCCGCGACGACGGATCGACCTGGTCGCCACCTCAGACAGTTAACCCCGGATCTCCGAAGGGGGAGGTCGGATCGTGACGACCGCCAGCTCCAAGGTTGCCATCAAGCCGCTTGAGGACCGCATCGTGGTCCAGCCGCTCGACGCCGAGCAGACCACGGCCTCCGGCCTGGTCATCCCGGACACCGCGAAGGAGAAGCCCCAGGAGGGCGTCGTCCTCGCGGTCGGCCCGGGTCGCTTCGAGGACGGCCAGCGTCTCCCGCTGGACGTCACCGTCGGCGACATCGTGCTGTACAGCAAGTACGGCGGCACCGAAGTGAAGTACAGCGGCGAGGAGTACCTCGTCCTCTCGGCTCGCGACGTGCTCGCGATCGTCGAGAAGTAATTTCGCTTCACAGCACTGCTTTGAGCTACGCCCCTGGTCACCCCGCTGATTGCCGGGCGGCGAGGGGCGTAGCTCGTTAAACCCGAGTTTTCGAGAGGGCTGAACCGCTCCCATGGCGAAGATCCTGAAGTTCGACGAGGACGCCCGTCGCGCCCTCGAGCGCGGCGTCAACAAGCTTGCCGACACGGTCAAGGTGACGATCGGCCCCAAGGGCCGCAACGTCGTCATCGACAAGAAGTTCGGCGCCCCCACCATCACCAACGACGGTGTCACCATCGCCCGCGAGGTCGAGCTGGACGACCCGTACGAGAACCTGGGCGCGCAGCTCGTGAAGGAGGTGGCGACCAAGACCAACGACATCGCGGGTGACGGCACCACCACCGCCACCGTGCTGGCCCAGGCGCTGGTCCGCGAGGGTCTGCGCAACGTCGCCGCGGGTGCTTCCCCGGCCGCCCTGAAGAAGGGCATCGACGCCGCGGTCAAGGCCGTTTCCGAGGACCTCCTCGCGACCGCCCGCCCGATCGAGGACAAGTCCGACATCGCCGCCGTGGCCGCGCTCTCCGCGCAGGACTCGCAGGTCGGCGAGCTCATCGCCGAGGCGATGGACAAGGTCGGCAAGGACGGTGTCATCACCGTCGAGGAGTCCAACACCTTCGGCCTGGAGCTGGAGTTCACCGAGGGCATGGCCTTCGACAAGGGCTACCTCTCCCCGTACATGGTCTCCGACCAGGAGCGTATGGAGGCCGTCCTCGACGACCCGTACATCCTGATCAACCAGGGCAAGATCTCCTCCATCCAGGACCTCCTGCCCCTGCTGGAGAAGGTCATCCAGGCGGGTGGCTCCAAGCCGCTGCTGATCATCGCCGAGGACGTCGAGGGTGAGGCGCTCTCCACCCTCGTCGTCAACAAGATCCGCGGCACCTTCAACGCGGTGGCCGTCAAGGCCCCGGGCTTCGGTGACCGTCGCAAGGCGATGCTGCAGGACATGGCCACCCTCACCGGTGCCACCGTCATCGCCGAGGAGGTCGGCCTCAAGCTCGACCAGGCCGGTCTGGACGTACTGGGCTCCGCCCGCCGCGTCACGATCTCCAAGGACGACACCACCATCGTCGACGGCGCGGGCAGCTCCGACGAGGTCCTCGGCCGCGTGAACCAGATCAAGGCCGAGATCGAGGCCACGGACTCGGACTGGGACCGCGAGAAGCTGCAGGAGCGCCTGGCGAAGCTCGCCGGCGGCGTCTGCGTCATCAAGGTCGGCGCCGCCACCGAGGTGGAGCTCAAGGAGAAGAAGCACCGTCTCGAGGACGCCATCTCCGCGACCCGCGCCGCGGTCGAGGAGGGCATCGTCTCCGGCGGTGGCTCCGCGCTCGTCCACGCCGTCAAGGTCCTGGACGGCAACCTCGGCCTGTCGGGCGACGAGGCCACCGGTGTCGCGGTCGTGCGCCGCGCCGCCGTCGAGCCGCTGCGCTGGATCGCCGAGAACGCGGGCCTCGAGGGCTACGTCATCACCTCGAAGGTCTCCGAGCTCGACAAGGGCCAGGGCTTCAACGCCGCCACCGGCGAGTACGGCGACCTGGTCAAGGCCGGCGTCATCGACCCGGTGAAGGTCACCCGCTCCGCGCTGGAGAACGCCGCCTCCATCGCCTCCCTGCTGCTCACGACCGAGACCCTGGTCGTCGAGAAGCCGGCGGAGGACGAGGGCGACGCCGGTCACGGCCACGGTCACGGCCACAGCCACTGATCGCGCTCCACGTCGAAGGCCCCGTTCCGCAGTCGCGGACGGGGCCTTCCCCGTGCGGGGGCTTCAGGTTCCGTAGGGCGATCCGGTCCCGCCCATCTCGCGTTGCAGGGCTCCGGGGTTGTAGTGCCACCAACCCTCGGTGATCTCCCCGTCCTGGCACCGGAAGGTCGTGGTCCCGGACATCTCGTAGGTCTTCCCGGTCGGTGCGACCCCCATGAACTCTCCCTTGTGGGTGCCGCGCCAGTTCCACACCGTCGTGACCATGTCGCCCTCGGCCACCTGGACCGTCGGCTCGAAGGACATGTCGAAGGCCGAGCGCCACCTCTCCATGTCGGAGCGCATGCTCTCGCGTCCGATGACGGTGGGCTCCTCCTTGCTGACGTCGTGGTCGATGTAGTTGGTCGCGAAGCACTCGTCGAGGACGCTCATGTCGCCGGCCATGGCGGCTTCCTGGAACACCCGGTTCACGAGCTGCTTGTTGAGGTGCTCGTCGCGGACCACGTCGAGGTTCATGAACTTCGGCATCCCCTCGCAGAGGGACACCATCTCCTGGAACATCCGGTCCGTCTCGGGGAGCTGAGAGTTCTTCATCGCCTCCTCGTACGAGGCGAATTCCACCATGTCCACGTAGTGGTTCCGGGCCTCGCGGTCCTGGCCGATCATCGTGTGCGTGGCCGTGCGCCTGCCGCTGCTCTGTTCCGCCCAGCGGTCGATGAGCGCGTTCATCTCATCGAACCGCGTGGTCTCATAATCGATCACCTGTACGAATGTCATCGCGTCGCCTCCCTCTGGAGATGGGACATGTCCAGTTTAGGGAGAGTTAGCCCTTTTGGCGGTCCGGGTGGGGGCCGCCGCGGAGGCTTACCGGCGGGTCACGAGCGCTACTGGGGCCCGTACTTGCGGCCCGTGCGCGAGGACACCCCGCCCAGCAGCCCGCGCGGCGTCAGTTTCACCACGCCCATCAGCGCCTTGTACCGCGGGTCCGGGACGGACACCGTCTTCCCGCGCGCCAGGTCGGCCAGCGCCGCCGCCACGAGCTTGTCGGCGTCCAGCCACATCCAGCCGGGGATGTTGTCCGTGCCCATGCCGGCGCGCTGGTGGAACTCCGTCCGCACGAAGCCGGGGCACAGCGCCATCAGCCGGACCCCCGACCCGGCCAAGTCCCGCGCCGCGCCCTGGGTGAACTGCACGACCCAGGCCTTGCTCGCCCCGTACGTGCCGCGGGGCACGAAAGCGGCCACCGAGGCCACGTTGATCACGCCGCCGCGGCCGCGCGAGCGCATCGACTCCGACGCCGCCGAGGTCAGCCGCAGCACCGCCTCCACGTGCACCTTCAGCATGGTCAGCTCGTCGGCCATGGAGACCTCGAGGTAGCGGCCCTTGTTGCCGAAGCCCGCGTTGTTGACCAGCAGGTCCACGGGGTGCGTACGGTCGCCGAGGCGTTTCTCGACCGACGCGATGCCCTCCTCGGTGGACAGGTCGGCGACCAGCACCTCGGCCTCGATGCCGTGCAGGTCGTGCAGCTCCGTGGCCTGCTCGCCGAGGCGCTTGCTGTCGCGCGCCACCAGCACGAGGTTGTGCCCCTGGGCGGCCAGCCGCCGGGCGAAGGCGGCGCCGATGCCCGCCGTGGATCCCGTAATCAACGCAGTCGTCATAGGCGCAACCTAGCCGCCCCGGACGACAGCGTTACCGCGCCCCGGCCCCGGTCCCGTACTTCGCCACGTACCGGCGCACGGTCTCGTGCGCCTCGGGCTCCATCGCCGCGCCCGCGGCCAGGGTGCGGGGCAGCAGCTCGCGCTCGGTGGTGAAGGCACGGAACCAGAGCTGCACCGTCACGTCGTGCTCCGGCCGGTGGATGATCTCGATGGGGTCGCCGGGCGAGACGGAACCCTCCTGGATCACCCGGAGGTACGCGCCCGGCCGGGCCTCCCGGGTGAACCGCCTGACCCACCCCGCCTCGCCCAGCGCCCCCTGGAAGGTGCGGCACGGGATGCGGGCCGAAGCCACTTCGAGGACGAGGTCGGCGCCGACCCGCCAGCGGTCGCCGAGCCGTGCGGTGTTCAGGTCGATGCCCGAGGTGGTGAAGTTCTCGCCGAAGAGCCCGCCGGGCATGTCACGGCCCAGCTCTCGCTCCCACAGGTCCAGGTCCTCGCGGGCGTACGCGTACACGGCCTGGTGGTCGCCGCCGTGATGGCGACGGTTGCAGATGGCGTCGCCCTCCAGGCCGCTGCCGAGGCCGGTGGCCTTGTCGCCGGGGGCGAAGACGCGGACCGGGCCGGGGACCGGGCGCTTGCCGATGCCCGTGACCCCGCTCTCCGCGTCGGTGTGCTCGGAAGGCGTGGCGGTGCCGAGATTCACGGAGATCAGATGCATGGGACCCATGGGCCCAGGCTAACCGCGCGGTCCCAAAGCGTCACGAGGGTAGTCGGGCGCCGGTCAAAGAGGGCCTTATGCTCGAAGGGTGATCGAGGCACGTCATCTCCGGGTACTGCGCGCCGTCGCCGGGACCGGGTCCTTCTCCGCCGCCGCGCGCGAACTCGGCTGCACCCAGCCCGCCGTCTCCCAGCAGATGAAGGCGCTGGAACAGTCGGCCGGCACCCCGCTGCTCATCCGCACCGGCCGCGAGATGCGGCTGACCCAGGCGGGCGAGGCCCTGGTCCGGCACGCCGCCGGGATCCTGGCCGGCCTGACGGCCGCCGAGGAGGAGGTCGCGGCCATCGCCGGGCTGCGCGCGGGCCGCGTACGGCTGGTGTCCTTCCCCAGCGGCAGCTCCACCCTGGTGCCGACCGCACTCGCGGCCATGCGCGCCGAGCACCCCGGTACCCGTATCTCACTGGTCGAGGCCGAGCCGCCGCGGTCCGTCGAGATGCTGCGCGAGGGTGACTGCGACCTGGCGCTGGCCTTCCGCTACGGCGGGGCCGCCGGGTCCGCGGCCGAGTGGGAGGACCTCGTGGTGCGGCCGCTGCTGACCGACCGGCTCGTGGGGCTGGTCCCCGAGGGGCACGCGCTGGCCGGGGCGGAGCGCGTGGGCATGGCGGAACTGGCCGGCGAGCCCTGGATCGCGGGCTGCCCGCGCTGCCGCCGCCACCTGGTGGAGGTGTGCGAGGACGCGGGCTTCACCCCGCGCATCGACTTCGCCACCGACGACTACCCCGCGGTGGTCGGTCTGGTCGGCGCGGGGCTGGGCGTGGCGGTCCTGCCGGAGCTCGCGGTGGAGTCCGTACGGGCCAAGGGTGTCAGCACGCTCGTCGTGGAGCCGGCCGTCGAGCGGGAGGTCGTGGCGTTGACCCTGCCCGACCTGGCCCGGGTGCCGGCCGTGGCCGCGACCCTGGCCGAGCTGGAGCGCGCGGCCGCGCGCTGACCGTGCGCCGGGCAGGGCGCCGACCGTACGCGCGGCCGCCGTCCCGGCCGTACGCGCGGCGCGCGCGTACGGCCGAACGCGTGAATCCAGGGCCGGGCGGCGACACGCCCGGCGTGCAGGTGGTGCGGAGGAAACGTTCCTTCCGTCGTTTCGTCGGCTCTCAGTGCGGCGCGATCGGTCCGATCGCACTCGACGCGGGGATCAGTCGGTGCCGGGCGCGGCCCATCAGTTCCTCGCGCTCGTCCTCGGTGAGGCCGCCCCACACCCCGTAGGGCTCACGGACGGCGAGTGCGTGCGCGGCGCATTCCGAACGAACCGGGCATCGCATGCAGACCTCTTTAGCCGAGGCCTCACGCGCGCTCCTGGCCGCGCCCCGCTCGCCCTCCGGGTGGAAGAAGAGGGAGCTGTCGACCCCGCGGCAGGCGGCTAGCAGCTGCCAGTCCCAGAGGTCGGCATTCGGTCCGGGGAGGCGGGAGAAATCTGCCATTGGTAGTCCTCTTGGTGCCGGTACTGAGGCGGATACGGTCCATGTCTCCAAGGGTCTCCACACCTACTGTCGGAGTAGATGTAAATATGACTCATTGGGAATCTAGCCTCAGACACGTGCCAAACGGAAGGAAAGCCGCCAAATAGGGCATAGCTCCAGATGGAGGACAGGTGGCTTGCGCCTCCGCCGCGGTGTTCGCTTCCTCACGTAGAGTGCCGAAGGTGTCCGTCCGACCCGTAACTCTTTCGAGTGACCATCGTTGAGAGTGCGAAGGCGGTTGAACCGACAAGTTCTCGGACAGGTGTCCGGGAGCATCGACCGCACAGGTGACGATACGTACCAGCCTGGAGGCTCAAGGTGACGCGCATCAGCAGCTGCGGAGGGCGGTCATGACTTCCGTCCTCGTCTGCGACGACTCCCCGCTTGCCCGAGAGGCGCTCCGTCGCGCGGTTGCCACCGTGCCCGGCGTCGAGCGTGTGACGACGGCTGCCAACGGCGAGGAAGTCCTCCGCCGCTGGGGTGCCGACCGCTCCGACCTGATCCTGATGGATGTACGGATGCCCGGGCTCGGCGGTGTGGAGACGGTCCGCCGCCTCCTCTCGGCCGACCCCGGCGCCCGCATCATCATGCTGACGGTCGCCGAGGACCTGGACGGCGTGGCCCTCGCGGTCGCCGCCGGCGCCCGCGGCTACCTGCACAAGGACGCTTCGCGCGCCGAACTGCGGGCCACGGTCACCCAGGCCCTCGCCGACCCGACCTGGCGACTGGCCCCGCGCCGGCTCCGCTCCGCCGAGATGGGCGCCGCGCCCACCCTCACCGCGCGCGAGATCCAGGTGCTGGAGGGCATGAGCCACGGCCGGTCCAACGCGGAGATCGGCCGCGAGCTCTTCCTCTCCGAGGACACGGTCAAGACGCACGCCCGCCGGCTGTTCAAGAAGCTCGGCGCCTCGGACCGCGCACACGCCGTGGCGCTCGGCTTCCGCTGGGGTCTCGTCCGCTGACCCGGCAGCGGCCGGGCCCGGCCCGGTCCGCCGCAGACCGCGGATCGTCGAGAGCGGTCCCGTCCGCCACCGGTGGACGGGGCGGCGCGCCGCTCTTGCCGTCGCACGGCGCCTCCCGGCGCCTCTTCTCGTCGCGGTAGCCCCGTCCCGCCGTACCCGGTGCGCACCCGGGGGTTGGCGGGGCACAATCCGGGGGACGTCTCGCTTCGTGCGCGATGCCGCATCCTTGAGGGTGTGGAGTCTCTCGGGGACTATTCGGCCGAGCGGGAGGGGAGGGCGCAGATGAAGAGTTCCGGCGCACCCGCTCATAACGCTTCGACGCACAACAAGGACCACGGTGCCGCGGATGCTCCGGCGTCAAGGCACCATGGACTGATGCGCGACGACGATGCCCTGGGGTCCCCCGCGGCCACAGGCCCCACCGGCGCCGCCGGCGGCGGCAGTGCCGGAGGCGTCAGCGCGCTGGTACGCCGGGCGGTGGAGGGTGACGAGCAGGCCACACACGACCTGCTCGCCTTCGTGCACCCCCTGGCGATCCGCTACTGCCGCACCCGGCTGTCCCGGCTTCCGGGTGACGCCCGCCACTTCGTGGAAGACCTGGCGCAGGAGGTCTGCGTCGCCGTCCTGATGGCGCTGCCGCGCTACCGGGACACCGGTCGGCCCTTCGAGGCCTTCGTCTTCGCCATCGCCGCGCACAAGGTCGCCGACCTGCAGCGGGCCGCCATGAGGCACCCGGGCAGCACGGCGGTGCCGTCGGACGAGATGCCCGAGCGGCCGGACGACTCGCTGGGCCCCGAGGAGCGCGCGCTGCTCAGCAGCGACGCCGCCTGGGCCAAGAAGCTGCTGGCGAACCTTCCGGAGAACCAGCGTGAACTCCTCGTACTGCGGGTGGCCGTCGGGCTGACCGCGGAGGAGACCGGCCAGATGCTCGGGATGTCCCCCGGAGCCGTGCGCGTGGCCCAACACCGGGCCCTCAGCCGACTCCGCGCGCTCGCCGAGCAGTAGGCATACCCGTAGGAACCTACGAAACTTCCGGTTGACCTTGGTCGTGGAATGAGACGCGTCGGGATCCCGTTAGCATGGACATCCGCGCTGAGCAAGACCATTTGGGAAGGTGTCATGACTGCCGACGGAGTGCCCGACAAATTCGCCACGCTCGGACTGACCTACGACGACGTGCTGCTGCTGCCGGGCGCGTCGGACATGGCGCCGAACGACATCGACACCTCCTCCCTCATCTCCCGCAACGTGCGCGTGAACATCCCGCTGCTGTCCGCCGCCATGGACAAGGTCACCGAGGCCCGCATGGCCATCGCGATGGCCCGCCAGGGCGGCGTCGGCGTACTGCACCGCAACCTCTCCATCGCGGACCAGGCCAACCAGGTCGACCTCGTCAAGCGCTCCGAGTCCGGCATGGTCACGGACCCGATCACGGTGCACCCGGACGCGACCCTGCGCGAGGCCGACGAACTCTGCGCGAAGTTCCGCATCTCCGGCGTCCCGGTCACCGACCCCGCCGGCAAGCTCCTCGGCATCGTCACCAACCGCGACATGGCCTTCGAGTCCGACCGCAGCCGCCAGGTGCGCGAGGTCATGACCCCGATGCCGCTGGTCACGGGCAAGGTCGGCATCTCCGGCGTGGACGCCATGGAGCTGCTGCGCCGCCACAAGATCGAGAAGCTGCCGCTGGTCGACGACGCGGGCATCCTCAAGGGCCTCATCACGGTCAAGGACTTCGTCAAGGCCGAGAAGTACCCGAACGCCGCCAAGGACAAGGACGGCCGCCTCCTGGTCGGCGCCGCCGTCGGCGTCGCCGGGGACGCCTACGAGCGCGCCCAGGCCCTGATCGAGGCGGGCGCCGACTTCATCGTCGTCGACACCGCCCACGGCCACTCCCGCCTGGTCGGCGACATGGTCTCCAAGATCAAGTCGAACTCCACGGTCGACGTCATCGGCGGCAACGTCGCAACCCGCGACGGCGCCCAGGCGCTCATCGACGCCGGCTGCGACGGCATCAAGGTCGGCGTCGGACCCGGCTCCATCTGCACCACCCGCGTCGTCGCCGGCATCGGCGTCCCGCAGGTCACCGCGATCTACGAGGCTGCGCTCGCCGCGAAGGCGGCCGGCGTCCCGGTCATCGGCGACGGCGGCCTGCAGTACTCCGGCGACATCGCGAAAGCCCTGGTCGCGGGCGCCGACACGGTGATGCTCGGCTCGCTGCTCGCGGGCTGCGAGGAGTCCCCGGGCGAGCTGCTCTTCATCAACGGCAAGCAGTTCAAGTCCTACCGCGGCATGGGCTCGCTCGGCGCGATGCAGTCCCGCGGCGACCAGCGCTCCTTCTCCAAGGACCGCTACTTCCAGGAGGGCGTGGGCGGCGACGACAAGCTCATCCCCGAGGGCATCGAGGGCCAGGTGCCCTACCGCGGCCCGCTCTCCGCGGTCGTCCACCAGCTCGTCGGCGGCCTGCGCCAGTCGATGTTCTACGTGGGCGGGCGTACCGTGCCGGAGCTCCAGGAGAACGGCCGCTTCGTGCGCATCACCTCGGCGGGCCTCAAGGAGAGCCACCCGCACGACATCCAGATGACCGTCGAGGCCCCGAACTACAGCCGCAAGGGCTGAGCAGGCGCAAGCGCGGAGGGGCGGACCCGGGTCACCGGGTCCGCCCCTCTCGCATGGCGTCCGTACAGCGGTCACCGGAACGCGGCCCGCCGGGGTTCGGGGATACTGGACGGGCAGACCCAGAGGAAAGGCCACCACACGTGACTGAGATCGAGATCGGGCGCGGCAAGCGCGGCCGCAGGGCGTACGCGTTCGACGACATCGCCATCGTCCCGAGCCGGCGTACCCGGGACCCGAAGGAGGTCTCGATCGCCTGGCAGATCGACGCGTACCGCTTCGAGCTCCCCTTCCTGGCCGCCCCCATGGACTCGGTCGTCTCCCCGCAGACCGCGATCCGCATCGGTGAGCTCGGCGGCCTCGGCGTGCTGAACCTCGAAGGCCTGTGGACCCGCTACGAGGACCCGCAGCCGCTGCTCGACGAGATCACGGAGCTGGACGAGGAGTCGGCCACCCGCCGCCTCCAGGAGATCTACTCCGCGCCGATCCAGGCCGACCTGATCCGGCAGCGCATCAAGGAGGTGCGCGACTCCGGCGTCGTCACCGCCGCCGCGCTCTCCCCGCAGCGCACCGCCGAGTTCTCCAAGGCCGTCGTCGACGCGGGCGTGGACATCTTCGTCATCCGCGGCACGACCGTCTCCGCCGAGCACGTCTCCGGCGCTGCCGAGCCGCTGAACCTCAAGCAGTTCATCTACGAGCTCGACGTCCCGGTCATCGTCGGCGGCTGCGCCACCTACACCGCGGCCCTGCACCTGATGCGCACCGGCGCAGCGGGCGTGCTGGTCGGCTTCGGCGGCGGCGCCGCGCACACCACGCGCAACGTGCTCGGCATCCAGGTCCCGATGGCGACCGCCGTCGCGGACGTGGCAGCGGCCCGCCGCGACTACATGGACGAGTCCGGCGGCCGCTACGTGCACGTCATCGCCGATGGCGGCGTGGGCTGGTCGGGCGACATCCCGAAGGCCGTGGCCTGCGGCGCCGACGCCGTGATGATGGGCTCCCCGCTGGCCCGTGCCACGGACGCGCCCGGCAAGGGCAACCACTGGGGCATGGAGGCCGTCCACGAGGACGTGCCGCGCGGCAAGAAGGTCGACCTCGGCACCGTCGGCACCACCGAGGAGATCCTCACCGGTCCCTCGCACAGCCCGGACGGCTCGATGAACATCTTCGGCGCGCTGCGCCGTTCGATGGCCACCACCGGCTACAGCGAGCTCAAGGAGTTCCAGCGGGTCGAGGTCACGGTCGCGGACTCCCAGCACCGCCGCTGACCCACCGCCGCACGAGCGAACACCGGAGGGCGGGCCCCCTGCACGGGGTGCCCGCCCTCCGGTGTCTGTCACAGCACGAGGGCAGCGTCACGGCGTGTTCGGCCTGGGCGGGCTCGTGCCGGTCCGGACAGGGCAGCGGGTCGCCGTGGACGAGCGGCCGGGGGTGCAACACCGTGTGCGGAATGCCGCACACGGTCGGGGTGGCACCAGTGGGCCGCGGCGGTGCTTCAGAGGCGGTGGGCCGCGCCCACCGGGCTGGCGCCCCGGGTGTCCAGGAGCAGCTGGGCCTTCACCGCCAGGGCCTGCATGTCGTAGGTGCGGTGGTGCTGGAGCAGGATCGTCAGGTCGGCGTTGGCCGCGGCCTCGTACAGGGACTCCGCGCGGGGGACCGGCTGGTCCCTGACCCGCCAGCCCGTGATGTACGGGTCGTGGTAGCTGATCAGCGCGCCGAGGTCGATGAGGCGGCTGGCGATCTCGCCGGCCGGGGAGCCCTCCTGGTCGGCGAGGTCGGGCTTGTACGTGACCCCGAGCAGCAGGACGCGCGCCCCGCGGGCGGACTTGCCGTGCTCGTTCAGAAGGGTGGCCGAGCGCTGGATGACGTACTGCGGCATCCGGTCGTTGATCTCCTGCGCCAGGCCGACCATGCGCAGCGGGTGTCCGGGGGTGCGGGTGGTGTGGGGGAGGTAGTTCGGGTCGAGGGGGACGCCGTGGCCGCCGACGCCGGGTCCGGGGCGGAAGGCCTGGTACCCGTACGGCTTGGTCTCGGCGCAGCGGATGACGTCCCACAGGTCGACGCCGAGGTCGTGGCAGAGCACGGCCATCTCGTTCATCAGGGCGATGTTGACGTGGCGGTAGTTGGTTTCGAGGAGCTGCACGGTCTCGGCCTCTCGCAGGCCGCGGGCGCGGACCACCTTCTCGGTGAGGCGGGCGTAGAAGGCGTGCGCGGACTCGGTGCAGGCGGGGGTGAGGCCGCCGATCACCTTGGGGGTGTTGGAGATGCCGTGGGTCCGGTTGCCGGGGTCGAGGCGGCTGGGGGAGTAGGCCAGGTGGAAGTCCCGGCCGGCGCGGAGTCCGGATCCCTCCTCCAGGATCGGCCGCAGGTAGTCCTCGGTGACGCCGGGGTGTACGGCGGATTCGAGGATCACCGTGGTGTGCGGGCGCAGCCGCGCGGCGAGGGCGCGGCCCGCGCCGCCCACGGCGGACAGGTCCAGCGCGCGGTCCGCGCCGAGCCGGGTGGGGGCGCAGATGACGGCCGTGCGGACCCGGCCGAGCTCGGCGGGGTTGGTGGTGACCCGGAAGCCGGCCGCCGACATGCGGCGGATCTCGGCAGCGGAGAGAGTGGAGTCCGTGGCCGGACCGCTGTCGTAGCCGACCGTCTCGATTCCGGCGGCGACGGCCGCCTGGGCGAGCGGCAGGCCGAGGTGGCCGAGTCCGATGACGGCGAGGTCTGCGGGCATGGGGATGCCGTCCCTTCCCTGGCGTGAGGGGGTGCCGCGCAAGTCCTCCCGAGGGCAGGGGAGCTGGCGCAATGTCAGACTAGGCTTATATATGACAGATATGTCGCATTGCGCGGTGAACGCCGCCGTTGTGTTGTCCACAGGCGGTGGCCGATGTGGGTGCGGGACGTCAGAATCGTGAAACGGGGGCATGTGAGCGGGATCTCACCCGCACCAACGGGAGGCAGCCGTGAGGACAGCGACACTGGGGCCGGCGCAGCGAGCCGCGGCCTTCACCCGGATGGCCGAACGGGAACTGGACGTGCTGGTCGTGGGCGCGGGCGTGGTCGGCGCCGGCACCGCGCTCGACGCGGTGACGAGGGGCCTGTCCACCGGTCTGGTGGAGGCCCGGGACTGGGCCTCGGGCACCTCCAGCCGGTCGAGCAAGCTCATCCACGGCGGTCTGCGCTATCTGGAGATGCTCGACTTCGCCCTCGTGCGGGAGGCGCTGAAGGAGCGCGGTCTGCTGCTGGAGCGCCTCGCCCCGCACCTGGTGAAGCCCGTGCCCTTCCTGTACCCCTTGCAGCGCAAGGGCTGGGAGCGGCTCTACGCCGGCGCGGGCGTCGCGATGTACGACGCGATGTCAATCTCCAGCGGACACGGCCGGGGCCTTCCGGTGCACCGGCACCTCTCACGCTCCCGGGCCCTGCGGGTGGCGCCGGCGCTGCGCAAGGACGCCCTGGTGGGAGCCCTCCAGTACTACGACGCCCAGATGGACGACGCGCGGTACGTCACCACGCTCGTGCGGACGGCCGCCGCGTACGGTGCGCACTGCGCCAACCGGGCGAGGGTCGTCGGATTCCTGCGCGAGGGTGAACGGGTGGTCGGGGCGCGCGTGCAGGACGTGGAGGGCGGTGTCGCGTACGAGATCCGCGCGAAGCAGGTCGTGAACGCCACGGGGGTGTGGACGGACGACACCCAGGCGCTGATCGGGGAGCGCGGGCAGTTCCACGTGCGGGCCTCGAAGGGCATCCACCTGGTCGTGCCGAAGGACCGCATCCATTCGACCACCGGGCTGATCCTGCGGACCGAGAGGTCGGTGCTGTTCGTCATCCCGTGGGGGCGGCACTGGATCGTGGGGACCACCGACACCGACTGGGACCTGGACAAGGCACACCCGGCGGCGTCGAGCGCTGACATCGACTATCTGCTGGAACACGTGAACGCGGTGCTGTCGGTGCCGCTGACGCGCGACGACGTCCAAGGCGTGTACGCGGGCCTGCGGCCGCTGCTGGCCGGTGAGTCGGACGCGACGAGCAAGCTGTCGCGCGAGCACACGGTGGCGCATCCGGTGCCGGGGCTGGTGGTGGTCGCAGGCGGCAAGTACACGACGTACCGGGTCATGGCGAAGGACGCGGTGGACGAGGCGGTGCACGGGCTGGACCAGCGGGTGGCGCCGTGCGTGACGGAGGACGTGCCGCTGGTGGGGGCCGAGGGGTACCGGGCCCTGTGGAACGGCCGGGCGAGGATCGCGGACCGGACGGGTCTTCATGTGGTGCGGGTGGAGCACCTGTTGAACCGGTACGGGTCGCTGACGGAGGAGCTGCTCGACCTCGTCGTCGCCGATCCGGAACTGGGCAAGGCGCTGACCGGCGCCGACGACTACCTGCGGGCGGAAATCGTGTACGCCGCCTCGCACGAGGGGGCGCGGCACCTGGACGACGTGCTGACGCGGCGGACGCGGATCTCCATCGAGACCTTCGACCGGGGGACGCGGTCGGCACGGGAGTGCGCGGAATTGATGGCGCCCGTGCTGGGATGGGACAAGCAGCAGATCGAGAAGGAAGTGGAGCACTACGAGAAGAGGGTCCAGGCGGAGCGGGAATCGCAGCGACAGCCGGACGACCAGACGGCGGACGCGGCACGGCTGGGGGCGCCCGACATCGTTCCGTTGTAACTCCGGGATGCGGAAGGCGGAACCGCAGACCCGGGGGGTCCGTCCGTTGCGGAGTGAGGAACAATGATGGCTCTGCCGGGGCGGGTTACCGTGGGCCCCGGCCGCCGGGTCGCTCAGCCGCTGGGGCGGGCGGAGCAGCGGCACGATCGCAGAGGGGACGCATGTCGAAGCCGGAGCACACCGAGTCACCTGCCGGGGCGCCTGCGGCGAAGCTTGACGATGGCGATTCGGCGGGGCCCGTCCCTGCCTCTGCGCCTGCGGCGAAGCCCGAGGACGTTTCCGTGCCCGCGGCAAGGACGGCCTCTGACGCGGAGCCTGACGTGTCGAAGCCCGCCTCAGCCTCTGCGCCTGCGGCGAAGCCTGCGGGTTCGAAGCCGGGGCTGAGCAAGGCGGTGCCTGCGACGCAGGGTGGTGACGGGGAGTCCGAGGGGGCGAAGCCTGCGGATTCGGAACCGCGGCTGAGCAAGGCGGTGCCTGGGACGTCGGCCGTTGACGCGGAGCCCGACGTGTCGAAGCCCGCCTCTGCCTCTGCGCCTGCGGCCAAGCCCGCCGTTTCGAAGCCGGGGCTGAGCAAGGCCGTGGCCGAAGATGCGAAGCCCGCCGCCAAGCCCGTGGGGGCGACCGGGGCCAACCCCGTCGTCGAGAAGGCCGATGCCATGGCCGCCGCCGTCAAGGCCGCCGCCGCCAAGGCGGCCGGGGACGGGCAGGACGAAGGGCGGCTGCTGGCCGGCCGGTACCGGCTGCGGGCCGTGCTCGGCAAGGGCGGGATGGGTACCGTCTGGCGGGCCCAGGACGAGACCCTGGGCCGCACCGTCGCCGTCAAGGAGCTCCGCTTCAGCAGCGGGGTCGACGACGACGAGAAGCGCCGCCTCATCACCCGCACCCTCCGCGAGGCCAAGGCCATCGCCCGGATCCGCAGCGGCGGCGCCGTCACCGTCTACGACGTCGTCGACGAGGACGCCCGGCCGTGGATCGTCATGGAGCTCATCGAGGGGCCCTCGCTCGCCGAGTTCATCCGGGAGAACGGCCCCCTCACCCCCCACCGCGCAGCCGAGGTCGGCCTCGCGGTCCTCGACGTCCTGCGCGCCGCGCACGGCCAGGGCATCCTGCACCGGGACGTCAAGCCCTCCAACGTGCTCATCGCCGGCAATGGCCGTGTCGTCCTCACCGACTTCGGCATCGC
Source organism: Streptomyces sp. NPDC046349 (assembly GCF_055587885.1). Taxonomy (NCBI): domain Bacteria; kingdom Bacillati; phylum Actinomycetota; class Actinomycetes; order Kitasatosporales; family Streptomycetaceae; genus Streptomyces; species Streptomyces sp. NPDC046349. The sequence continues at coordinate 266,049 of NZ_JBVJFK010000008.1, forward strand.
GCAGGTCGAGGGAGATCCCTCCGTCACCTCCACCGGCATGCTCGTCGGCGCCCCCTCCTACATCTCGCCCGAGCGCGCCCGCGGCCAGAAGCCCGGCCCGCCCGCCGACATGTGGTCCCTCGGCGGCCTGCTGTACGCCTCCGTCGAAGGCACGCCCCCGTACGACAAGGGGTCCGCGCTCGCCACGCTCACCGCGGTGATGACCGAGCCGGTCGACCCGCCGAAGAACGCCGGCCCGCTGACCGAGGTCATCTACGGTCTGCTCGCCAAGGACCCGGCCCGCCGCCTCGACGAGGCCCGCGCCCGGGCGATGCTCACCGCCGTCATCGCCGCGCCCGAGCCGGAACCTGCCCCCGTGGTGCCGGCGGTCGCCGAGGAGACGCGGCAGATATCGCTGGCCGACGCCAAGCAGGCCGCGGAGAAGGCCACCGCGGAGAAGGCCGCCGAGAAGGCCGCGAGGAAGGAGCGGGAGCGTCGCGAGCGGGAGCAGCGCGAACGCGCCCGCGCCGCGCTGAAGGCCGCCCGTAAGGCGGCGACGGCCACCCCGGCCGCCGCCACGACCGCGGTCTCTGCCGCGGAAGCGCCGAAGGGCCGGACCGCCTCCGTCGTCGCGCCGCTCACGGACGTCATGCCTCGCCGCACCATCGCGCTGGCCGTCGTCGCCGTGGTCGCCGTGCTGGCGGTGGTCGGCTCGCTGATCGCCTGGGCGATCAGCGGCGACGACAAGGACAAGAAGGACCAGGGCAAGGGCGGCCTGCCCACCCCGGCCGCATCCGCCCCGCAGACCTCGGGCGGGGCCGAACAGGGTTCCCCCAAGCCCTCGGGGAACACCGGTGAGACGGGCGCGGGCGGTACCGCGGGCACCGACGCGGGCGCCGGCGGCCAGGGTCAGGGCCAGCAGACCGCCGGCCAGGGCCAGGGCCAGGGGCAAGGTCAGGGCCAGGGCCAGGGCGCCACGACCGGGGGCGCGGGAGGCGCACTCCCCGCCGGATACGCGATGGTGACGGAACCCGGGTTCCACTTCTCGATGGCGATGCCCGAGGGGTTCAAGCGGACGGCCACAGCGGGCGACAACTCCGGCGCGATATTCAGCCGCGACGGCGGATTCCCGCGGATCCAGGTCGACTTCACCGGCAGCCCGGGTGACGACGCGGTCCTCGCCTGGGTCAAGCTGGCCCCCGCCGTGGGCGGCAGCAGCAAGGGCTACCGGCCGATCCGCATAGACAAGGCGGAGTACCGGGACTACCCGACCGTCGCCGACTGGGAGTTCGAGCGCGAGCAGGGCGGGATGAAGGTCCGCGTACTCAACCGCGGGTTCAAGGTCGACGCCACGCACGGCTACGCCATCATGATCAGCTGCCCCGCGGACCAGTGGGACGGCCCCGAGTGCACCCAGATGCGCAACGTCGCCTTCCAGACGTTCCGGCCTCTCGGCTGACCCCGGGACGCAGGCGCCCCTGTCGACGTATCGTGTCAGCGGGGCCCTGGGGGGCCTGCCGCACTCGGGGGAGGCGATGTGGAGGAGTACGCGGGCCGGATCCTGGCCGGCCGCTACCGCCTGCCGCTGCCGCCGTCCGACGAGTACGAGCTCGTCGAGACCCGTGCCTTCGACACGCGCAGCGGACAGGAAGTCCTGGTGCGCCAGGTGCCGTTGCCGGAGGTCGTGGACGCCGAGCTGATGGACGGGCCGATGGCCGTTCCGGCGACCCGCCGCGCTCCGGCCGACCTGCCGGCCGTACGGCGCGCGATCGAGGCGGCGCAGGCCGCGGCCTCGATTCCCGACCATCCCCGGCTGGACCAGGTCTTCGACGTGTTCGCCGAGGGCGAGTCGCTGTGGATAGTGAGCGAACTGGTCCCGGCCAGGCCACTGGCCGCACTGCTCGCCGACGAACCCCTCACCCCCTACCGGGCTGCTGAGGTGGCGTCGGACGTGCTCACCGCGCTGCGCGTGCTGCACGCGCACGGCTGGACGCACCGGAACATCACCGTCCGGACGGTGCTGGTCTGCGAGGACGGCCGGGTCGTACTGACCGGCCTCGCGGCCGGGGCCGCGGAGGAGGCCCTGTGCGGGTACGACCCCGTCCCCCGCACCGGTGACGCCGGCCCCGACGAGCGGTGGGGCGCCGGCTCCGCACCCGCCCCGTTACCGGCCCACGTGCCGGCCCCACCGCTTCCGGTGCAGACGCTTCCGACCCCGGCACAGGTCCCGCCCCCGCCGCAGGTGTCCGCAGCGGAGGCCGCCCCCGGGTACGCGCCGCTCGTGGCCCCCGGGTACGACACCGGGCCGCGGTACAACGACCACATCACCCCCGGGCGGCCGCAGGACCGTGCCGACCTCCAGGCCGCCGCACGTGCCGGGGCCGTCGCCGCGTACCGGGCGGGCACGCGGGCCGCAGCCGCCAGAGTCACCGAGCAGCGGAAGGCCGAGGCGGGGACCGGGACCGGGGCCGCGATCGAGGCGGGATCCGCGGCCGCGCCCGAGCGCCGGCCCGAGGGATCGACCCTCCCGCAGGGCTACTCGTACCCGTACGGCGGAGGACCGGAGACAGGTGCCGGTACCGGCACCGACGGTGCCTGGCACGGCGCCACCCCGCGCCGCCCGGCCCTGCCGCAGCCCGAAACCGTGCCCCGGCCGGAACGCGCGTCGGGGCCGGAGCCCGAGCCGGAACCCGCGTCGGGGCCGAGGCCCGAGCCGGAGCCCGCGTCGAGGCCCGAGCCCGCGCCGAGGACGGAGCCGAGCCCCGGGGCCCAGCCGTGGCCCGTCCCCGCCCCGCCCGCGTGGAGCCGGGCCGAACCGCCGGCGCCCGCGCTGCCCGCGCAGCTCGCGCTTCCCCAGGGCTACCGACAGGCCGAGCCCCCGGGGCGCCCCGCGCCCGCAGGCCCACCCCCGGCACCTGAGCCTGCCCCGCAGCGCCCTGCGGAGCCGGCCCCGTGGACCGGGCTCGACGCCGAGCGGGCACGGCACACGCGCATGGCCGTGGTCGGCGCGATCACCGAGCGGTGGGCCCCCGAACAGGCCGGCCCCGTGCACGGGCACTGGCAGCTGGCGGCACCCGTCGGGCCCGCCACCGACCTCTGGGCGCTCGGCGCGCTGCTCTACCGCGCCGTGCAGGGCCACGCCCCGTATCCGGAGGACAGCGTCGCCGAGCTCGTCGAGATGGTCTGCGCCGAGCCGCCCGCCTTCGCCGAGGATTGCGGCGCGCTCCGCCCCGTCGTGGAGTCGCTGCTGCGCCAGGACCCCACCGAGCGGCCCGACTTCGAGGAGTTGCGAGGCTGGCTGCGCTCACTCGTACGGTCCGCACCCGAGCCGGACGCCGGCATCGGGATGCTCCCGATGCCGGAGGCGGATCCCGCTCGGCTGCCCGTCGTGCGCCGCCGCGGCGAGGTCCACGGACGGCACCGCAACCCCACGGCCGCCCGCAAGCCGCGGGCGCTCGGCCGGACCCTGCTCGTCGGCATCCTGGTCCTCCTCGCCGGGGCCGTCGCGTACGCCATGCTGTTCATGCCCCGGGCCGGGGTTCCCCAGGAGCAGGACGGCCCCGGGGAGGCCACCGCGCACACGTCGCCGCGGCCGAGCCCCTCCCAGGTGCCCACCGGCACGCCCGAGTCCAAGCCCGCGCCCCAGACGACGGGGCCCGCCGCGTCGCAGGCCGCACCCGCGCCGGCTCCGCCCGGCTACACCACCCAGCAGGACCCGGAGCACTTCGAGATCGCCGTCCCCGAGGGCTGGGAGCGCCGCGGGATCAACGAGGCGGGCCAGGTGCGGTACACCGACGGGGCGTTCGTGCTGACCGTGGTGCCCGGCCGGGACAAGGTCGAGGGCAATCCGGACCCGGCGGCGTACCAGAAGGACAAGGAGCCCGAGCTGACGCCGTACCGGACCTCCACCTGGTCGACCGTCGGGGACGTGAAGACCACCAGGGTCGGACAGCAACTGCGGGCAACGGGGCGCTACACGTGGATCGACGGGACCGGTCGCAACGTGTTCGCCCGCAATTTCGTCGTCGCGCTGGGCGGCAGTTACCACGTCGTCCTGGTGACCGGTCCGGAGGACGAACAGACCAAGGTCACCGAGGTCTTCGAGAAGGCCACGGCGAGTTACAAGGCGGGCGGATGAGCGGATATTGACGACTGATCAGTACGGCGATTGCGTCACAGTGCCGTCTTTCGGCGCCCGGGCGGTTCCGACAGCCCCCGTGGGCTCCGTAATCTGGCCTGAAGTGCAGAGAGCGGCGGGAATTCGTGGAACAGCAGACAGGTGGGGGCGCCGTGCTGGCGGGCCGGTACAGGCTCGTCGAGCCGATCGGCCGTGGCGGCATGGGAAAGGTGTGGCGCGCGCATGACGAGCTGCTCCACAGGACCGTCGCGGTCAAGGAACTGACGGCGGGTCTGTACGTCGCCCAGGCCGACCGGGACGTCATGCACGCCCGGACGCAGAAGGAGGCCCGGGCGGCCGCCCGGATCCAGCACCCGGCGGTGGTCACCGTCCACGACGTGCTGGAGCACGACGACCGGCCGTGGATCGTCATGGAGTACATCGACGGCCCCTCCCTCGCCGAAGCGGCCAAAGCGGCGGGGCGGATCGAGCCCCGCGAGGCGGCCCGGATCGGGCTGCACGTGCTGGGCGCGCTGCGCGCCGCGCACGCGGTCGGCGTGCTGCACCGGGACGTGAAGCCGGGCAACGTGCTGCTCGCCAAGGACGGCCGGGTGCTGCTCACGGACTTCGGGATCGCCGCGATCGAGGGCGACTCGTCCATCACCCGTACCGGCGAGATCGTCGGCTCCATCGACTACCTGGCGCCCGAGCGGGTCACCGGTGGGATCCCCGACCCGTCCTCGGACCTGTGGTCGCTGGGTGCCACCCTCTACACGGCGGTGGAGGCCCGTTCCCCCTTCCGTCGTACCTCGCCCATCTCCAGCATGCAGGCCGTGGTCAACGACGAGCCGCCGGCGCTGCGCCAGGCCGGGGCGCTGGGTCCGGTGATCACGTCCCTGCTGCGCAAGGACCCGATGGAGCGGCCCTCGGCGGAGGAGGCCGAGCGGATGCTGCTGGAGGCGATGGAGGGCCGCGAGCCGAAGGCGGCGCACGCCTACGTGCCCACGCGGGCGGTCACCTCCGAGGAGCTCGCCCCGGCGCAGGACCGGTCCGAGGCCCCGGCCCCGCACGAGGACGTCGCACAGACGGCCCCGCTGCCGGAGCCCGCGGTCTCCGGCAGCGGGTCCGCGGCCGCGCCCGCGGACCGGGACGGCGGCTGGCTCAAGCGCGCCGCGGTGGTGGCCCTGGTGGCCGCGCTGCTCGGCGGCGGCGGCGTCTTCGGGGTGCTCAAGTACACCGGGGACGCGGGGAAGCAGGGCGATCCGGACCGGGTCGCGACGTCGACCGGCGGGCAGTCGGGCGACGACGGCAAGCCGCAGGCGGCGGCCCCGCCGGCCGGTTACACGAAGGTCGTCGACCCCCTCGCCGGTTTCACCCTGTTCGTCCCCGAGGGCTGGACGCGCAAGGCGAACGGCGACCAGATCGACTACACCCCGGACGACGGCAAGCACTTCATCCGGATCGCCGCCGACCCCACCCCGGACTACGGGACCCCGTTGGACCACCTGACCGACCTGGAGAAGCAGGTGGCGAAGCGGACGGACTACAAGAAGGTCCGGCTGAACCAGAACACCTTCCGGGACAGCACCCGGGCCGCGCTCTGGGACTTCACCTGGACGGAGAAGCAGAACCACCCCGGCCCGCGCCGGGCCAAGGAGCAGATGTACATCGCTCCGGACGGCACGGAGTACGCCATCTACATGTCGAGCCCGGTCGCGAGCTGGGCCACGACCGAGCAGCAGTTCGACGTCGTACTCAGTGGCTGGGAGCCGGCCCCCAAGAAGCCCTGATCGGCACCGATCCGGGCATCCTGCCAGCGATCACTGGCGGAAAAGGCAAAATCCGGTTACCGGCGGGTACCCAAAGGCTGTCGGGCGCAATACGCTCACCGGCATGACGGACTCGCAGGCCTCCGAAGCCCCCCTCCGCACCGCGCCGCAGCCCACCAACCCGGTCGCCCCGGCCCCGGTCGGCGCCCGGACCGCAGCCGACGTGGTGACCCCCGACCTGGTCGCACGGCTGACCCGCGGAGTGATCGGCTCCGGCCGCACCGCCAATCACACCCCCTTCACCGGGGACCGGCTGGCGGAGCTCCCCGAGGCCACCCCCGAGGACGTGGCCGAGGCATTCGACCGGGCCCGCGCCGCCCAGCCCGCCTGGGCGGCCGTCCCCGTACGGCAGCGGGCGGCCGTCCTGCTGCGCTTCCACGACCTGGTCCTCGCCCGGCAGGCCGAAGTCCTCGACCTGATCCAGCTGGAGACCGGCAAGGCCCGCCTGCACGCCCACGAGGAGGTCCAGGCCGTCGCCGTATCGGCCCGCCACTACGGCCGCAAGGCACCCTCCTACCTGCGCCCCAAGGGCCACACCGGCGCGATGCCCACCCTCACCAAGGTCACCGAGCTGCGCCAGCCGCGTGGCGTCGTCGGCCAGATCGCCCCCTGGAACTACCCCCTGGAGCTGTCGGTCGGCGACGCCCTGCCGGCCTTCGTCGCGGGCAACGCGCTCGTCATGAAGCCCGACACCGAGACCGCCCTGACCGCCCTGTGGGCCCGCGACCTGCTGATCGAGGCCGGGCTGCCCGCCGAGGTCTTCCAGATCGTCCTCGGCGAGGGTCCCGTCGTCGGCCCCGAGGTGGTCCGCCACGCCGACTACGTCTCCTTCACCGGCTCCACCCGCACCGGCCGCGAGGTCGCCCGGGGCGCCGCCGACCGGCTCGTCGGCGTCTCCCTCGAACTCGGCGGCAAGAACGCCATGCTCGTCCTGCACGACGCCGACGTCGAGAAGGCCGCCGCGGGCGCCGTCCGCGCCTGCTTCTCCTCCGCCGGCCAGCTGTGCATATCCATCGAGCGGCTCTACGTCCACGCCTCGATCGCCGACGACTTCGTCGCGCGGTTCGCCGCCCGTACCAGGGCCATGCGCCTGGGCAGCTCCCTCTCCTACGGCGCCGACATGGGCTCGCTGGTCGGCGAGCGCCAGCTGGAGACCGTACAGCGGCACGTGGACGAGGCGGTCGCCAAGGGAGCCACCCTCGTCGCCGGCGGCACCGCCCGCCCCGACATCGGCCCGCTCTTCTACGAGCCCACCATCCTCGACGGCGTCGAGGCCCCCATGGCGGTCTGCGGCGAGGAGACCTTCGGCCCGGTCGTCTCGATCTACCGGTTCACCGACGAGGAGCAGGCCATCGCGGAGGCCAACGCCACCGCCTACGGCCTCAACTCCAGCGTCTGGACCAAGGACGCCCGCCGCGGCCACGCCGTCGCCGCCCGCCTGCGCACCGGCACCGTCAACATCAACGAGGGCTACGCCCCCGCCTACGGCAGCGCCCAGGCGCCCATGGGCGGCATGAAGGACTCCGGCCTCGGCCGCCGCCACGGCTCCGAGGGCATCCTCAAGTACACCGAGGCCCAGACCGTCGCCCACCAGCGGCTGGTCCCGATGGCGCCCTCGCTGGGGATGGACGACGAGAAGTACGCGGCGTTCATGACCCGCAGCCTCAAGGTCATGAAGGCTCTCCGACTGCGCTAAGGGGTATCCGTGTCGCACGACGACGCGTCCGACGACGCCTACGACTACGACGTCATCGTCATCGGATCGGGCTTCGGAGGGTCGGTCTCGGCCCTGCGCCTCACCGAGAAGGGGTACCGGGTCGGCGTCCTGGAGGCAGGACGCCGCTTCACCCGCGAGAGCCTGCCGAAGAACAGCTGGGACCTGCGCAACTACCTGTGGGCCCCGGCCCTCGGGCTGTACGGGATCCAACGGATCCACCTGCTCGGCAACGTCATGGTGCTCGCGGGCGCCGGCGTCGGCGGCGGCTCGCTCAACTACGCCAACACCCTGTACGTGCCGCCCCGGGCCTTCTTCGAGGACCGGCAGTGGGCGTCCATCACCGACTGGCGCGAGGAACTCGCCCCCTACTACGACCAGGCCAAGCGGATGCTCGGGGTGCGCCTCAACCCGACCATGACCCCGTCCGACGTCCACCTCAAGGCGGTCGCCGAGAAGATGGGCGTGGCGGACACCTTCCACATGGCCCCGGTCGGCGTCTTCTTCGGAGACGGCGAGGACGCCGCCGACGGGCCCCGCGCCCGGCCCGGCGAGGAGGCCGCAGACCCCTACTTCGGCGGCGCCGGCCCCGCCCGCAGGGCCTGCACCGAGTGCGGCGAGTGCATGACCGGATGCCGGCACGGCGCGAAGAACACCCTGAACGAGAACTACCTCCACCTCGCAGAGCGGGCCGGCGCCGTCATCCACCCCATGACGACCGTCACCGCCCTGTCCGAGCACCCGGACGGCGGCCACCGCGTCCGCACCGTGCCCACCGACGGCCGCCGCCGCGGGAAGGCGAAGGTGCTGCGCTGCCGATACGTGGTCGTCGCCGCGGGCACGTACGGTACGCAGACCCTCCTGCACACCATGAAGGACCGCGGCGAGCTGCCGCGCCTGTCGCAGCGGCTCGGCGAGCTGACCCGGACCAACTCCGAGGGCATCATCGGCGCGCAGACCGACGACCGCCGCTACCGCAGGCGGCGCGGCGCGGGCCCCGGGCAGGAGCGGAGGGCCGACTTCACCAGGGGCGTGGCGATCACCTCGTCCGTGCACCCCAACGCCGACACCCACATCGAGCCGGTCCGCTACGGCAAGGGCTCGAACGCGATGGGGTTCATGACCGTCCTGCAGGTGCCCCACAGCGCCCACCGGGTCCGCGGCTGGCTGGCCAGGACCGCGAGGCACCCCCTCCAGCTGGCCCGGTCGCTGTCCAACCGACGCTGGTCGGAGCGGACCATCATCGGCCTGGTCATGCAGTCCCTGGACAACTCGCTGACCACGTACCGCAAGCCGGGCGGCATCGGGAAGGGCCTGCTCACCGCCCGCCAGGGGCACGGCGCCCCCAACCCGGTCCAGATCGCGGAGGCCACGCAGGCCGCGACCCTGCTGGCAGAGGAGATCAACGGCTTCCCCGGCAGCAACATCGGCGAGCTGATGGGGACCCCGCTGACCGCGCACTTCCTCGGCGGCTGCCCGATCGGGGCGTCGGCGGACGAGGGCGTGGTGGACCCGTACCACCGGCTCTACGGGCATCCGGGCATCTCGGTGGTGGACGGCTCGGCTGTCTCCGCGAACCTGGGGGTCAACCCGTCGCTGACGATCACCGCACAGGCGGAGCGGGCGATGTCGTACTGGCCCAACAAGGGCGAGCGGGACCCGCGGCCCGAGCAGGGCGAGGCCTACGCCCGCCTGGACGCGGTGGAGCCGGTCCGGCCTGCCGTGCCCGCGGACGCCTTCGGCGCGCTTCGGCTGCCGTTCCTGGCCGTCCCCGAAATTCCCCCACGGGATCCGGAACCTGCCGGATGACGACGGTGGGTACCGCGCTCCCCCTCCGAGCGCGGTACCCACCGCGGTACATACGTGACAGATGTTCAGCCTTGATGGTTGTACCGGAATCCGCCGAGCCGGGCTGTGGCGTCGATCACATGGCCAACGAGGCAACTGGAACTCGCGCTCGACCGTCAACGGCAGCATGAGAAAGCGCATCTCCTTGCTGGCTGCCTGCGGCGTCGCCGCCCTGGGGCTCTCAGCCACTCCCGCACACGCCGCGGACCCCGTCTTCACCCTGGCCGGACCGGCCGAGGTCGGCCTGCGCCCCCACTCCGGGCAGAGCGGCGCACCGCAGAAGACCTCGGTCGAGTTCCGGCTCGTCAACGACACCGCCTCCGCGTTCGACCGCCAGAGCACCTTCACGATCGACCTGAGCGGCCTCAAGGGGATCGCCGACGTCGCGCTCGCGAAACAGCAGGGCTCGGACTGCACGCTCACCGAAGCGGCCGTCACCTGCAAGCGCCCCGCGCTGTGGAAGGGCGAGACCGGCGTCGTCGACCTGGACCTCAGCGCCGCCCAGGGCAGCAAGGCCGGAGCCACCGCCGACCTCACCGTCACCGGCAAGGCCGAGGGCGCCACCTTCAAGGCCGCCACCACCAAGGTCCGGGTCGGCGGCCCCGACCTCGTACTGGAGCGGGCCGGGCTCAAGGAGGAGCAGAAGCCGGGCGACAAGCAGAACCTGTCGATCGTCTTCGCGAACAAGGGAACGGAGTCCGTCCAGGGCGTCGTCCTGGAGATGCGCACCACGCACGGCATCGACCTGCTGGAGCAGTACGACAACTGCTCCTACTCCGAGGACGCCGGTGAGGGACAGCCCCTGAACACGGGCTGGAGCACGGTGCAGTGCCTGCTGGAGGGCGAGTACAAGCCGGGCAGCGTCTACGGGGTCGACGGATCGCTGACCCTCAAGGCCGCCCCGCACGCCTTCGCCGACACCCTCACCTACGCCGTGTACGCCGACGGTCACCAGCCGAAGGCCGGCAAGACGTCCAAGAAGCCGACCGGCGGCAAGAAGCTGGCCGTGCGGGAGCACGCCGCCAAGGCCACCGCACAGTCGGCGGACCTCGATCCCTGGAACAACCTCCAGGAGTTCGACTTCAGGACGAGGAACAGCGCCGACCTCGTGGCCTGGCCCGTCGCCCTCGCGGGCGGGGCGGGCGAGACGGTCAGGGCCGACTTCGGCTTCCGTAACAACGGCCCCGCCTGGGTGGCGAACCTGCGGTCCGGTGAGAGCGTCGCCCGCACCGACATCGTGGTACCGGCCGGCACGAAGGTCACCAAGGTCCCGGCCGGCTGCCACGGCGTCAACGCCGACGGCACCGCCCGCGAGCAGACGCTGGGCGCACCGCGCTACTTCTGCTCCACCGGCCACGTCGTCGGGGAGCGGGAGAAGATCAGCTACCCGTTCGAGCTGAAGATCGAGCAGGTCGTGGCGAACGCGGCGGGCTCCGTCTCGGTCGGCCAGTGGACGCCCGAGGGCACCAAGGGCCAGCCCTGGGACCCGAACCACGCCAACGACAAGGCGTCCGTCGTCATCGCCGCGAAGGACGGCGGCGCCACGCCGACCGCGACCGCGACGACCAGCCCCTCGCCGACCGCGACGGCCTCCACCTCGGCCACGCCCAGCGCCACCGCGACCTCGGGTGCCACGGCGAACGGCGGCCTCGCCGCCACCGGCAGCTCCGCCGGGATGCTCGCGCTCGGCGGCGCGGTGCTCGTGGCCGCGGGCGGCGGCCTGGTCCTGGCCTTCCGCCGCAGGACCGGCACGCACGCCTAGCCTCGCGGCTTTGTACGCAGAACGGCCGGCCCTGGGCGTCCCCGGGGCCGGCCGTCCTTACGGGGTGACCGGGCTGCTGTCCCCTGCCGTCCGGTCACGCGAAGGAGCGAGGTCCCACGACGCACGCACCACGAGGCGTACGTCTCATCGCTCCTGCGGAGCCACGCGTGGTGTTGCGGTTCCGCGGCTGGCTGCCGCGGACATCCTCACCAACGAAGCGTCCCGGGGCCGGTCACGCTCCGGACGGGTGACGAACAGCCGTCACACCCGGCCCCGGCACAGCTCCAGCAGGGTCATCGCGAGGGCGGTGCCGGGCTTGCCGAGGGCATCGCTCCAATGGGACAGCACCTCCATCTCGCGGGACAGGTGCACCCGGCGCCCGCCGGAGGCGATCCGGGCGTCCTGGATGACCGTCGAGACGGCCATCCGCTCCTGGATCAGCCCGATGATCCGGTCGTCGATGGCGTCGATACGGCTCCGGGACTCGGCGATCAGCTGCTCGGGGGTGGTGGTGACGCTCATGGTGTTCTCCTGTGGGTCGTGCCGGCAGGAGCGGAAACGCAGAGCGCCCCGGTCCTGGCGGACCGGGGCGCTCTGGGAAGTCAGCGGCTCAAGCGAGCATCACGATGACCCATGGCGACCGGACCGACCGGTGCCATAGGTAAAGAGGAAGCTCAGCTGCTTGCGCACGGAACGGATTATGGCCCGGCGTCCCGTCGCGTGCCAAGCCGATTCGGATGGTGAGACGAAGGGGCCCCGGCGTCCCCCGTTAGAATCGACAGAACAGCCCCCTCTTCCGCCGGAAGGCCGCCCCGTGCCAGAAGCACCCTCCGCCGCCCACGACAGCGCCCCGGACACGGTTCTCGTCGTCGACTTCGGCGCCCAGTACGCCCAGCTCATCGCCCGCCGCGTCCGCGAGGCACGGGTCTACAGCGAGATCGTGCCGAGCTCGATGCCCGTCGACGAGATGTTGGCCAAGAACCCGAAGGCGATCATCCTCTCCGGCGGCCCGTCCTCCGTCTACGAGGAGGGCGCCCCGCAGCTGGACCGCTCCATCTTCGAGGCCGGGATCCCCGTCTTCGGCATGTGCTACGGCTTCCAGCTGATGGCGACCACCCTCGGCGGCACCGTCGACAACACCGGCGCCCGCGAGTACGGCCGCACCCCGCTGCAGGTCTCCAGGACCGGGTCCACCCTCTTCGAGGGCACCCCGGAGAATCAGTCGGTGTGGATGTCGCACGGCGACGCCTGCTCCGCCGCCCCCGAGGGCTTCAGCGTCACCGCGTCGACGAACGTCGTGCCCGTGGCGGCCTTCGAGAACGACGAGAAGAAGCTGTACGGCGTGCAGTACCACCCCGAGGTGATGCACTCCACGCACGGCCAGCAGATCCTGGAGCACTTCCTCTACCGCGGCGCCGGCCTGGCCCCCACCTGGACCACCGGCAACATCGTCGAGGAGCAGATCGCGGCCATCCGCGCCCAGGTCGGCGACAAGCGCGCCATCTGCGGCCTGTCCGGCGGCGTGGACTCCGCGGTCGCCGCGGCCCTCGTGCAGAAGGCCATCGGCTCCCAGCTGACCTGCGTCTACGTCGACCACGGCCTGATGCGCAAGGGTGAGACCGAGCAGGTCGAGAAGGACTTCGTCGCCGCCACCGGCGTGCAGCTGAAGGTCGTCGACGCCCAGGAGCGCTTCCTGACCGCGCTCGCCGGCGTCTCCGACCCGGAGACCAAGCGGAAGATCATCGGCCGCGAGTTCATCCGCGTCTTCGAGCAGGCCCAGCTGGAGATCCTCCAGGAGGACGGCCCCGCGGTGGCCTTCCTCGTGCAGGGCACCCTGTACCCGGACGTCGTCGAGTCCGGCGGCGGCACCGGGACCGCGAACATCAAGTCGCACCACAACGTCGGCGGCCTCCCCGACGACATCGAGTTCGAGCTCGTCGAGCCGCTGCGCCAGCTGTTCAAGGACGAGGTCCGCATGGTCGGCCAGGAGCTCGGCCTGCCCGACGAGATCGTCCAGCGGCAGCCCTTCCCCGGCCCCGGCCTGGGCATCCGCATCGTCGGCGAGGTCACCAAGGAGCGCCTGGACCTGCTGCGCGAGGCCGACGCCATCGCCCGCCACGAGCTCACCGCGGCCGGCCTGGACCGCGAGATCTGGCAGTGCCCGGTCGTCCTGCTCGCGGACGTCCGCAGCGTCGGCGTCCAGGGCGACGGCCGCACCTACGGCCACCCGATCGTGCTGCGCCCCGTCTCCTCCGAGGACGCGATGACCGCGGACTGGACGCGCATGCCGTACGAGGTGCTCGCCCGGATCTCCACCCGCATCACCAACGAGGTGCCGGAGGTGAACCGTGTGGTCCTCGACTGCACGAGCAAGCCCCCGGGCACCATCGAGTGGGAGTAAGGGGCCCCGCCCCGCACGACGGCGCCGCCGCTCAGCCTGGCTGAGCGGCGGCGCCGTCGCCGTTTCGCCCTCGCGCGCCTCTGTTCTCCTCACGCGCCGGCCAGTACCTTGCGCCGACGACGGCGGAGCCGAACCGGAGGAGGGCGGGCGATGTCCGAGGAGACGGGGGCGCCGGGCACGCGGCCGCCCGGCCCGGTGCCGGTGGACCGGCTGCGCTTCGAGATGCCGCCCGAGCACACGGATCCGGCCGAGGAGCGCGCGTACCGCAAGGAGCGCCTCGCCGGAACGCTGCGGCTGTTCGCGCGCCTCGGGTACGAGGACGGGGTCGGCGGGCACGTCACCGCACGGGACCCCGAACTCGACGACTGCTACTGGGTCAACCCCTTCGGCCGCGCCTTCGCCGCCCTAGGCCCCGAGGACCTGGTGCTCGTCGACGGGGACGGACGCGTGGTGCAGGGGGAGCGGCGGGTCAACCAGCTGGCCTTCGCCGTGCACGCCGCCGTGCACCGGGCGCGCCCCGAGACGGTGGCCGTCGTCCGCGCCCAGGCCCCGTACGGCCGGGCCCTGGCCGCCCTCGGCGAACTGCTCGCCCCGATCACCCACGAGGCCTGCGCCTTCTACGAGGACCACGCGCTCCTCGACGAGTACGACGGAGCGCACGACGGCGCCCGGATCTGCCGCGCCCTCGGCCCGTACAAGGCGCTCGTCCTGCGCAACCACGGGCTGCTGACGGTCGGCGGTTCGGTGGACGCGGCCGCCTGGTGGTTCGTCGCGGCGGAACGGGCCGCGCAGGTCCAGCTGATCGCACGGGCCGCCGGGAAGCCGGTGCACATCGACCACCACAGGGCCGTCGCCACCCGCGAGCGGTTCGGCGGGGACCTCGCCGCATGGGTGAGCTACCAGCCGCTGTGGCAGACGGTCGCGGACATGGCGTCAACATCATGAACCGTTAATCACCTGCTCTGACATCGTGCGCAATCCGGAGCACTGCCGCAGTGGTGCACAATTCGCTGGCATTGCCCCGTAGTTCAGAGAGGCGGCACGTACGTGGCTGTCCAAGAGATGTCCCGCGGCACCCATACCACTGCCTGCGCCTGCGAAGAGTGCGCACGGGAAGGCCACCGCCGAGCGGTGGCCGCGTTCCTGGAGAAGCGCGACGAGTTCGCCGCCGGACAGGGCGTTCCGGCCGCCGTCGCCCACTCCCTCGGCGCCTCCCGCCAGTGGGTCTCCGACGAGCTGACCCTGTCCGCCCGCACCGTCGCCGACCGGGGCCGGGAAGCCGGGAACTCCTGGCTGTACGTGTTCTCGCGGCGGGCCGTCCTCGCCGTGTGGATCGCCGCCGGCGTCCTGCTGCTGATCCAGGTCGCCGCCGCGCTCGGCACCGGCTGGTCCACGGCCCGCACCGCCGGCCTGCTCGCCGCCCTGATGCTGGCCGGGCTGCTGACGGTCGCCGCCCGGGCCCAGTCGCTGCGCGGCGGACTGCTGGCCCCGCTGGTCGGCGAGGACAACCGGCTGTCCACCTCGAAGGCGGTGCCCAGCGCCTGGGTGGTGCTCACGGCGTTCGCCACGCTGCTGCCCGCACTGCGGCTGGCGGCGTCGGCCCCCGGCCCGGAACGCCGGGCGCTGTACGCGGGCCTCGCCCTGGACCGGGCGCTGCCGCTGCTGTCGGTGGTCGTGCTGACCTCCGCAGTGGCGGTGCTGGTGCGCCGCGTCGTCTCCGTCCGGATCATGAGCCAGCGGCTGCAGAAGCTGCCGGCCGACCGGCCGCGCGGAGCGGACCTGCTGACGGACGACGCGGGACGCGGCAGCTTCCCGGACGCGCAGTACGTGCTCGTCTCGACGGGCGTCCTGGCCTATGCGGCGGCCTCGCTGGCCCGCTTCCCGGACCGGCTGCCGCAGCTGCCGTGGTCGCTGGCCCTGCTGGTCGCCCTGTCGGCCACGGTGTACCTGGCGGCGAAGTACGCCGAGGGCAGCCGCCCGCTCGTGCTGTCGGTCGTACGCAGACGGGAGCCCGGGGACCTGGACGCCGCCGTCCGACCCGGGGACGACATCGAGATCCGCGGCGTGGGCTTCGTCCCGCCCGGGGCGCAGACCCCGGAGATGCTCGCCCGGCTGGTGGTGCGGATCGGGGCGGTCCATGTGCACGTACCGCTGGTCCCGGTGCCCGGCGGGTTCACCAACCCCGCCGACGCGGTGCTGACGGTGCCGGTCCCGGCGGAAGTGGAACCGGGGCGCACCGAGATCCAGGTGGTCACGGCCGCCGGAGTGGAATCCAACCGCTGCACCATCGACGTGGCCGAGTGATCGGGGTAGACATGTCGCGTGACCAGAACCGAAGCACCTCCCCGGACCGACGTACCGCGCGGGCTGCGTGACCAGGCTGCCCGGTACCACCTGCTGCCCCTGAGGCTCTTCCTCGGCGTGACCTTCGTCTACGCGGGGCTGGACAAGCTCTTCGATCCCGCCTTCCTCGCAGCCTCCGGCGAGGGCTCCATCGGCGACCTGATGCGCGGGGTGCGCGACACCTCCGCGGTCCCCGCCCTCGTGGACCTGTCCCTGGAGTCCCCCGTGGGCTTCGCGGTGTTCCTCGCCTTCGCCGAGATCCTGGTGGGCCTCGGAACCCTGGTCGGCCTGCTGTCGCGTATCGCGGCCGTCGGCGGGGCACTGATCTCGCTCAGCCTGTGGCTCACGGTGTCGTGGGCGGTGTCCCCGTACTACTACGGCAACGACCTGATCTACCTGCTGGCCTGGACCCCGCTGATCCTCGCCGGTGCTCCCTACCTGTCGCTGGACTCGGAGATCGCCTCGCGCCGGTCCCGGCGCACGGCGTAGGTGACCAGTCCCACCAGAGCGGCCAGCGACAGGCCTCCCATGGTCATCGGGACGACCGCGAACCACGGCAGGTCCGCCTCGCCGGTGCTGTCGAGCAGGTAGAGCACGCCCGCCAGCAGCAGGACCAGCCCCGCGATCAGCCGTCCCGGCTGGAACTCATGACGCCGCACGGTCCACCTCCACCTGTCCGATACCCGCACTGAGGTCCAGCTCGATCGTCCCGCCGGCCTCGGTGCCGGTGGGCGGCGCGAGCGTCGCCGTCCGCTTCTGCTGCCCGGGTCCGGCCCGCTCGATACGGCCCGCGTAGTCGCCCGGCAGCTGGATGTCGCCGAGGCGCCGGACGGTGACGTCCGCCCGGGCGGTGACCTCCCGCGGCAGGACCACCTGGAGCCGGCCCACGTCGATGGAGGCCCTGACGGTCACGCTGGTGCCCTTCGGCACGTCCAGCCGGCTCAGGTCCAGGACGGCCAGCCCCGTGCCCGCCTCGTACTCGGGCTGCACGTCGGCCACCGCAACCGGCCGCCACTCGAACTTCCCCCAGTCGGTGCCGATGTCGCGCGGCAGCGCCGCGGCGCCCGCCAGCAGACCCGAGGTGAACAGGGCCAGCACGACCGTGCCGAAGCCGGTGCGGCCCAGCAGGGAGCTGACCGCGAGGCCGAGACCGAAGACGATCAGCGCACAGGCGAGTCCGGTCTGCAGGGCCTCGCCCAGCGGGCTGCCCCTCCAGTCCGCCGCCGTCCCGGCCACCCCGGCCGACAGGGCGAGCAGGAACACCCGGCCGCCGATGCCGCCGCGCCCCCGGACCCCGGCGGCGGGCGGCCGTACGGACACGTCCGCGGCGCCCGTGCCGCCGGTGGCCGCCGGGTCGGCGGCGACGTCGGCCGGCCCCCACAGGTACCCCGTCGAACCGACGGGGCCGGTGGTGCCGTCCTTGACCAGCGGGTCCCGCCACCACGAGGGGGAACCGGGAGCGGGCGGAGCCTTCGTCTCCGGCGGGGCGGCCGGGGTGTGCGCGGCGCGGGGCGCGGCCCCGCCCCACGGGGCGGGCGCCTCCGCCTCGGGGGCGACGGCCTGCCGTCGCCGCTGCGACCAGTACGAGGCACCGCCGAGCGCCAGCACCACCAGCCCCGAGAACAGCGCCAGCGCGCCGTTGTCCAGCATCGACAGGAACAGCGCACAGCCCACCAGGGCCGTGAACACCGCCGCCAGGGTCGCGCCCTCGACCCGGCCCGTCAGCAGCTTCTTCGCCTCGCTGTCCTCATCACCCTCCTGCGGGAGCAGCAGCCACGCGAAGCCGTAGAAGATGAGGCCGACCCCGCCGGTGACCGCGAGGACACCGAGGACGATCCGGAAGACCACCGGGTCCAGGTCGAAGTACCGGCCCAGACCGCCGCACACGCCCGCGAGGACCTTGTCGCGCTTGCTGCGGCGCAGGGGCGGCCGGGTCTCGGCCGCCAGGGGTGTCCCGGCGCCGGTCGGCGGGGCGTCGTGTACTTCGGTCATGCGTCCATGGTGACGGTCGGCGAGGGCCCCCGGAATCCGGTCCTACCCTGGCGCAACCCTGAGATCTCCCCGGCAGAACTGGGGGGATGCCCTGATGCCCGGCCGCGGCCCGCCGTGTGACCCTTGGTGACATGCCCGTAGCCGCCGCCTCCCGCCCGCCGCACGCCCCGGACGCCGACGACCCGCCGCAGCGCAAGCTCTACCGCAGCGCCGACGGCCGGATGCTCGGCGGTGTCGCGCGCGGTCTGGCCGGGCACCTCGGGCTGCCCGTGGGCTGGGTCCGGCTCGCCTTCCTCCTGCTGTTCATGTGGGGCGACGGGCTGGGCGTACTGCTCTACGCCGCGTTCTGGGTGTTCGTACCGCTGGGCGTCGGCGGGCGCGCCGGGCACCGCTCCTTCTTCGAGGCCCTCCCCGACGGCACCCGCCGCCTGCGCAAACCCGACCGCGGGCAGATCACGGCACTGATCGCCCTGGTCATCGGCGCGGGCATCTTCATCTCCAAGGTCCAGCTGGGCGGCGAGTCCGGGCGCTACGTGTGGCCGACGCTGCTGGTCGGGGCCGGGGTGGTCCTGGTGTGGCGGCAGGCCGACAACGCCCGCCGGGCCCACTGGAGCACCGCCGCCGGCCGGCACGGGCGGCTCTTCCAGGCCGCCCGCGCCCTCGCCGGCGTCGCCCTGGTCGGCGTGGGCCTCACCGTCTTCATCGTCGTACGGGGCTCCGCCGCGCAGCTCGGCAACGTCCTGACCGCCACCCTCGCCGTGCTCGTCGGCGTCGCCCTGCTCGCCGGACCCTGGCTGATCCGGATGACGCAGGACCTCTCCGAGGAGCGGCTCATGCGCATCCGCGCCCAGGAGCGCGCCGAGGTCGCCGCCCACGTCCACGACTCGGTGCTGCACACCCTCACCCTGATCCAGCGCAACGCGGAGGACGTGGGCGAAGTGCGTCGGCTCGCCCGCGCCCAGGAGCGCGAGCTGCGCAACTGGCTCTACAAGCCCGAGGGCACCGGCAAGGAAGAGGCCGAGGAACCGGCCACCCTGGCCGAGGCCGTCAAGAAGACCGCCGCCGAGGTGGAGGACCACCACGGCGTGCCCATCGAGGTCGTCGTCGTCGGCGACTGCCCGCTCGACGAGAAGCTGGGCGCCCAGATCCAGGCCGCGCGCGAGGCGATGGTCAACGCCGCCAAGTACGGTGGCGAGGGCGGGCCGGTACAGGTGTACGCCGAGGTCGAGGGGCAGACGGTGTTCGTGTCCGTACGGGACCGGGGACCGGGCTTCGACGTCGACGCGGTACCCGAAGACCGCATGGGCGTACGAGAATCGATCATCGGCCGGATGCAGCGCAACGGCGGGACCGCACGACTGCGGTCCGCGCCCGACGGCGGCACGGAAGTCGAGCTGGAGATGGAGAGGGCGGCGAACGCGGCATGACCGAGGCCGGAGAGAACGCAGGCACGGGGGAGACCAGGCGCGTCCGGGTGGTGCTCGTCGACGACCACAGGATGTTCCGCACAGGAGTGCAGGCCGAGATCGGCGAGACCGACCGGACCGGCGTCGAGGTCGTCGGCGAGGCCGCCGACGTCGACCAGGCCGTCACCGTCATCACCGCCACCCGGCCCGAGGTGGTCCTCCTCGACGTGCACCTGCCCGGTGGCGGTGGCGTCGAGGTGCTGCGGCGCTGCGCCCCGCTGATGGGGGCCGCCGAGAATCCGGTGCGGTTCCTGGCACTGTCGGTGTCCGACGCGGCCGAGGACGTCATCGGCGTGATCCGCGGCGGTGCGCGCGGCTACGTCACCAAGACCATCACCGGCACCGACCTGGTGGACTCGATCTTCAGGGTGCAGGACGGGGACGCGGTGTTCTCGCCGCGGCTGGCGGGTTTCGTGCTCGACGCGTTCGCCTCGACGGACGCTCCGCCGGTGGACGAGGACCTGGACCGGCTCACGCAGCGCGAGCGCGAGGTGCTGCGGCTGATCGCGCGGGGATACGCGTACAAGGAGATCGCCAAGCAGCTCTTCATCTCGGTGAAGACGGTGGAGTCACACGTCTCGGCGGTGCTGCGCAAGCTGCAGCTCTCCAACCGGCACGAGCTGACCCGCTGGGCCACGGCCCGCCGGCTCGTGTGACGGCTCACGTGCCGCTCGTGTGACGGGCCGCGTGCCGCCGGACGGCCCGCGACCTGCGATGTGACCCACACCGCAGGCCTGCTGGGCAACCGGGCTGCCGCCGGCCGCACTCTAGGCTGGCGTGATGAGCTTGACCGGTACACCCTTCTTCGTGTCGGTGATCGCGCTGACCGTGATCGCCGTCATCCTTCCCCTCGCCGTCTGGAGCAAGGTGCGCGGCCCTGCCGTCGTACGCACCCTGCTCCGTGCCCTGATGGTGATGTTCGCCCAGGTCACAGCCGTCGCCGTGGTCTTCGTCGCCGTCAACAGGGCCGAGCACTTCTACAACTCGTGGGGCGATCTGCTCGGCACCGGCAAGTACGTCACCGCGGCTCCCGACCTCGGCCCGGACGGGCTGGGCGGCAAGAAGGTCGAAGAGGCGCCGAAGGTCAAGCAGGCCTTCCAGCCCGTCGAGGGCCTCGGCGGCCGCGTCCAGAAGACCGAGCTCGACGGGAAGATCTCCGGGGTCAGGGGCGACGTGCTGGTCTGGCTGCCGCCGCAGTACGACGATCCGGCTTTCAAGGACAAGAAGTTCCCGGTCGTCGAGCTGATCCCGGGCATCCCGGGCACGGGCAAGTCCTGGTTCCAGGGGCTCAAGGCGCACGAGGTGCTGGAGCCGCTGATGAAGAGCGGCAAGGTGCAGCCGTTCATCCTCGTCTCGCCGCGCGCCATGCTCCTGGGCAACGGCGACACCGGCTGCGCCAACCTCCCCGGCAAGGTCAATGCGGACAGCTGGTTCAGCGTCGACGTCCGCAAGATGGTCGTCGACAACTTCCGGGCCTCGGACGAGGCCCGCACCTGGGGCGTCGCGGGCTACTCGGCCGGCGCCTACTGCGCCGCCAAACTGGCGATCGCCCACCCCGACCGCTACAGCGCGGCCGTCTCCCTGTCCGGCTACAACGACCCCGGACAGGAGCCCTCCTCGCTCGTCGCCCAGGACCCGCAGCTGCGCGTCTCGCACAACCTCAAGAACGTCCTCAAGGCCCAGCCGGCGCCGCCGGCGGTCTCGCTGTGGCTGTCGGGTGCCGAGCAGGACGGCTACCTGTCCGGCATGGACCTCAAGGCGCTCGCGCAGAAGCCGACCGTCGTGCACGCGGAGAAGGTCACCGGCGGCCACAACCTCGACTCGTGGTCCAAGCAGCTGCCGCAGACCTTCGGCTGGCTGAGCGGCGTGGTCAAGGCCCCCTAGTGGTGTGCCGATCGGCAGGGAGCGGCCGTCGGGGGGCGGCCGATCTCTGCCGGTCGGCCGATGTGCCCGGTACCCGCCGGCCGGGAGCCCGGTCCCGGCACGACATGGCCCACCGGCCTCACGCCGGCCGGGACCTCGAGCGGGGCGACCGGGACCTCACGCCGGGCGGGACCTCACGCCGGGCGGGAGGCGCCGGCCCAGGGCATCGAGTCGATCGGCGCCAGCCGGACCGTCGATCCCGGGCGCGGGGCGTGGATCATCTGGCCGTTGCCGACGTAGAGGCCGACGTGCGTGATCCCGGAGTAGAAGAACACCAGGTCGCCGGGGGTCAGCTGGTCGCGGGCCACCCGCCGGCCGGCGTTGATCTGGGTGTAGGTCGTGCGGGGCAGCGACACCCCGGCCGAGCGCCAGGCCGCCTGGGTCAGCCCTGAGCAGTCGAAGGAGCCTGGCCCCGTCGCGCCCCACACGTACGGCTTGCCGATCGACCCGTACGCGAAGGCCACGGCGCGGGCCGCGCGGGAGCCGTCGGCGGCCGGCGGGGGCGCGGCGGTGACCGGGCCGGAGGGCGCGGCGGCGGCGCCGGGCGCCTGGGCCTCGTAGGCGGCCCGCTCCTCGGCCGTGAGCTTGACCAGCAGGCGCTTGGCGGCGGCGAGCTTCCCCTCTGCCTCCGCCTTGTGGGCGGCGAGTTCGTCCCGCCGGGCGCGGAGGTCGGTGAGGCGGCCCGAGGCCTGCTCCCGCAGCTTCGAGACCTCGTCCAGCCTGCGGCGGACGGTGGTGATCCCGGCGGCGTTGCGGTCCCCGGCGCGGGAGAGGAAGGAGGCCTGCGCGAGGTACTCCTGCGGATCGTCCGACAGGGCGAGCTGTACGGCTGTGCCCAGCGAACCACTGCGGTACTGGGAGGCGGCGAGCGTCCCGAGCGCGCTGCGGGCGGTGTTGAGCTGGTCGGCCTTGCGGGCGGCCTCGTCGCGCAGGCCGGTCAGTGCCCTTTCGGCCTCGTCGGCCTGCTCCTTCGCCCCGTTGTACCGCTCGGTCGCAGCCTCGGCCTCCTCGTAGAGGCGGTCCACCTCCGTCTTGATCTGGGCGGGGGTGGGCCGGGGGTCGGCCTGGGAGGTGCTTTCGAAGACGGTGGCGGTGGCAGCGCCCGCGAGGGCGATGGTGGCGGCGGTCCGTACCGGGCCGCCGGAGAGCGAGCGCTGCCTGGGCTTTCGATGACTGGCCACGCGGGCCTCACGTCCTTCCTCTGCCGGTGCTTGGAGGAGGACGCTAGACCCGGAGGTCACGGGCGGATGACGGGATGATCGCAAGTGCCCCGATGCGATCGGAGCTGGCCGCACAGGACCGGAGTGGATCGCTCCGGTGTGGGTCAGTGCCAGAGAAGGGCGATGAAGATGTTGATCACGGTCAGTCCTCCGACCGCGCCGAACAGCGCCTTGTCCACCTGCTCCTCGTCGCGCTTGACGTAGACCAGCGCGAGGATCACGAAGAGGAGGGCCAGCTTCACGCCGACCTTGATGTTGTTGACGGGCGTGCCGTCCATCTCGTTGAAGCCGACGAGGAGCACGCCGGTGACGAGCATGGTGAGCGCGCCGTGCAGCATGGCGGGCGTGAAGCGGGCGGTGCCCGCGCTCATCGCCTTCATCTGGGTCAGGAAGCCGCCGAGGAGTGCGGCGATCCCGATGATGTGCAGGCCGACGAAGACACTGATGAGTACGTCCATGGCAGTCGAGCGTACGGGGGCGGACGCTCAGCCGAAGAAGCGGGTCAGCTCGTCGACGACGGCCTGCGGCCGCTCCTCCGGGAGGTAGTGGCCGCTGCCGTCGACGCGTACCACCCGGGTGTCCGTGCCGAGGGCCGGGACGGCGGCGACCAGCGGCTCGTAATTGCTGTACTCGCCGCCGAGCGCGAGCAGCGGGGTGCCCACGGGTGCGTATCCGGCGAGGTCTGCGATGTCCTGGCCGAAGGCGCGGTACCAGGCGTTTCCGGCCCGGATCGCGTCCGGGGAGTCGTAGGCGCGGGCGTAGACGGCGCGGGAGCGGGCGTCGACGGCCGCGGGGTCGTGGGCCGCGTTGTCGAACAGCCAGTCCAGCAGGAGGCGGTAGCGGCCGGCGAGCAGCTGCTCGGGCAGGCCCTCCACCTGGTTGAAGGCGAACCACCACAGGTGCCGGCCGTCGGGCCGGGGCAGCAGCGGCATCCGGGCCCAGTGCCCGTCGGGGTGCGAGACGTCGAGAAGGGCGACCCGGCCGGTGGCCCCGGGGTGGTTGGCGGCGTGGGCGTAGGCGACCATCGCGCCGATGTCGTGGCCGGCGAAGTGGGCCCGCTCGACGGAGAGGTGGCCGAGGAGGGCGTGGACGTCCGCGGCCATCGTCTTCTTGTCGTAGCCGGCGGCGGGCTTGGCCGAACCGCCCATGCCGCGCAGGTCCACGGCGATCACCCGGTGGCGGCGGGCCAGCTCCGGCAGCACCTTGTGCCACTGCCACCAGGTCTGCGGCCAGCCGCCGAGGAGGACGAGGGGGTCGCCGCTGCCGCCTTCGACGTAGTGCAGACGCGTGCCGTTGACCTCGGCGTGGTGGCTGGTGAAACCGCCGTCGAGGGACGCGGCGAGGGAGGCGTCGTCGAGCAGGGCGTCGTCGAGGCGGGCGGGGTCGGTGGGGGCGTCGCCGAGGCGGGCGTCGTGTGTGAGGGCTTCGCGGGGCATGGGGGTCCTCTCGCAGGGCGCGGTCGCGGGGCAGGGCACGGCGGCCGCCACCGATGACCGTACGAACATCTCGTACGGTCGGACTGTACGAGATCTTCGAACGGTCTGGCAATGTCCGTACGAGAACTGCGTACAGTGGGGGCATGCCTGCCGCCGCCGACCTGAGCCACCCCGCCGCCGACCGCCTCGAGCTCGTCGACGTCCTGGCGGCGCTCGGACATCCCGTCCGGCTGGAGATCGTCCGCAGGCTCGCCTCCGGCGAGGAGGCCTTCTGCGGCGAGGTCGTGCCCGACCTGCCCCGGTCGAGCGTCACGCACCACCTCAGGACGCTGCGCGAGAGCGGAGTCATCTGCCAGCGCCCCCAGGGCCGCAAGCTCTACCTCGCGCTGCGCCGCGACGACCTGGAGCTCCGCTTCCCCGGTCTGCTGGAACTCGTGCTGGCGTGTCGGTCCCGCCCCCTAGACTCGGAATGCGATGAGCAGCCTCTTTGACGACAGCTTCCTGGCGGACCTCACCCCCTCCGACGAGGTCCCGCCGCCGCCCGAGGAGCACCCCGCCCCGGAGTCGGGTGCGGACGACCTCTTCGGGGGTCACTTCGACGTGCCCATGACCGGGGACGCGTACTACCGGGACGGCGCCCCCAAGCCCGTCATCGACCCGGCGACGCTCCTCGACGGCCTGAACGAGCAGCAGGCCGCCGCCGTGGTGCACGCGGGCTCCCCCCTGCTCATCGTGGCCGGCGCCGGCTCCGGCAAGACCAGGGTGCTCACGCACCGCATCGGCCACCTGCTGGCCGCCCGCAACGTCCACCCCGGCCAGATCCTGGCGATCACCTTCACCAACAAGGCCGCCGGCGAGATGAAGGAGCGCGTCGAGGGTCTCGTCGGCCCGCGCGCGAACGCCATGTGGGTCTCCACCTTCCACAGCGCGTGCGTGCGCATACTGCGCCGCGAGTCCAAGCGGCTGGGCTTCACGTCCTCGTTCTCGATCTACGACGCGGCCGACTCGAAGCGCCTCATGGCGCTCGTCTGCCGTGACCTCGACCTGGACCCGAAGAAGTTCCCGCCGAAGTCCTTCAATGCCAAGATCTCGAACCTGAAGAACGAGCTCATCGACGAAGAGGCCTTCGCCGATCAGGCCGCCGACGGATTCGAGAAGACCCTTGCGCAGGCGTACGTGATGTACCAGGCGCGGCTGCGCGAGGCCAACGCCCTCGACTTCGACGACATCATCATGACCACGGTGCACCTGCTCCAGGCCTTCCCGGACGTCGCCGAGCACTACCGGCGCCGCTTCCGGCACGTCCTGGTCGACGAGTACCAGGACACCAACCACGCGCAGTACACGCTCGTGCGCGAGCTGGTCGGCACCGGCTACCCGGACCTGCCGCCGGCCGAGCTGTGCGTGGTCGGTGACGCCGACCAGTCGATCTACGCCTTCCGTGGCGCGACGATCCGCAACATCCTCCAGTTCGAGGAGGACTACAAGGACGCGACGACGATCCTGCTCGAGCAGAACTACCGCTCCACGCAGACGATCCTCTCCGCGGCCAACGCCGTCATCGAGCGCAACGAGAACCGCCGCGCCAAGAACCTGTGGACCGAGGCCGGCACCGGAACGGTCATCACCGGCTACGTCGCGGACACCGAGCACGACGAGGCGCAGTTCGTCGCCGACGAGATCGACCGGCTCACCGACGCCGGGGACGCCAAGGCCGGCGACGTCGCGATCTTCTACCGCACCAACGCCCAGTCGCGCGTGTTCGAGGAGATCTTCATCCGGGTCGGCCTGCCCTACAAGGTCGTCGGCGGCGTCCGCTTCTACGAGCGCAAGGAGGTCCGTGACGTCCTCGCGTACCTGCGCGTCCTCGCGAACCCGGAGGACAACGTCCCGCTGCGCCGCATCCTGAACGTACCCAAGCGCGGCATCGGCGAGCGCGCCGAGGCCATGATCGACGCGCTCGCCCTGCGCGAGAAGATCACCTTCCCGCAGGCGCTGCGGCGCGTCGACGAGGCCTTCGGCATGGCGGCCCGCTCCACCAACGCGGTGAAGCGGTTCAACACACTGATGGAAGAGCTCCGTACGATCGTCGACTCGGGCGCCGGGCCGGCGGTGGTGCTGGAGGCCGTCCTGGAGCGCACCGGCTACCTCGCCGAACTCCAGGCGTCGACCGACCCGCAGGACGAGACACGGATCGAGAACCTCCAGGAACTGGCCGCCGTCGCGCTGGAGTTCGAGCAGGCGCGCGAGGCCGCGGCCGCCGAGGCGCCGGAGGGTACGGCGCCGGCCGGTCCCGGCACGCTCGCCGAGTTCCTGGAACAGGTCGCCCTTGTCGCCGACTCCGACCAGATCCCCGACGAGGACGAGGACGGCTCCGGCGTCATCACCCTCATGACCCTCCACACCGCCAAGGGCCTCGAGTTCCCGGTGGTCTTCCTGACCGGCATGGAGGACGGGGTCTTCCCGCACATGCGCGCGCTGGGCCAGACCAAGGAACTGGAGGAGGAGCGCCGCCTCGCCTACGTCGGCATCACGCGTGCACGCGAGCGGCTGTACCTGACCCGCTCGAGCATGCGCAGCGCGTGGGGCACCCCGTCGTACAACCCGCCGTCGCGGTTCCTGGAGGAGATCCCGGACCAGTACCTGCAGTGGAAGCGCACGGGGGCGGCCCAGAAGCCGGCCGGCCCGATGCGCAGTTCGGGCTACGGCTCGGGCCCGGGCGGCGCACGGTCCTCCTTCGGCACCTCGCCCGAGGCCTTCCTGTCCTCGTCGCGTACGAAGTCGGGCCCGTCCGGGTTCGCGACGCGCCGGGCAGCGGACAAGCCCGTCATCGCGCTGGTGGTCGGGGACCGGGTCACGCACGACCAGTTCGGGCTCGGCACCGTCATGGAGGTCAAGGGAGCGGGCGCGGACGCGCAGGCCACCATCGACTTCGGAGACGACAAGCCCAAGCGGCTGCTGCTGCGTTACGCGCCGGTGCAGAAACTCTGACGTCCGGCCGGGCCGCCTGCACGCACAGATGCCCGGCAGCGAGAACGCTGCCGGGCACCCGTGGAACCGGTCGTACCGAGGCGCCTACCTCGGGTCCAGGCCCTTGCTGCGCAGCCAGGCCAGGGGGTCGATCGCGGAGCCTCCGCCGGGCCGGACCTCGAAGTGCAGGTGCGGGCCGGTGGAGTTGCCGGAGTTGCCCGAGTAGGCGATGACATCGCCCGCCTTGACCTTGCCGCCGCGGATCTTGGTGGAGCTGAGGTGGCAGTACCAGGTCTCGGTCCCGTCGGGCGCGGTCACTATGGCCATGTTCCCGTAGGCGCTGTTGTACTGCGTGCGCACCGTGCCGTCGGTGGCGGCCATGACCGGGGTGCCGTAGGAGACCGGGAAGTCGATGCCGGTGTGCACCGACATCCACATGCCGCCTGCCTGGCCGAAGCTGGCGCTGAGGCCGTGCTGTGCGACGGGGACCGCGAACTTCGGGCGGGCGGCCTCCTTGGCGGCGGCTTCCTCGGCCTTCTTCTTCTTTTCCTCTTCCTGGCGCTCGCGCAGGTCGATGCGCTCCTGCGTGCGGCTCGCACGGTCCGCGAAGTCGCCGGCGTCGGCGCTGAGCGCGGCCAGTTGGGTGTCGAGCTTGGTGTTCGCGGCGACCGGCTTCACCGAGGCCGGGTCGGGCGCGGCCATCGTGGTGGTGTCCTCGCCGGGCTTCTCCGTGCCGGTGAGTCCGCCGACGGAGGCGGCCGCGACGCCCGCGACACCCATGACGCAGGCGGAGGGAACCGCGACGGTCAGCAGGGCGGAACGCTTCGCCGGGGTCCGCCTGCGGCCACCGGTCGCCTTGGCGCCCGTCGCCTTGGCGGTGCCCTTCGCAGTGCCCTTGGCGGCGGTCCGGCGCGCGGAGCGCGGCGCCAAGGTCACCGGCATGGCCTGGGTGGGCATCTCGTGCACGCCGTGCAGCTCATGGACCTCGGGCAGCTCGTACGCCTCGGCGGCCTCGGGCGCCTGGTCGGAGAGCACCTCGAAGACGGCGGTCTCGCTGTACGTGTCGGCCCCGGTCTCCGGCTCGGTCGCGTCGGCCTGGGACTCGTGGACGTAGCCGGCGGTGCCGAGGGTGGTCGTGCCGTACGCGTAGTCCTGCTGCGCGGGCTGGTAGTCGTACGCGTAATCGGCCTCGGGCTGCGCCGGAGTCTGCGTGACAGTGTTCCAGGCGGTCGCGTCGTAGGCGCCGGTCTCGGTGCCGGTGGTGCCGAAGCCGGGCATCGCCCAGTGGCCGGTCTGCTCGGCGGAGGTGTCGTAGCCGAAGGAGGCCGTCGGGTAGGCGGTGTAGCCGGAGTAGTCCGCACCCGCACCCGCGCCCGCCGCGTTCCATGCGTTCGCGTCCCAGCTCCCGGTGGCGTCCTCGGGTGCGGACTGCGAGGGGATCGTCGACAGGTAAGGGTCCTGGGAGGTCCACGCGGTGGTGTCGTACGCGCCGGTCTCATAGGAGGCGTAGGCGGCGTAGTTGACCCCTTGACCCTGCGTTTCGTAGGAAACGTAGGGCGAGTCACCAGCGAAAGCGGTGGTGGAAAGGCCGTCGTACCCGGCATCCGGGTACTGGCCCGACGGGGGGCGGTCGTTCACCAACTTCTCTTTCGCCTCGGCAGTGGGGGCCTGGGTGGCCGGGAACTCGAAGTTCACCGGAGGAGAGCAGTGGCGTGACTGTACCCGGCGGTTACTCGCATCGACAATCTTCGCCGGGTCCCCAGATCAGCGGAACCGGGCATTCGGCCGTCTTTCGGTCGCCGAAAGACGCAGCCTTGGCCTTGAGTTCGAAATGTGTTCGACTCTTGGTCGCCGAGCGGTCAGGCGACGGAAGCGGCGTCCGGGCCCGTCACGACGGCCGGGGCGGGACCGTCGAGAGCGCGGCCGACCGCCGCGATGACCGTCGGGTGTGCCGGGAGGGCGAGGTGTCCGATACCCGTGACCTGCACGTTCTCCACATGCAGGTCCGGATGTTCGATCCGGGCGCTCCCGACCGGGGTCATCAGCGTGTCGAACTCGCTCCAGAACGCCACGCACCGGCTCGCGCAGCCCGGCGCGGGCGCGGCGAGCTCGGCCAGCACCTCGGAGCCCGGTCGCATCTGCCGCACCAAGGGGTGCGCGTCCAGGAAGGGGGCGACCCGCGTGCCGGAATGAGGGGTGCCGAGCGTGACCAGGGTGCGCACGCGCGTGTCGCCGCCGAGGCGCTGGACGTAGTACCTGCCGACCAGGCCGCCCAGGCTGTGCCCGACGATGTCCACCTGCTCCTGCCCGGTGCGCTCGCACAGTTCCTCGACGCGGCGGGCGAGGTGGCCGGCGATGACGCGCAGGTCGAGGGCGAGGGGGGAGTAGTTGAACGCCTCCACGTGCCGCAGGCCGCCGGCTCCGAGGGCGCGGCGCAGCAGGACGAAGACGGAGCGGTTGTCGGTGAAACCGTGGAGCAGCAGGACGGGCGGGCGTGTCGTGGCCCGGACGCGGACGATTTTCTCCTGGCACACCCCGGTGGGGTACAGCAGGAGGTGCCCGCCGAGCACGACGACCTCGAGTGCGCCGGCCCGCAGCGCGGCGCCGGAGAAGGGGATGGGCACGGATACGGGTAAGGACAGTCCCATCGACGGCCTCCTGTTCTCCTGGGGCGGCCGCCGTCGCGCCACCGTGCCGTGCGGCTGGCGGCACGGTGGCGCAATGCCGTCCCACGTGTGATTTCCCCCTCGTGCTTGACCGCGAAACGGCGGCGTGCGCGATGCTGTACTTAACGTTCGTTCACTCGGGAGGCAGTGCGATGGGTGTGACCGGTCCGATCCGTGTGGTGGTGGCCAAGCCGGGTCTCGACGGCCACGACCGCGGGGCCAAGGTGATCGCGCGGGCGCTGCGGGACGCGGGCATGGAGGTCATCTACACAGGCCTCCACCAGACCCCTGAGCAGATCGTGGACACCGCGATCCAGGAGGACGCCGACGCGATCGGGCTGTCGATCCTCTCGGGCGCCCACAACACGCTCTTCGTGCGCGTGCTGGAGCTCCTCAAGGAGCGCGACGCCGAGGACATCAAGGTCTTCGGCGGCGGCATCATCCCGGAGGACGACATCGCCCCCCTGAAGGAGAAGGGCGTGGCCGAGATCTTCACCCCGGGCGCGACGACGACCGCCATCGTGGACTGGGTCAACGCCCACGTCCGCCAGTAGCCTCCGGCGGGTCGGCGGCAGGGCCGCCGCGCGGGAGCGCACCCCCCCGGCCCGCCCCGCACAGGCGGCGGGCCCCGCCGGCACGTCTTCCGGCAGCGGCCGTCCCGAGGATTCCCCGGGTCCGGGTCCGCTCGGCGGGGCCGCCCCCGTATCCGCCGGCCCGTCTTGCGGCAGTGGCCGTTCCGTGACCGGCAGGCGCGCGGCGGCAGCCCCGCGGGGCATTGCAGGCAGTCGCCGGATGATTCCCCGAGTCCGGTCCGCTCGGCGGGACGCCCCCGTATCCGCCGGCCCGCCCGGCCCTGTGCGGGGCCGGGATCCGGGGGTGTGCCCCCGGATCCGGATCTCGGCCGAGCGCCCCGCAGGGGTCAGGCCGGAGCGAGTTCCGACAGCATCGCCGCGCGCAGCCGAAGCGTGGCCACCAGCCGCTGGAAGGCCTCGGCCCAGTAGGCGGCGGCGCCCGGCGACGCGTCCGGCGGGTCCTCCGCGGCCGCCGTCAGCGCCTCGAGCCGGCCGGCTTCGGCGGGATCGAGGCAGCGCTCGGCCAGGCCCATCACCCCGCTGAAGCTCCACGGGTAGCTGCCGGCCTCCCGGGCGATGTCCAGCGCGTCCACCACGGCACGGCCCAGCGCGCCCGCCCACGGCACCACGCACACCCCGAGCAGCTGGAAGGCCTCGGACAGGCCGTGCGCCCGGACGAACTCCGCGACCCACTCGGCCCGCTCCCCGTCGGGCAAGGTCTCCAGGAGTTTCGCCCGCTCCGCGAGAGAGGCCGTGCCCGGCCCCGCCGCGGGCGGCGCCGACGCCGGGCCGAGCAGGGCCCTCGACCATTCCGGGTCCCGCTGGCGCACCGCCGCCCGGCACCACGCCGCGTGCAGTTCCTCCGTCCAGTCCTCGGCCGCGGTCACCGGCAGCGCCACTATCTCCGCCGGACCCAGGCCCCCGAACCGCTCCCGCCAGCACGACAGCGGCGCGGCCTCCACCAACTGGCCGAGCCACCAGGCCCGCTCCCCGCGTCCGGCGGGCGGCCGCTTGACCACGCCGTCACGGAGCATCCCCGCGTCGCACTCGGCCGGCGGCGTCACCCCCTCCGGTCCCACACAGGCCACCGCGCGCTCGGCCATCCGACCCGCCAGCGCCGACTGCGGCAGCGCCGACAGCAGTTCGGCGGCCGTCGCACGGACGTTGCGGCTGCGATCGCCCAGTGCCGCTTCGAGGAAGGACTCGTCCGCCAGGGACAGCCCCGCCCTCAGTGAGTCGAGGAACATCAGCCGGTCCTCGGCCCGTTCGCTCGCCCAGGTCGTCGCCAGCAGCCGCGGGGCGGCCGCCGGCTCGTGGGCCCGGACGGCGCCGAGCAGTGCCACGCGCTCCGCGAACAGTCCCTCCTCCCACAGCCGTTCCACCGCGGACGGATCGCCCACGTCCGGCAGTTGCCCGCCGCCCGCCCCGCCGCGCAGGGCGAACCGCCAGTCCGGATTCATCCGCGCCAGCCACAGCCCCCGCGTCCCCGCCAGGGCCAGTGCCTGCGGGCGCAGGTCCGTACGGGCCCGCGCGGCGTCCAACAGGGCCGGTACGAGCGCGGCGGGCGCGCGGTAGCCGTGCCGTCCGGCCGCGGCCAGCCACTGCGGGAGCAGCTCCGTAAGATCCGGAGCCGACCCGCGCCGCCCGCCGCCGCCCCCACTGCCGGCGCCGGTACGGCCCGCCAGCAGTTGAGCGAGCCGGCGGCCCGCCGCCTCCGGCGGTGCCGGCCGGGGGTCCGCAGGTGCGGGCTCCGGCCGGGGGCGCGCCCCCGCCGGCCGCAATCCGGCGCGGCGGCGCACGGTGTGCACGGCCGCCGCGTCGAGCAGCGCCTCCGGCGAGCCGGACGGGCCCCCGCCCCGGCGCCGGTCGGTGCCAAGCAGCGCGGTGCCGACCAGTTCCTGCCACTCTCCGTACCCCTCGTCACCCTCGCCCATCGGTGCCCCTCCCTCGCTGCTCGTCCTCGGCCGTGTCCAGTGCCCCGGTCCCGCCCCCTCCACGGGACCGGGGCTGTCGATGTCCCTTGCGGGTCCGCTCAACTGGCGTGGTTGTCGTTCATGAAAGCCCCCCGGCTTCTCGTCGTTGCGTGTGTACGGCGCCCCCCGGCGCCGCACCTCTCCCTGCCGTCCTCGTGCGACGGCACAGGACCCCCCAGGCCCCCTGTGATGTGGTTGTCGTCGCCGCCCGGCTCAGGACAGGGCGACCGGCTCCGACGAGCCCGGCTGCCAGGCCGTCAGCGGGGTGAACCCCCGGTGGCCGCACTCGCCGAAGACCGTCACCGGGCCCCCGCCCGACAACGAGGCCAGCTGCCACAGTCCCCCGCGGGAGCGGCTGCCCGCCCCCGTGAGGGGCACCGGCAGGGCGGAGGTGCCCTCCGCGTCGGCCAGCTGCCAGCCGAGCTCTCCCGGTATCGGAACCACCGGACCGAGCACCACCGGCCAGGACTCCAGCCACGGGTCGTCCCGCAGCGCCGCCCCGTAGGCCTCCAGGGCCGCCCGGGTGCCCACCCCCGCCGGAACCTCCGTGCACGGCACGGCCGCCGCGAACCTTTCGCCGAGGTCCGCCCGCAGCCCCGCCGACCCGGGCCGGAAGCGCATTTCCGCCTCCAGCACCAGCCCCACCGGCAGCGCCAGCCCCGGTGGCCGCCCGGGCGGCCCGAAGTCCAGCACCAGCGCGGGCCGTCCGCCCACCAGCCCGCGCAGCCATATCCGGCGGGTGGTGAGCCGTCCGTCCGGAGACACCGAGTCGTACTGGGCGAGCACCAGCCAGCGGTCCCGTACGGCCTCCCCCTCCCCGGAGGCCGGCAGTCCCACCCGGCTGCGCACGGTCGCCGCCAACTGGTCCGGAAGCCCCGCCACCCCCATCCAGGCCCGGTCCAGCAGGTGCAGCAGCGCCGCCTCCTCCAGCATCCGGGCGGGCCAGCCGGGGCCGCAACTGGGTATCGTCCCCAACTCCCGCACCCTCCCGGCCAGTCCGGGCGCCTGGGCGTCGACCATCCGGGCGGCGGTCTCCTCCCACGCCCCGTACCCCGCGTGCTCCTGGCCCGCGAGGCCGCCGCGCAGCAGGTCGGCCAGCCGCTGTTCCAGCTCGGTGACGCCCGCGCCGATGCGCGCCGCCCGCCGCTCGGCCCGGCGCCGGGCCCCCTCCTCGTCCACCGGGCCGGCCGCCGCGCCCGCCGGACGGGCGGCTCCGGCCGCCCGGTCCGCCAGCCACTGGGCGGCCCAGTCCGGTGCCTCTCCGGGCTCGCCGACCCCCTCGGCGGACCAGAGCAGGAGCAGTCCCAGTGCGTGCTTGCACGGGAACTTCCGGCTCGGGCAGGAGCACTTGTAGGCCGGTCCCGTCAGGTCGACGACCGTCCGGTACGGATTGCTGCCGCTGCCCTTGCACAGCCCCCACACAGAACCGGAAGCGGAACCTCCGATCTGTGACCACGGCCCCGCCCCGCCGAGTCTGCCGCCCGCCTTGCGTGAAGCATCGTCAGGAGCCAGAGCCAGTACCTGTTCCGCCGTCCAGCGGACCCCCTGCTCAGTCATGACAACCACCGTAGAGACCCCCTCTGACAATCGTCCTGACCTGCAACAACAGCATGGGCGTGGGGCGTTGTCAGTGGTGTGGTGCACCGTTGGAACAGCAGCCGGGAGCGGCTGCCGAGCATTGGAGGGGGACCATGAGCAAGCCCGAGAACGGCATCGGCGCCGAGGCGCTGCGACCGCACGCCGAAGACGCCTTCGCGCACGAACTGAAAGCCCTGGCGGCTGCCGACGACAGGCCCCGCCCGACCCGCTGGAAGCTCTCCCCGTGGGCCGTCGCCACCTACCTGCTCGGCGGCACGCTCGGCGACGGCACGGTCATCACGCCCAAGTACGTGGGACCGCGCCGCATCGTCGAGGTCGCGGTCACCACCCTGGCCACCGACCGCGCCCTGCTCCTGCTCGGTGTTCCGGGCACGGCCAAGACCTGGGTGTCCGAACACCTGGCGGCCGCCGTCAGCGGGGACTCCACGCTCCTCGTCCAGGGCACCGCCGGCACCCCCGAGGAGGCCATCCGGTACGGCTGGAACTACGCCCGGCTCCTCGCCCACGGCCCCAGCCGCGAGGCGCTCGTCCCCAGCCCCGTCATGCGGGCCATGGCCGACGGCATGACCGCCCGTGTCGAGGAGCTCACCCGCATCCCCGCCGACGTCCAGGACACCCTCATCACCGTCCTGTCCGAGAAGACGCTGCCGATACCGGAGCTCGGCGAAGAGGTCCAGGCCGTGCGTGGCTTCAACCTGATCGCCACCGCCAACGACCGCGACCGCGGGGTCAACGAGCTCTCCAGCGCCCTGCGCCGCCGCTTCAACACCGTCGTCCTGCCGCTTCCCGCCACCGCGGACGCCGAGGTCGACATCGTGGCCCGCCGCGTCGACCAGATGGGACGCTCCCTCGACCTGCCGGCCGTGCCCGAGGGACTGGAGGAGATCCGCCGCGTCGTCACCGTCTTCCGGGAGCTGCGCGACGGGGTCACCGGCGACGGCCGGACGAAGGTGAAGTCGCCCAGCGGCACGCTCTCCACCGCCGAGGCCATCTCCGTCGTCACCAACGGCCTGGCGCTGGCCGCCCACTTCGGGGACGGCGTACTGCGGCCCTGCGACGTGGCCGCGGGGATCCTCGGCGCGGTCGTCCGCGACCCGGCGGCCGACAAGGTGGTCTGGCAGGAGTATCTGGAGGCCGTGGTCCGCGAGCGCGACGGCTGGAAGGACTTCTACCGGGCCTGCCGGGAGGTGACGGTATGAGCACCGCCCGACAGGGCCCACTGCTCCTCGGCGTGCGCCACCACGGGCCCGGATCGGCCCGTGCGGTCCGCTCCGCCCTGGACGCGGCCCGCCCGGCGGCCGTGCTGATCGAGGGGCCGCCCGAAGGGGACGCACTGCTCGAACTGGCCGCCGACCCCGGCATGCGGCCGCCGGTGGCACTGCTCGCGCACGCCGCGGACGACCCGGGCCGGGCCGCGTTCTGGCCGCTCGCCGACTTCTCCCCGGAATGGGTGGCGATCCGCTGGGCGCAGGAGGCCGGAGTACCGGTCCGGTTCATGGACCTGCCCGCCGCGCACTCCCTGGCCGCCGCCGGTGAGCCGGACACGGACCACGCCGAGCCGGACGCGGTCCGGCTGGACCCCCTCGCGGTGCTCGCCGAGACCGCCGGGTACGACGACCCCGAGCGCTGGTGGGAGGACGTGGTCGAGCACCGGGGCACCGGCGGCGCGGGGGAGGAGGCGCTCGGCGCGTTCGAGGCCCTGGGGGAGGCCATGGGCGCCCTGCGCGAGGCGTACGGCGACGGCGGCCACCGCCGGGACCTGGTGCGCGAGGCGTACATGCGGCAGCGGATGCGCGCCGCCCGCCGCGAGTTCGGCGACGGGTACGCCGTGGTGTGCGGGGCCTGGCACGTCCCGGCGCTGCGGGCGAAGACCACCGTGGCCGCCGACAAGGCGCTGCTGACCGGGTTGCCGAAGGTCAAGGTGGAGACCACCTGGGTGCCGTGGACGCACCGCCGGCTCGCCCGGGCCGGCGGGTACGGCGCGGGAATCACCTCGCCCGGCTGGTACGCCCACCTCTTCTCCGCCCGTGACCGGCCCGTGGAACGGTGGCTGACCAAGGTCGCCGGCCTCCTGCGCGAGGAGGACCGACAGGTGTCCTCGGCGCACGTCATCGAGGCGGTCCGGCTGGCCGAGACCCTGGCCGCGATGCGGGGTAGACCCCTGGCCGGCCTGACGGAGACCCTGGAAGCGGTCCGGGCGGTGATGTGCGACGGCTCCGACGTACCGCTCGCGCTCATCGAGGACCGCCTGGTCGTCGGCGACGTGCTCGGCGAGGTCCCGGACGCGGCGCCCGTCGTGCCGCTCCAGCGGGACCTGACGCGGCAGCAGCGGTCGCTGCGGCTCAAGGCGGAGGCGCACGAACGCGAGCTGGAACTCGACCTGCGCAAGGACACCGACGCCGCGAAGTCCCTGCTGCTGCACCGGCTGCGGCTGCTCGGCATCGGCTGGGGCACCCCGACCGCCTCCCGCAGCAGCACCGGCACCTTCCGGGAGACCTGGCGGCTGCGCTGGGAGCCGGAACTGTCCGTGCGGGTGGCCGAGGCCGGGATCTGGGGCACCACCGTCCTCGCGGCGGCCACCGCCAAGGCGGAGGCGGACGCCGTGGGCGCCGAGGAGCTGGGCGAGGTCACGGCGCTCGCCGAGCGGTGCCTCCTGGCCGGGCTGTCCCAGGCGCTGCCGGCCGTACTGCGGGCCCTCGCGGACCGCGCCGCGCTGGACACGGACGTCGCCGGGCTCGCCAAGGCCCTGCCCGCTCTCGCCCGTTCACTGCGGTACGGGGACGTGCGGGGCACCGACGCTGCGGCGCTCGGCGCAGTCGCGGCCGGGCTCGCCGACCGGATATGTGTCGCGCTCCCGCCGGCCTGCGCGGCCGGCCTGGACTCCGACGCGGCGGCGGAGCTGCGCGGCCACGTGGACGGGGTGAACACGGCGATCGGCCTGCTGGCGGACGCCGACGACGGACTGCGGGAGCGCTGGTCCGCGGTGCTGGGGACACTGTCCGACCGGGACACCGTGCCGGGCGTCATCCGGGGCAGGGCGGCCCGCCTGCTCCTCGACGACGGGCGGCTGGACGCCGGGGAGACGGCCCGGCTGATGGGCCTCGCGCTGTCCCCGGCCGCCCCGCCCGCCGACGCGGCGGGCTGGATCGAGGGCTTCGCGGGCGGGAGTTCGGGCGGCGGCACGCTGCTGGTCCACGACGACCGGCTGCTGGGCCTGATCGACAGCTGGCTGGTGGGGGTGCCGGAGCGGGCCTTCACCGACGTGCTGCCGCTGCTGAGGCGGACGTTCGGGGCGTACGAGCCGGGGGTGAAGCGGACCCTGGGCGAGCTGGTCCGGCGCGGCCCGGCCGCCTCCGCGGGGGCGGCGCGGTCGGCGGGCGACGCCCCCGAGGGCTTCGCCCCCGACCTGGATCCGGAGCGGGCGGACGCCGTGACGGAGCTGGTCCGGATGCTGCTGGCGTCTCCCGACGGGGTGTCGGCCGCCTGAGAGCGCGGTGCAACGAAGACGACGAGTGAAGGGGGACGGACGGATGATCGGTACGGAGACGAGCGCGGCGGTCGGGCAGGACACCGCGGACCGCGCCGGGGGCGAGCGGCTGCGGCGGTGGCGGATGGTGCTCGGCGGTGGAGACGCGGACGGCACCGGGCACGCGCTGACCGGGCGGGACGCGGCGATGGACGCCGCGCTCGGCGCGCTGTACGGCGGAGCCGGTGAAGGGGGGACCCGCCGCGCCCCGGGGTCTGCCCGGTCGGCCGGGCTCGGCGGCTCCGCGCCGAACGTGGCCCGCTGGCTCGGGGACATCCGCACGTACTTCCCGAGCTCGGTGGTCCAGGTGATGCAGCGCGACGCGATCGAGCGGCTGGGCCTCTCCGCCCTCCTGCTGGAGCCGGAGATGCTGGAGGCCGTCGAACCGGACGTCCACCTGGTCGGCACCCTGCTCTCCCTGAACAAGGCGATGCCCGAGACGACGAAGGAGACGGCGCGGGCCGTCGTCCGCAAGGTGGTCGAGCAGCTGGAGAAGCGGCTCGCGACGCGCACCCGGGCCACCCTCACCGGCGCACTCGACCGCTCCGCCCGGATCAGCCGTCCCCGCCACCGCGACATCGACTGGGACCGCACGATCCGGGCCAACCTGAAGAACTACCTGCCCGAGTACGGCACGGTCGTCCCCGAGCGGCTGATCGGCTACGGCCGGTCGGCGCAATCGGTGAAGAAGGAGGTGATCCTCTGCATCGACCAGTCGGGTTCGATGGCGGCCTCCGTCGTCTACGCCTCCGTCTTCGGCGCGGTCCTCGCCTCCATGCGCTCGATCGCCACCCGTTTGGTCGTCTTCGACACCGCCGTGGTGGACCTGACCGACCAGCTCGACGACCCGGTCGACGTCCTCTTCGGCACCCAGCTGGGCGGCGGCACCGACATCAACCGGGCCCTCGCCTACTGCCAGTCGAAGATCACCCGGCCCGCCGACACGGTCGTCGTCCTCATCAGTGATCTCTACGAGGGCGGCATTCGCAACGAGATGCTCAAGCGCGTGGCCGCGATGAAGGGGGCTGGCGTCGAGTTCGTGACCCTGCTGGCGCTGTCCGACGAGGGGGCCCCGGCCTACGACCGCGAGCACGCCGCGGCACTGGCCGCCCTCGGCGCGCCGGCCTTCGCCTGCACGCCCGACCTGTTCCCGGAGGTGATGGCCGCGGCGCTGGAGAAGCGGCCCCTGCCGACCCCCTGAGGTTCCTCCGACACGCCCGTCCCGGCTGCCCGTGTGAAGGGGCCGATCACACGAATTTCCAGTTCAACCGTGAGGCGTTCTGTGACAGGTATCACCGCTCAGGTGTGATCTGCGATTTAGGGTCGCACGCCCCACGGGGATAACCTGCCGGACGGACATGCCGCGTCCACGGTCACCGTGTGCGCCTTCCTTGTGACAGCGCCGTCACGTTGCCCTCCGCGGCACGCCCACGCAGATAGCAGACAAACCGCGAATCACTGCGAATCTTTAAAAAGACAAGGGACGGACGCGCGTGGACCTGTTCGAGTACCAGGCGAGGGACCTCTTCGCCAAGCACGGTGTACCGGTGCTGGCCGGTGAAGTCATCGACACGCCTGAGGCGGCTCGCGAGGCCACCGAGCGGCTGGGCGGCAAGTCGGTCGTCAAGGCGCAGGTGAAGGTCGGCGGCCGCGGCAAGGCCGGCGGCGTGAAGCTGGCCGCCAGCCCGGACGAGGCCGTCGCCCGCGCGACGGACATCCTGGGCATGGACATCAAGGGCCACACGGTCCACAAGGTGATGATCGCGGAGACCGCTCCCGAGATCGTCGAGGAGTACTACGTCTCGTACCTCCTCGACCGCACCAACCGCACCTTCCTGGCCATGGCCTCGGTCGCGGGCGGCATGGACATCGAGCAGGTCGCCGAGGAGACCCCGGAGAAGCTCGCCAAGGTCCCGGTGAACGCCAACGAGGGCGTGACCATCGAGAAGGCCCGCGAGATCGTCGAGCTGGCGCAGTTCCCGGCCGAGGTCGCCGAGAAGGTCGCCGAGGTCCTCGTGACCCTGTGGGACACCTTCATCGCCGAGGACGCGCTCCTCGTCGAGGTCAACCCGCTCGCGAAGGTCGCCTCCGGCGAGGTCATCGCCCTCGACGGCAAGGTCTCCCTCGACGAGAACGCCGAGTTCCGCCAGCCGGGTCACGAGGAGTTCGTCGACCACGCCGCCGCGAACCCGCTCGAGGCCGCCGCCAAGGCGAAGAACCTCAACTACGTCAAGCTCGACGGTGAGGTCGGCATCATCGGCAACGGCGCGGGTCTCGTCATGAGCACCCTGGACGTCGTCGCCTACGCCGGCGAGAACCACGGTGGCGTCAAGCCCGCCAACTTCCTGGACATCGGCGGTGGCGCCTCCGCCGCCGTCATGGCCAACGGTCTCGAGATCATCCTCGGGGACCCGGACGTCAAGTCCGTCTTCGTCAACGTCTTCGGTGGCATCACCGCCTGCGACGAGGTCGCCAACGGCATCGTCCAGGCGCTGGCCCTGCTGGAGGAGAAGGGCGAGGCGGTCACCAAGCCGCTCGTCGTCCGTCTCGACGGCAACAACGCCGAGCTGGGTCGCAAGATCCTCTCGGACGCCAACCACCCGCTGGTGCAGCGCGTGGACACCATGGACGGCGCGGCCGACAAGGCCGCCGAGCTCGCGGCTGCGAAGTAAGGGCAGAGGTCACAGACTCACATGGCTATCTTCCTCAACAAGGACAGCAAGGTCATCGTCCAGGGCATGACCGGTGCCACGGGCATGAAGCACACCAAGCTGATGCTGGCTGACGGCACCAACATCGTCGGCGGCGTGAACCCGCGCAAGGCCGGCACCACCGTCGACTTCGACGGCACCGAGGTCCCGGTCTTCGGTTCCGTCGCCGAGGCGATGGAGAAGACGGGCGCCAACGTCTCCGTCCTCTTCGTCCCGCCGGCCTTCGCCAAGGCCGCCGTCGTCGAGGCCATCGACGCCGAGATCCCGCTGGCCGTCGTCATCACCGAGGGCATCGCGGTGCACGACTCCGCCGCCTTCTGGGCGTACGCGACCGCCAAGGGCAACAAGACCCGCATCATCGGCCCGAACTGCCCGGGTCTGATCACCCCCGGCCAGTCCAACGCCGGCATCATCCCGGGCGACATCACCAAGCCGGGCAAGATCGGCCTCGTGTCCAAGTCCGGCACGCTGACCTACCAGATGATGTACGAGCTGCGCGACATCGGCTTCACCTCCGCCGTCGGCATCGGTGGCGACCCGGTCATCGGCACCACGCACATCGACGCCCTGGAGGCCTTCGAGGCCGACCCGGAGACCGAGCTGATCGTCATGATCGGCGAGATCGGCGGCGACGCCGAGGAGCGTGCGGCGGACTTCATCGCGAAGAACGTCACCAAGCCGGTCGTCGGCTACGTCGCGGGCTTCACCGCCCCCGAGGGCAAGACCATGGGCCACGCCGGCGCCATCGTCTCCGGCTCCTCCGGCACCGCGCAGGCCAAGAAGGAGGCCCTCGAGGCCGCCGGCGTCAAGGTCGGCAAGACGCCGACCGAGACCGCCGAGCTCGCTCGCGCGATCCTGAACGCCGCTCAGTAAGCAGCGGCCGTACGGCTGAACGGGCGTGGCCCGCACCCCTCGGGGTGCGGGCCACGCCCTTTCGCGTACGCGGTCTCACTCGATCTTCGGGGTGATGCGCGCCGGTCCCGCCTGCGGATCCGCGCGCAGCTTGTCGTGGAGTTGCCTGCTCCGTTCGGTGAGCTGCTGCGGGCCGCTGAGCGCCGGCACCCCCGTCACGCTCACCCCGGGTGCCGGCGGCGGGTCGTACCGGGTGGGCGCGGTCGCCGCCGTGTAGGCGGTGGCGGCCGTGATCATCGCGGTCAGGCCGAGCGTCGCCCGGGTCCACTGCCGGACGCGCCGCTCGCCGCCGCCGCGGACCGCCGCCGCCGGGCGCGGGGCGAGCGTGAACGGCGGGCGCAGCGCGACGAGCCGCTCCCGCAGCGCCGCGGACTGCTTCTCGACCGGTACGTCGGTCAGGTCGGGGATCCGGGCGGCGAGGTCGGCGTGTGCATGCAGGATGCGGTTGCCGGCGGCGAGGGTCGTGGCCTCCGTTTCGGCGGCGGTGTCGGGCAGGTCGAGGCCGACGCCGTCGTAGAGCAGGACGGTGCGCCGGTGGATGGCGGACAGCGCGAGCAGGGCGTCGAGCAGGATCCGGTCGGCGGGATCGGCCGGGGGCCGGTCGGGCCTGCGGTGGGCGCGCCGGAACCGGTGCCAGGGGGAGAGCGCGTACTCGTGGGCGATCGCGCGCACCCAGCCTTCGGGGTCCGGGTCGGTGGCCACTTCGGGCCACTGGTCCCAGGCCCGGGTGAAGGCCCGGTCCACGGCCTCCAGGGCGAGGGCGCGGCGGCCGGTGAGCAGGTAGCTCTGCAGGGCGAGGGTGGGCGCGGCCCGCTCGTAGAGGGTGTCGAAGGCATCGGCCGGTCCGAGGAGGGGACGTACGGCCGGTCGGGCGGCGGCTCCGGTCCTGCCGCCGGTGGTGGTGTCGGCGGTGACCGCGGCACCGTCCTGGGCTGTCGGACCGCGGCTGGTGGTGTCGGCGGTGACCGCGGCCCCGTTTGGGGGCGTCGGACCGGCCTCCGTCCAGGCCCCGGCCGCGGGCGCCACCGCCGCCAGGGCCGGGTCGGCCGGGTCGCTCCGGCCCCGCGGCCCGGTCGCGTCCGCGGCCACCGGCAGTGCGGTGAGGTCGCCGAGCAACCTCGCGTACGCGTCGTGCTTGCGCCCGCGCGGGTTCGTGCGTCCGGACTCCCAGTGGCGAACCGTCGCCGCGGTGACGCCCACGGCCGCCGCGACCTCATCGAGCGTCAGCTCCGCGGCTTCGCGCAGTCTTCGGCGCTCGTGCGGGGCGGGCAGGCCCTCGACGCTTCCTGTCATGCCACACTCCCCGCAACCCGGCAGCCCTGAGCAATAAAGTACATAAGCGTATATTGGGCGACACCACGGACATTCGCCTGTTACCCGCTCATAGCGCGTGTCGTTGGCACCATGGCGGGGTGACCCAAGTGACCGAACGCGGGACCCGGTTGCCGGCGGCCCCGCGAGGCGGGGTGCGGCGGCGCTCGCCGGCAGCCGCCGCATGCGTGGTGGGCGGCGCCGTGGCGGCCGGACTCGGGCTCGGCTTCCTCGCCGTGCTCGTCATCGTCCTGTGGATCAGCTCCCCCTATCCCGACAGCGGCCCCGGCGGGGCCCTGCACCTCGCCGCCGGGCTGTGGCTGCTCGCCCACGGGACCGAACTGCTGCGGTACGACACGCTTTCCGGTGTCCCGGCACCCGTTGGTGTGACACCGCTGCTGCTCGTCGCGCTGCCCGTCCTGCTCATGCGGAGGGCCGCCCGGCTGGGCGGCGCCTCCGACGAGGAGGACGAGGACGTGCTGCCCGCGACGGCCGTGTTCTCGGCCGTGCTCTGCGGATACCTCTCCGTCGGGGCGCTCGCCACGGTGTACGCCGCCGGCGGCCCGATGCCGGCCGACCCGATCAGCGCCGCCTGGCACATCCCGCTGGTTGCCGTACTGGCCGCGGCCGGCGGGGTGTGGGGCGCCAAGGGGCGGCCGCTCGGGCCGCTGCCGAACTGGCTGCCCGGGGGCGTACGGAGGGGGCTGGCGCGCCCTCGGTACGCGCTTGCGCTGCGGGCGGGCGCGGGCGGCGCCCTGGTGCTCCTGGGCGGCGGAGCGCTGCTCGTCGGCGCCTCGCTCGCCTGGCACGGCGCGCAGGTCCAGGCCTCGTTCCTGTCCCTGACCGGGGTGTGGTCGGGCCGGTTCGCGGTCCTGCTGCTCGCGCTCACCCTGATCCCGAACGCCATGGTGTGGGGAGCGGCCTACGCCCTCGGCCCCGGCTTCTCCCTCGGCGCCGAGGTCACGGCCACCCCGTTCGGCTTCGCCGGCGCGCCCGCGCTGCCCCGCTTCCCGCTGCTGGAGGCGCTCCCGGCCGCCGGGCCGGGCACCCCGCTGACCTGGGCCGCCGTGGGAGTGCCGGTGGTCGCCGGGCTGGCGGTGGGCTGGTTCGCGGTACGCCGGGCGCGCGAGGTCTCGTACGGGGAGACCGCGCTCACGGCGGCCCTCGGCGCGCTGGTCTGCGGCCTTGCGATGGCCGGGCTCGCGGCGGCGTCGGCGGGACCGCTCGGCTCACGGCGGCTGGCCGAGTTCGGGCCGGTGTGGTGGGCCACGGGTGCGGCGGCCTTCGCGTGGACGCTGGTGCTGGCCGTGCCGGTGGCGGTGGGGGTGCACGCGTGGCGCTACCGCCCGGCGGAGGGCCCGGTCGCGGTGGACGCGGACGCTCCGGTGGACGACGGCTGGCACGACAGCGGGGTGCGGGAGCTGCGGTGGGAGGCGATGCGGAAGGCGTCGGGGACGCTGGTTCCGGAGATCGTGCCGGTGCCGGTTCCTCCGGTGGTTGAGGTGGTTGAGGTGGTTGAGGTGGTTGAGGTGGTTGAGGCGGTTGAGGCGGTTCCGGCGGGTGCGGCTGCACCTGCGGTGCGGGCGCGGCGGGCGGTGACCGTGGTGACCGGGCTCGACCTGCGTCCGGGCCCGGGCCCGGGCCCGGGGCCGGTGGCCCCACCGGCTCCGCCCGTGCCGCCTCCCGTGGCCGGGATGCGGGTGCTCGCCCGGCGGAAGCCGCCCGCCTGAGGTGTCCCGTCATCCCCGGTGGATCGGCGCGCGGCGTCGGATGCGGTGCGTCGCACGGCGGGGGAGCGTCCTCGTACCGGGCGTCTCCGGGCGGTGTGACAACGCGGCAGGCGCCGTGGCCGTCGTCGTGCGCGCGCCGGGGAGGACGGGTCAGCCCTTGTGGCTTTCTTTCGGATCAGGCCGGATCCGGGTGCGCAGTCGGTTCGCCCGAGGCGGTCGGTACGCGGGAGCCCCTCCGTCCGCCGTGTGATGCACGGCCGGACCACGAGGGCTTGACCGACAGGATCCCAGGGAGACGACCCAGCCCGCGCGGCACCGTTGCGGGGCCTTCGGCCCCCGAGCCCGCGGGTCCCGAACGCCGACGGGGTCGGCGGACGGACCCCGGCAGGCTGGAGGAGCGGGGCTCCGCCCCGGACCCGCGCATCGTGCGGTGCTACTGGCGGACCTTCAGGACCTCGCCGACGAAGTTGTCCGGGAGGATGGTGTTGCACTGGAGTTCCGCCGACTTGGTGAGGGCGTCGTCGCGGCAGACGTAGAAGTCCTTGTACACGAGCTGCAGTGCGTACGAGCTCATGGCCAGCAGGATCGCCAGCGAGGCGGTGACCAGGCCGCTCACGGCCGCCGTGCGCTGCGGTCGCGCCGCCGGGCCCAGGGCGTCGAGGCCCGTCGGGGCGCCCGGCTCGCCGGTCGCCGCGGCCGGCTGGCCGCGCAGCGCGCTGATCCCCCAGTACAGGGCGAGCGCGCCCAGCAGGAGGCCGACCGACGGGATGCCGAAGATCCCGAAGAAGAAGCCCCACATGCCCGCCAGCAGCGCGTAGCGGGCGCGGCGCTGGACCGGGTCCGTCGGGTCCCAGCGCGCCGGACCGCGTTGCCCGCCCGAGTCCCCCGGGCCGTTCCCGTCGCCGTTCCCGCCGCCACCGCTGCGCGGCTGCCACGGCTGGTCGGGCCGGCCCTCCGGCGGGGCCGCGAAGGGGTTGTCGTCGGTGGGGGAGTCGGGC
Organism: Streptomyces sp. NPDC046349; assembly: GCF_055587885.1. NCBI lineage: Bacteria > Bacillati > Actinomycetota > Actinomycetes > Kitasatosporales > Streptomycetaceae > Streptomyces > Streptomyces sp. NPDC046349. The sequence goes on from NZ_JBVJFK010000008.1 coordinate 311,047, forward strand.
TGACGGCGGTCCGGCATCGGGTGTGTTACTTCCCCTGTGTCATGGACGTCACGAGGACATCGAGGCGAGGTGAGGCCAGTTTGCGGCTTGTACGCCAGACGCTACCGCCCGCCCGTCCCCCCGTCCCTCGGGGGCCGTCCGGTGTGCCGGTATCGTTGCAGGCGGTCGGCGGCTTCGTATGGTTCCCCGTATATCGGTACCCCGAAGTTTCGTATGACCGCACAAAGACGAACACCGCAATTCCGCGAGAAAGGGCCTCCCATGGCCGCCTCCCGCCTGGTCGTGCTGGTCTCCGGTTCCGGCACCAACCTCCAGGCCCTGCTCGACGCCATCGACGCCCATCCCGGCGGACCCGAGGGCTTCGGTGCCGAAGTCGTCGCCGTGGGAGCCGACCGGGCGAACATCGCCGGCCTGGAGCGGGCGGAGAAGGCCGGGATCCCCACCTTCGTCTGCCCGGTGAAGGACTACGGGAGCCGCGCCGAGTGGGACGCCGCCCTCACCGCGGCGACCGACGCACACGCGCCCGACCTCGTCGTGTCGGCCGGTTTCATGAAGATCGTGGGCAAGGAGTTCATCGACCGCTTCGGCGGCCGGTTCATCAACACCCACCCCGCCCTCCTCCCCTCCTTCCCCGGTGCGCACGGCGTGCGGGACGCGCTCGCCTACGGCGCGAAGGTCACCGGCTGCACGGTCCACTTCGTGGACAGCGGCGTGGACACCGGTCCGATCATCGCCCAGGGTGTGGTCGAGGTCCGGGACGAGGACGACGAAGCCGCTCTCCATGAGCGCATCAAGGAAGTCGAGCGACAGCTGCTCGTCGATGTCGTGGGGCGCCTGGCCCGGCACGGCTACCGCATTGAGGGACGAAAGGTAACAATCCAGTGACCGCCGCAGACACCGCAGCGAGCAACGACCCGACCACGACCCAGCGGCCGATCCGGCGTGCGCTCATCAGCGTCTACGACAAGACGGGACTGGAAGAGCTGGCCCGCGGCCTGCACGAGGCGGGCGTCGCGCTCGTCTCCACCGGCTCCACCGCCTCGAAGATCGCCGCCGTCGGGGTGCCGGTCACCAAGGTGGAGGAGCTGACCGGCTTCCCCGAGTGCCTCGACGGCCGGGTCAAGACGCTGCACCCGCGCGTGCACGCCGGCATCCTCGCCGACCTGCGCCTGGAGGACCACCGCAGCCAGCTCGCCGAGCTGGGCGTCGAGCCCTTCGACCTCGTCGTCGTCAACCTGTACCCGTTCCAGGCCACCGTCCGGTCGGGTGCCACCGAGGACGAGTGCGTCGAGCAGATCGACATCGGCGGGCCCTCGATGGTCCGAGCGGCCGCCAAGAACCACCCGTCGGTCTCCGTGGTCACCAGCCCCGACCGGTACGCCGACGTCATCGCCGCGGCCCAGGGCGGCGGCTTCGACCTGGCCGCGCGCAAGCGGCTGGCCGCCGAGGCCTTCCAGCACACCGCCGCCTACGACGTGGCCGTCGCCTCCTGGTTCACGAACGCGTACGCCCCGGAGGGCGAGGAGGGCGCGCTGCCGGAGTTCCTCGCCGGTGCCTGGGAGCGCAAGTCCACCCTCCGCTACGGCGAGAACCCCCACCAGGCCGCCGCCCTCTACACGGACGGCCGGCCGGGCGGGCTCGCCAATGCCGAGCAGCTGCACGGCAAGGAGATGTCCTTCAACAACTACGTGGACACCGAGGCCGCGCGGCGCGCCGCCTACGACCACGAAGAGCCGTGCGTAGCGATCATCAAGCACGCCAACCCGTGCGGCATCGCCGTCGGCGCGGACGTCGCCTCCGCCCACCGCAAGGCGCACGCCTGCGACCCGCTGTCGGCGTTCGGCGGTGTCATCGCCGTCAACCGTCCGGTGACCGTCGAGCTCGCCGAGCAGGTCGCGGAGATCTTCACCGAGGTCATCGCCGCCCCCGGCTACGAGGACGGCGCGGTGGAGATCCTCGCCAAGAAGAAGAACATCCGCGTCCTGAAGGTCGACGGCAGCCCGCACCAGCCGGGCGACCTCAAGCCCGTCTCCGGCGGCGTGCTGCTCCAGCAGTCGGACGTCTTCCAGGCCGAGGGCGACGACCCGGCCAACTGGACGCTGGCGACCGGCGAGGCCCTGCCCCCGGCGGAGCTCGCCGAGCTGGCCTTCGCGTGGCGGGCCTGCCGGGCCGTCAAGTCGAACGCGATCCTGCTCGCCAAGGACTGCGCCTCGGTCGGCGTCGGCATGGGCCAGGTCAACCGCGTCGACTCGGCGAAGCTCGCCGTCGAGCGGGCCGGCGCCGAGCGCGCGCAGGGCTCCTACGCCGCCTCCGACGCCTTCTTCCCCTTCCCCGACGGCCTGGAGATCCTGACCGCCGCGGGCATCAAGGCCGTGGTCCAGCCGGGCGGTTCGGTCCGCGACGAGCAGGTCGTCGAGGCCGCGCAGAAGGCAGGCGTGACGATGTACTTCACCGGGACCCGGCACTTCTTCCACTGAGTCCGGCCCACCCCGACACGGCGAAGGCCGCGACCCGCGCTGCGGGTCGCGGCCTTCGCCGGTTCTGCGGACGAGCGGATCAGTAGTTCGGACGCTTGAAGTAGTCGCCGGCCTTCGCGAGTCCGATGACGATCGTGAGGCCGAGGGCGAGGGAGACCACGGCGGGCAGCAGGACGATTGCGGTGGGTCCGCCCGACGACTGCTCGCTCGCGCCGAGGGCCGCCATGTTGAGGAGCAGGCTGAGGCCGGCGAAGAAGGTCTGCAGCGAGCCGTAGACGATGCCGGACACGCGCACCCCGTTGCGGCCCTTGCCCATCTTGAGCGCCGTGAGGAACGGCCACAGGGACACGCCGATCAGGAAGAGGCCGCCGATGACGAAGCCGACGCTGACGGCGGTCCCGACGTCCTGCGCCGAGGAGCTGGAGGACCCCGAGAAGGCCGAGGCGAAGACGGCGCCGCCGATGATGACGAGCAGGCCGGCCAGAGCCTGCAGGCTGCTCAGGACGAAGAGGATCACGCGGGCCGCCTTCGCACCCCCGGGCATCTCCATGTGGGCGCCCGGGTAGCCGCCCGGACCGCCCGGATACCCGGCGGGGCCGCCGGGGTAGCCCTGCGGGGCCTGTTGCGGGTAGGCGTAGCCGCCCTGCGGCGGGATGCCCTGCGGGGCCTGCTGCGGGTAGCCGTAACCGGGCTGGCCCTGCGCCGGCTGCTGTCCGTACGGGTTGTGCGGGTCGCCGAAACTCATCTGGGGTGTTCCTCCGTGGAAGTGCGGGGACGCACGGCAATGAGCGCGGAGGAATCCTGCACGGTGCGGTCCGCCCCCCGGCACTGCCCGCGGCACTCAGTCGTTTCATCGTGGTCCGACCGGCGAGTCCTTGTCCAGTTGGGTGTCATACAGCCGGTCACTTGTTGTGCAAGTGCAATGAACCCTACGGTCCCGCGAGCACCTTGACTGGAACCCGGGCCACCTCATCCGGGAGGATGGGGTCATGACCGCCCAGATTCTCGATGGCAAGGCCACCGCGGCCGCGATCAAGTCCGAACTGACCGCCCGTGTGGCGGCCCTCAAGGCCCGGGGCATCACCCCCGGCCTCGGCACCCTGCTGGTCGGCGACGATCCGGGCAGCCGCTGGTACGTCAACGGCAAGCACAAGGACTGCGCCGAGGTCGGCATCGCCTCCATCCAGCGCGAACTGCCCGCGACGGCCTCCCAGGAGGACATCGAGGAGGTCGTGCGGGAGCTCAACGCCAACCCGCAGTGCACGGGCTACATCGTCCAACTCCCGCTCCCCAAGGGCATCGACACCAACCGGGTCCTGGAGCTGATGGATCCGCTGAAGGACGCCGACGGCCTGCACCCGACCTCCCTGGGCCGACTCGTCCTGAACGAGCCGGGCCCGCTGCCCTGCACCCCGTACGGGATCGTCGAACTGCTGCGCCACCACGGCGTCGAGATCAACGGCGCGCACGTCGTCGTCCTCGGCCGCGGGATCACCGTCGGGCGGTCCATCGGCCTGCTGCTGACGCGCAAGTCGGAGAACGCCACCGTCACGCTGTGCCACACCGGTACACGCGACCTCTCACGGCTGCTGCGCCAGGCGGACATCATCGTCGCCGCGGCCGGCGTCCCGCACCTGGTCAAGCCCGAGGACGTGAAGCCGGGCGCGGCCGTGCTCGACGTGGGCGTCAGCCGCGACGAGGCCGGGAAGATCGTCGGCGACGTGCACCCCGGCGTCGCCGAGGTGGCCCAGTGGATCTCGCCCAACCCCGGCGGGGTCGGCCCGATGACCCGCGCCCAGCTGCTCGTCAACGTCGTCGAGGCGGCGGAGCGGACCGGCAGTGCGCGCTGAACCGGGCGCCGAGCACGTGAACGGGAGCGGCGCGGCCAAGTCCCGCCGCTTCCCGTCCGTCACGCGGGACACGGCCCGACCCGAGGGCAGCGGCCGCGCCGTCCCCGGGGCCGTGTCCACGCCCGCCCGCCAGTGGCCGATGCTCAGCGTGCTCGCCGCGACCGCGGTGGGGCTGCTGACCACCGCCCTCGGGCAGGCCAGGGCCGGGTGCCTGGTGATCGGTGTGGCCCTGATCGCGGCGGCGGTGCTGCGGCGCGTGCTGCCCTCCGTGGGGATGCTCGCGGTGCGCTCCCGCTTCACCGACATGATCACTTACGGGCTGCTGGGCGTGGCGATCACGCTGCTCGCGCTGGTGATGGAGCCCAGGCCGCTGCTGGAGATCCCGTTCCTGGAGAGCGCGGTCCGCTTCACCGTGCGCTGAGTGCGCCGAGTGCGCCGACCGCGCCGAGTGCGCCGGGCGCGGGGCGGACGCGGGACGCGCTGGTCCGGTCGGGCACCGAGGGCCGGCCGGCCGTGGCGGCCGCGCCGGCGGTGCTCACCGCGCCCGGCGTCTCGGCGCCGACGGCGGTGCCGGGCGCGGGGCGCGGTGAGATGCCCGGGGACGCGTTCGCGGGATCCGGGGGCGCCGTACCGGACGCCCGCGCGGCGAACGCCTGTGTCAGGTCGATGAGGGCGATCGGACGCGCCAGGCCTTTCCGGTCGAATAGAAGTCCTGAAATCGACTTCGCCTTCGAAACGCCGGGGTTCGTGTGCCGCGCACCACAGGGACCCGGGGGTCGGGCCGCGCCAGGGTCGGATAGCCTGACCGCGGATGTCTCTTCACGTCAAGATTTACAGGGGAGCGGCGTCCTCCAGCACATGGGGCAGGGACGCCCCACCGCCAGCTGTCTAACGGAGAAGGCCATGACCCGCACTCCTGTGAATGTCACCGTCACCGGCGCCGCCGGCCAGATCGGCTACGCGCTGCTCTTCCGTATCGCGTCCGGTCACCTGCTCGGCGCGGACGTGCCGGTCAAGCTCCGGCTCCTGGAGATCCCCCAGGGCATGAAGGCCGCCGAGGGCACCGCGATGGAGCTCGACGACTGCGCCTTCCCGCTGCTCGCCGGCATCGACATCTTCGACGACCCGAACAAGGGCTTCGACGGCGCCAACGTCGCGCTGCTCGTGGGCGCCCGCCCGCGCACCAAGGGCATGGAGCGCGGCGACCTGCTCGCGGCCAACGGCGGCATCTTCAAGCCGCAGGGCCAGGCGATCAACGCGCACGCCGCCGACGACATCAAGGTCCTGGTCGTGGGCAACCCGGCCAACACCAACGCGCTCATCGCGCAGGCCGCCGCCCCGGACGTACCGGCCGAGCGCTTCACCGCGATGACCCGCCTGGACCACAACCGTGCGATCTCGCAGCTGGCCGCCAAGACCGGCGCCGCCGTCTCCGACATCAAGCGCCTGACCATCTGGGGCAACCACTCGGCGACCCAGTACCCGGACATCTTCCACGCGGAGATCGCCGGCAAGAACGCCGCCGAGGTCGTGGGCGACCAGGCGTGGCTGGCCGACACCTTCATCCCGACCGTCGCCAAGCGCGGCGCCGCGATCATCGACGCCCGTGGCGCGTCCTCGGCGGCCTCGGCCGCCAACGCCGCCATCGACCACGTCCACACCTGGGTCAACGGCACCGCCGAGGGCGACTGGACCTCGATGGGCATCCCGTCGGACGGCTCCTACGGCGTCCCGGCCGGTCTGATCTCCTCCTTCCCCGTCACCTGCAAGGACGGCAAGTACGAGATCGTCCAGGGCCTGGACGTCAACGAGTTCTCCCGCGCCCGCATCGACGCCTCCGTCCAGGAGCTGTCGGAGGAGCGCGACGCGGTCCGCGAACTCGGCCTGATCTGATCCACCGCTCCTCGCCGAGGAGTGCGGACACCGCCGCCACCTCGACAACCAGTACGAACCGAAGCGCCCCGGCCCCATCAGGCCGGGGCGCTTTGGCGTGATTCCGCCTGTCGGACGGTGTAGGGGAAATCTAAAGTCGGGCGGTGACCGAGAGCCCGATCCCCCGTCAGCCCACAGGCGACCCGCAACACGGTCCCCTGAGCGGCCGTCCCCCCGTCGACCCGGCGGTCAGCGAGGCCGGCCGCTTCCTGTGCGCCGGCACCTACCTCGACGCGGGGTACCGCGACCGCGTCATCGAGGAGCTGTACGTCCACGAGGAGCGGATCGTCGCGCCCTCCTACGGGTTCGACGCCTCGCGCGTCCTCGCCCACGCCCTCCGCGCCCGCCGCGCCGAACTCGGCTGGGCCGTGGGCATCCTCGGCGCCTGGTTCGCGGGGTCCCTCCTCACCGGAGGCGCCCTCGCGGTGCTGCTCGTCCCGTTCCTGCTGCTGAGCCTCGCGGGCTGGCTCAGGGCCCGGTCCGGGCTGCTGCCGCGGGTGCTCTCCCTCGTCGTGCGGATCTACGCCTGGTGGAACCTGGCCGTCGTCGTGGTCGTCGTCCTGGGGATCTGGCTGGCCCTGCTCGGCGCCTTCGGCGACGAGGACGACGGCCCGGCCGCGGTCGGCGGCCTGCTCTTCGCAGGAGGCGCCGGCGGCATCGGCGGCCCGCTGGCCGGCTTCGTCCTCGGATGGGTGCCGGCCGTCTTCGCCGCCGTCGTCACCGTCGTAGGGCTCCAGCGCGGTCACGTCGCCCGGACCATCGCCGGGGACCTCAACCGGGAGCGCTACGCCCAGCGCTCCACCGACCCCGCGGAGGCGGACCAGGGCGTCCGGTTCGCCCGCGTGCGGCAGCGGATCCTCAGCGAGCAGCACTCGCCGATGATCATGTACGACATCAACGACCCGTTCGTCGGAGCCGGCGACCCGTACCGTCCCTGGCAGGTGTCCTTCGAGCTGCGCCCCCGCGAGGACCTCGAGCCCGGCCGGAAACCGGAGCCGCTCACCAACGCCCGGATCGTGGCCGGGATCGTGCCGCTGCTGGAGCGGCTGCGGGTGCCCTCCCGGCACGGGTCCCCGCAGGCCGAGGCCGCCGTACTGGACCGCCTGCGCGAGCTGGTCGTCGACCAGTGCGTGTTCCTGCCGGGCGGGGGCTTCACCCACCGCGACGAAGGCCCGCTCCTGAGGGCCGACTTCGAGACGCACCGGGCCGCCGCCGTCGAGGAGGGCGGCGAGCGCCGCCGGTACTTCCTGCGCGTCCGCGTCGGCGGCTGGGACGAGAACGTCGTCGTCACCGTGTTCGTACGGGTCCACACCCAGGGCGGGATGATGATGGTGGAGGTGGCGCCGCACGTGCTGCTGCCCGTCCACGTCGCCTTCCACAACGCGGACGCGGACGCCCACCGCTACCTGAACAACAGCCGCTTCGGCAAGGCGGTGTGGGCCCTGCGGCACACGCCCGGCTCCTTCACCGCCTCCCTCCTCACCCTCGGCCGCGGCATCGCGAGCTGGTGGCGGATCGCCTCGGGCGGCCACGGCGGCGCCCGCCCCGAGGGCCCGCGCGCCTCGGTGCGTGAACTCGCCGCGCAGGACAACGGCTCGCTCTTCCACCTCATGGACCTCGACCGGTATCTGAAAACCATTCAGGACCGGATCGTCGCCGGCATTACCGTCGTCCTGGACGAGAACGGCTGGTACACCGAGGCCTTCGCGCGCCGCGCCGACGTCTACATCAACGCGAACTTCGGCGATGTGAGCCACAGCGCGGTCAGCATCGGCGGCAGCGGGAACCACAACAGCACACACAGGGGGAGCCATGGCAACGGATGACCGGAGCGGACAGCAGCCCACCGCGCGGATCGGCAGCATCCACGGCAGCGCGGTCAGCATCGGCGGTTCCAACAACACGAACACCGTCCACCAGGGCGGTACGGGAGCGGCCGTACCCGGCGCGGCCGAGCTGCTGGAGGCGGTGCTCTCCCTGCGCGAGGCGCTCGTACGGGAGGCTCCCCGGGGCGCGGACCGGACCGCGCTCGACGCCGAACTGGACGGGGTCGCCGAGCAGCTGGAGGGCGCCGAGACGATCCGGCCCGGACTGGTCGCCCGACTGCGCGAGGCGTTGCAGCGGTGGGCGCCGCTGGTGGAGACCGTGAGCGCGGCCGCTGCCCTGGGCAGCCTGCTCGGCGCGCTGGGGGGCTGATCCGTGGCTCCGGCACAGCCGCCGTCCGGACCGCGCCGCTGGGACGCACAGGCGCAGCGCTGGGTGGTGGACCAGGCGCCGGCCGGGCCCGCTCCGGGCACCACCGCGGGCACGGCCCCGGGCAACGCTCCGGGCAACGCCGCGGGCCTGCCGCCGCTGCCGCCGCAGCCGCCGACCGCGCCGTCGGCGCACGACCCGCTCGGACCGGGCGCCCCGCCACCGCCTCTGCCCCCGTACGGGGTGCCGCCCGTGCCGCCGCGGCCCGGCCCCGGGACCTCCGGCGGGCCGCGCGGCCGGTGGCTGACTCCGGCGACGGCGGGCATCGCCGTCGCCTCCGTCGCGATCGGCGCGGCCGCCGTGTGGTTCGTGGCCCGGGACACGGGCGACGCGGACCGCGCGGGGGAGAGGAACGGGACGGCGACCTCGGGTGCGCCGACGCCGACCGGCGGGGAGCCGTCCACGGCGAGCGGGTCTCCGACCACGGCCGGGAGCCCGACCGGGACGTCCACCCCGAGCCCGACCGGCACCGGGACGGGTTCCCACGAGACCAGGCGGGACACGGCCGGCTTCACCATCGCCGTCCCGGCGGGCTGGGCGCGCGAGGAGCTCAAGGAGGGGGTCTTCTACCGCTCGGCCGACCGGACCGCGCTGATCCAGGTGTTCCGGGTGTCGGAGCCGGAGCTCAGCCCGCTCGCCGCGGTCAGGCAGGCCTCCACCTATCTGAGGGGCGGCACGCGGGGGTACGAGGAGATCAGCGTCGGACCGGTCTCCGGTGTTCCCGGCGCGGCCGAGCTCGTCTACCAGTACGACAGCGAGGAGTCGCGCGGCGTGCGCCGCGGGGTCGAACGGGTCTTCCTCGTGGCGGACGGCACCAAGTGGGCGGTACTGACCGCCGGGCCGGCCGCCGAGTGGCAGGCCACGCAGGACCACCACGCGGCGGCGCTGGCGGCGTTCCGGCCGACGGGCTGACCGGCCGGGCCGGGCCCGGCCGGAGCCTGCCGTTCGGCTCCGGCCCCGGTCAGGCCTTGTACATGCCCGGCTTGTAGTGGCCCGGCACCATGCGCGTGGTGACACCGAAGCGGTTCCACACGTTGATCGTCGCGATGACGGTGATCAGCTGGGCCAGTTCGCGCTCCTCGAAGTGCGCCGCGGCCTTCTCGTACACCTCGTCGGGCACGAAACCGTCGGTCAGGACGGTGACGGCCTCGGTGAGCTCGATCGCGGCGAGCTCCTTCTCGGTGTAGAAGTGCCGCGACTCCTCCCACGCGGCCAGCTGCACGATGCGCTCGACGCTCTCACCGGCGGCGATCGCGTCCTTGGTGTGCATGTCGAGGCAGAAGGCGCAGTGGTTGACCTGCGAGGCACGGATCTTGACGAGTTCGACGAGGGAGGGCTCCAGGCCCTTCCTGGCGGCGATCTCCAGCGCCAGGACGGCCTTGTAGGCCTCGGGGGCGAGCTTCGCCATGTTCATGCGCGGCGTGTGCTCGGGGGCGTGGGCGTGCGAGGGGGTCCGGTTTTCAGCGGTGGTGGTCATGTGTTCCACCGTAGGAGGCAGGCGGCCCGTCGATATGGTCCATATTCATGACGGATTCTTGGGCCACTTTCGGTGCCGACCTTCATCTGGACCTCTCCGCCGGGCGCGGTCTGCGGGCCGGGCTGACCGAGGCGCTGCGCGAGGCCGCGCGCAGCGGGCGACTGGCGGCCGGCACCCGGCTGCCCTCCTCCCGCGGCCTCGCCGCAGACCTGGGCATCGCCCGCAACACGGTCGCCGAGGCGTACGCCGAGCTCGTTGCGGAGGGCTGGCTCACGGCCCGGCAGGGCTCCGGCACCCGGGTCGCGGAACGGGCCCGCCCGCGCCGGCCCGCGACCGCCGCCCCCGTACGGCGTCCCGCTCGCGGCGGCCCCGCGTACAGCCTGGTCCCCGGCACTCCCGACCTGGGCGGTTTCCCCCGCGCCGCCTGGCTGGCGGCGGCCCGCCGGGCACTGACCGCAGCCCCGAACGAGGCCTTCGGCTACGCCAGCGACGGGCGCGGCCGCGTCGAGCTGCGACGGGCGCTGGCGGGCTACCTGGCACGGGCGCGCGGAGTGTACGCGGATCCGGACCGGATCGTGCTGTGCGCGGGGTTCCTGCACGGGCTGAAACTGCTCGCGGCGGTGCTGCGGGCGCGCAGGGTGCGCGAGGTCGCCGTGGAGGGGTACGGGCTGGACTTCCACCGGGACGAGCTGGTGCGGGCGGGGCTGCGGACCAGGCCGCTCGGGGTGGACGGCGACGGGGCCCGTACGGGGGAGCTGACCGCGGCGGCGGGCGCGGTGCTGCTGACCCCCGCCCACCAGTTCCCGACGGGCGCGGCCCTGACCCCCGCCCGCCGGGCGGCCGCGGTCGACTGGGCCCGGACCACCGGCGGGCTGATCCTGGAGGACGACTACGACGGGGAGTTCCGCTACGACCGGCAGCCGGTGGGTGCCCTGCAGGGTCTCGACCCGGACCGGGTGGTGTACCTCGGCACGGCCAGCAAGTCCCTCGCCCCGGGGCTGCGGATGGGCTGGATGGTGCTCCCGCCGGGCCTGCTGGAGGAGGTGGCCGCCGCGAAGGGGTACACGGACTGGACGTCCAGCATGCCGGACCAGCTGACACTGGCGGAGTTCATCGAATCCGGGGCGTACGACCGGCACGTGCGCGGGATGCGGCTGCGCTACCGGCGGCGGCGGGACGAGCTGGTGGCGGCGGTGGCCGGCCGGGTGGCGGGGGTCTCGGGGATCGCGGCGGGGCTGCACGCGGTGCTGGACCTCCCGGCGGGCACGGAGCGGTCGGTGCTGCAGTCGGCGGCCTGGCACGACCTCGCCCTGCACGGCCTGTCCGCCTTCCGCCACCCCCGGGCCGAGCTCGCGCCGCGGGACGCGCTGGTCGTCGGCTACGGGACCCCGTCGGACAGCGCGTGGTCCCCGACCCTCGCGGCGCTCGCCGCCTCCCTGCCATGACCCGGCGGTGTGCCCGGCGGTGTGCCCGGAGCGGCTGAAAGACCCGGGGCTCCGCCCCGGACCCCGCGCACCGAACGGCCGGCGGGGCCGAAGACCACCCCCGCGGCGGCGCGGCAGCCGGGGAACCCGGCCGGGCTCAGGACGCCCGCGGTGCCGGGGCCGGTGGGGATTTCGGTTCGCCGAAGCGCGACAGGGCCAGCGAGCCGGCGACCGCCACCGCGAACCCCGATACGGCCAGCCACGTCAGGCCCTCCCGGGTACGGTCGCCGAGCCAGACCACGCCCACCACCGCCGGGCCGACCGTCTCGCCGAGCACCAGGCCCGCCGTCGCCACCGTCACCGAACCGCGCGCCAACGCCGAGGTGAGGAGCAGGAACCCCGCCGCCCCGCCCAGCAGGAGCGCGTACAGCGCGGGGTTGCCGAAGTCCCACACGGAGTCGATGAGCCGCACCGAGACCTCCACCACGCCGAAGCCCGTGCCCGACCCCAGACCGAGCACCAGCGCCCGCGGCCCGTCCGGCAGGCCGCCCGCGGCCGCACCGAGCAGCAGCACCAGCACCGCCACGCCGAGCAGCCCCAGCTTCAGTGCGAACGAGCCCGTCCCGCTGCCCTCCTCACCCGAGGCGAGCCCCAGCATCAGCAGCCCCGCGCACACCACACCCACCGCGTACCACTCCGCGCGCGACAACCGCACGGCCATCAGCCGTGACGCGACCACCGCCGTCACGGCCAGACTGGCGGCCAGTGCCGCCCCGACCACGTAGATCGGCACGTGCCGCAGCGCGACGATCTGCAGGACGAAGCCGGCGCCGTCCAGGCCGAGGCCCAGGACGTAGCGCCACTGCCGTGCTGCCCGCAGGAGCAGCGCCGCGTCCACCCCGGAGCCGCTGCCTGGCTCCACCGCCCGCGTCGCGACGGCCTGCAGAACGGACGCCGTGCCGAAGCACACCGCGGCACCGAGCGCGCAAATCATCCCAATCAGCACGAACTGACTCTAGGTCACGGATCTCACGGCGGCCGGATTCCATCGGCCGGGGAGCCCGCTCTAGTCTGTCGGGAGCACGCCAGGCCCCAGGGGGAGCAGCAGACATGGACATCAGCAGCACCAACCACCGCCGTATGCGCTCGGGCGCCGTCGCCCTCGGAGGCATGGGCCTCCTCGCGGCCACCCTCGTGGCCTGCGGCAGCAGCGACGAACCGGACCGGCGCTGCGCGTCCCGCTCCACGCTGGACCACCTGAACAACAAGGAGTGCAAGACGGGCGGGACCGGCGCGTACTACTACGGCGGCCACGTCAGCAACGGCAAGGTCACCGGCGGCAGCTTCGACAAGGCCGCCGTCACCCGCGGCGGCATCGGCGGCCACTCCAGCTCCAGCGGCGGCTGATCACACGATGCAGCGGCACACCATCGAGCCCCGACCCGGCTGGCAGAAGACGGTCGAGGAGCAGGGGCTGATCTATCCCCTCACCCGCTACCCCGACGACTCGCTGCGCCCCTACTGGGACGAGAGCGCCTACTACTCCTTCACCCTCCCCGAGGTCGAGGCCCTGGAGAACGTCGTCGAGGAACTGCACGCCATGTGCCTGGCCGCGGCCGCGCACATCGTCGAGCACGACCGCTTCGCCGACCTCGGCATCACCGACCCCAAGCTCGCCGCGCTGATCGCCGAGTCCTGGCGCCGCCGCGCCGAGCAGCCCTCCCTCTACGGCCGCTTCGACCTGCGCTACGACGGCACCGGCAGCCCGGCCAAGATGCTGGAGTACAACGCGGACACCCCCACCTCCCTGGTGGAGGCGGCCAGCCCGCAGTGGTTCTGGATGGAGGAGCGGTTCCCCGGCGCCGACCAGTGGAACTCCCTCCACGAGCGCCTCGTCGACGCCTGGCGCCGCCAGGCGGAGCTGCTGGCGCCGGGCCCGCTGCACTTCGCGCACTCCGAGACCGACGAGCTGGGCGAGGACCTGATGACGGTCGCCTACCTCCAGGAGACCGCCGACCAGGCCGGCCTGCAGACGCACGCCCTGTCGGTGGAGCAGATCGGCTGGGACAGCCTCTCCGGCCGGTTCGTCGACGACAAGCTCCGGTTCATCCGCAGCTGCTTCAAGCTCTACCCGTGGGAGTGGCTGGCCACGGACGAGTTCGGCCCGCAGGTCCTCGGCACCTACGACCACGGCGGCGGCTCCGGCACCACCTGCTGGATCGAGCCGCTGTGGAAGATGCTGCTCTCCAACAAGGCGCTGCTCGCGATCCTGTGGGAGCTCTTCCCGGAGCACCCGAACCTGCTGCCCGCGTACCTCGACGGTCCGCGTGAGCTGGCCGAGCCCGGCTCGGCCGGATACGTGGCCAAGCCCCTCCTCGGCCGCGAGGGCGCGGGCGTCACCCTGCACGCGCCGGGGCCGGACGGCGAGCCGTTCGTACCGCGGCCGGGGGAGCGGTACTGCTTCCAGGGACTGGCCCCGCTGCCCGACTTCGACGGCAACCGGGTGGTGCTCGGCGCGTGGGTCGTCGAGGACGAGGCGGCGGGGCTCGGCATCCGCGAATCGGCGGGGCCGGTCACGGACGAGTACGCCCGCTTCCTGCCCCACGTCATCCTCTAGGTCCGGTCGGTGCTCGGCCCGCCCTACGCGCCGAGCACCGACCGGAGCTGGTCGAGGCCCCAGTCCAGGTCCTCCTTGGTGATCACCAGTGGCGGGGCGATCCGGATCGTCGAACCGTGGGTGTCCTTCACGAGCACACCGAGCTCCATCAGCTTCTCGGAGATCTCCCGGCCCGTTCCGCGGGAGGGGTCGATGTCGACGCCCGCCCACAGCCCTCGGCCGCGGACCGCGGTCACGGCGCCCCCGCCGACGAGCAGGTTCAGCTCGCGGTGCAGGTGGTCGCCCAACTCGGTGGCCCGCTGCTGGAACTCGCCGCTGCGCAGCATCGCGATGACCTCCAGGGCGACGGCGCACGCGAGCGGGTTCCCGCCGAAGGTGGACCCGTGCTGGCCGGGCCCGAACACCCCCAGCACGTCCCGGTCGGCGACCACCGCCGACACCGGCACCACACCGCCGCCGAGCGCCTTGCCGAGGATGTAGACGTCCGGGACGACCCCCTCGTGCTCACAGGCGAAGGTCCGGCCGGTCCGGCCGAGCCCCGACTGGATCTCGTCGGCCATGAAGAGGACGTTCCGCTCGCGGGTCAGCCTCCGTACGCCGTTCAGGTAGCCGGCGGGCGGCACCAGCACCCCCGCCTCGCCCTGGATCGGTTCCAGCAGCACGGCCACGGTGTTCTCCGTGACGGCGTGCGACAGCGCGGTGAGATCCCCGTACGGGACGATCTCGAAGCCCGGCGTGTACGGCCCGAAGTGGTCGCGGGCGTCGTGGTCCGTCGAGAAGGAGACGATGGTCGTGGTCCGGCCGTGGAAGTTGTCGGCGGCCACCACGATCTTGGCGTGGCCGTCCGGGACGCCCTTGACCTCGTAACCCCACTTACGGGCGGTCTTGACCGCCGTCTCCACCGCCTCCGCACCGGTGTTCATGGGCAGCACCATCTCCTTGCCGCACAGCGCGGCGAGTTCGGCGCAGAAGTCGGCGAACCGGTCGTGGTGGAAGGCGCGCGAGGTGAGCGTGACCCGCTCCAGCTGGTCCCGCGCGGCGTCGATCAGACGGCGGTTGCCGTGCCCGAAGTTGAGCGCGGAGTACCCGGCGAGCATGTCGAGGTATCTGCGGCCCTCCACGTCGGTCATCCACGCGCCTTCCGCGGACGCGACGACGACGGGCAGCGGGTGGTAGTTGTGCGCGCTGTGCGCCTCGGCGGAGCGGATGGCATCAGCTGTTGTCGACACGGGGTCTCCGATCGTCCGTCTGGCCGGTGAAGCGGTGACGAGGGTGGCGTCACCTTCTTATCGTCGCTCGTATCCCGGGCGCAGAAACCTGTCGCGCGGCGCGCCCGCCGGGTGAGCGGTCCGCGGTGGCCCCGCAGGCGACACTGCGGACTCCCTCCTCTAGGGTGTTCGGTACGCACGGCGACTGGCGTACGGAGAACCAACTCCGGGGGAGTCGTGCGCGCTCGACCGCATACAGGGCCGCTCGCCTGGGCCTCGCGGGGTACCGATCACATCGACCCCGGAGGAGCCCGCCATGCCCGCGAGCCGCCATCCCGCCCTGTCCGCGACCGATCCCGAACTGGCGTCCTGCGTCGCCGCGGAGGAAGTCCTCCAGGCGGAGACCCTGCGCCTGATCCCCAGCGAGAACTACGTCTCCGCGGCCGTCCTCGAGGCCTCCGGCACCGTGCTGCAGAACAAGTACAGCGAGGGCTACCCCGGCCGCCGCTACTACGAGGGCCAGCAGAACATCGACCGCGTCGAGGCCCTGGCGATCGAGCGGGCCAAGGGCCTGTTCGGCGTGGACCACGCCAACGTGCAGCCGTACTCCGGCTCCCCCGCCAACCTGGCCGTGTACCTGGCCTTCGCGCAGCCCGGCGACACGGTCATGGGCATGGCCCTGCCGATGGGCGGCCACCTGACGCACGGATGGGGCGTCTCCGCGACGGGATCGTGGTTCCGCGGCGTGCAGTACGGCGTCCGCGCCGACACCGGCCTGATCGACTACGACGCGGTGCGTGAGCTGGCCCTCGCCGAGCGGCCCAAGCTGATCTTCTGCGGCGGCACCGCCCTGCCGAGGACCATCGACTTCGCCGCCTTCGCGGAGATCGCGCGCGAGGCCGGCTCGGTCCTGGTCGCGGACGTCGCCCACATCGCCGGCCTGATCGCGGGTGGCGCCCACCCGTCCCCGGCGGGGCACGTGGACGTCATCTCCACCACGACCCACAAGACCCTGCGCGGTCCGCGCGGCGCGATGCTGATGTGCCGCGAGGAGCACGCGAAGGCGATCGACAAGGCCGTCTTCCCCGGCCTGCAGGGCGGCCCGCACAACCAGACGACTGCCGGCATCGCGGTGGCGCTGCACGAGGCGGCGCAGCCGTCCTTCGTCCGGTACGCGCACGCGGTCGTCGCCAACGCCGAGGCGCTGGCCGGGGCGCTGCTGGAGCGTGGCTTCGACCTGGTCTCGGGCGGCACTGACAACCACCTGATCCTGATCGACCTGACGGGCAAGGAGGTGCCGGGCAAGGCCGCCGCCAAGGCCCTGGACCGCGCGGGGATCGTCGTGAACTACAACACCGTCCCGTTCGACCCGCGCAAGCCGTTCGATCCCTCGGGGGTGCGGATCGGTACACCGTCGCTGACGTCGCGCGGGCTGTCCACGGAGCACATGCCGGTGGTGGCCGACTGGATCGCCCGCGGCGTGGACGCCGCGGCCAAGGGCGACGAGCAGGCCCTCGCCGTGATCCGTGCCGAGGTCGCCGACCTGATGGCCGCCTTCCCGGCCCCGGGCCTGCCGCTGTCGTAGCGGCGCAGCTGCGGGACGCCGCCCCCCGGTCCCGGCGCCGCGAACGCCGGCGGGGCTGAGAGCCGGCGGAGGGCGGGGCCCCAATTCCAGCCCCGCCCTCCGGCGCAAAGCGGTCGCTCGGCCGGGGCGGCATCAGGACAGGCCGCCGCCGCGCGGTACCCGCGCCCGGCACGGCCGGGGGCGGCGCGCCCCGAGGTTCCGGCCGACGGCGGGCCCGAGCCCGCCCCCGCACCTGAGAGAATGGGGCCATGGCTTCTGATCGTCCTCGCGCGCTCTCCGGCATCCAGCCCACCTCCGGTTCGTTCCACCTCGGGAACTACCTCGGAGCCATCCGCCAGTACGTCGCCCTCCAGGAGACGCACGACGCGTTCTACATGGTCGTCGACCTGCACGCGATCACCATGCCCCAGGATCCGAAGGACCTGCGCGCGAACACCCGCCTCTCCGCCGCGCAGCTGCTGGCCGCCGGCCTGGACCCCGAGCGCTGCACGCTGTTCGTCCAGAGCCACGTCCCCGAGCACGCGCAGCTCGGCTGGGTGATGAACTGCATCACCGGCTTCGGCGAGGCCAGCCGGATGACCCAGTTCAAGGACAAGTCCGCCAAGGGCGGCGTCAACAGCGCCAGCGTCGGCCTGTTCACGTACCCGATCCTCCAGGTCGCCGACATCCTGCTCTACCAGGCGAACGCCGTCCCGGTCGGTGAGGACCAGCGCCAGCACATCGAGCTGACCCGCGACCTCGCCGAGCGCTTCAACAGCCGGTTCGGCCAGACCTTCACGCTGCCCGCCGCGCACATCGTCAAGGAGGTCGCGAAGATCTACGACCTCCAGGACCCGGCGATCAAGATGTCGAAGTCGGCGTCGTCGCCCAAGGGCCTGATCAACCTGCTCGACGAGGCCAAGGTCACCGAGAAGAAGATCAAGAGTGCGGTCACCGACACCGAGGCCGAGATCCGGTTCGACACCGAGAAGAAGCCCGGCGTCAGCAACCTGCTCACGATCTACTCCACCCTCACGGGCGAGTCGATCCCCGCCCTGGAGGAGAAGTACGTCGGCAAGGGCTACGGCGCGCTGAAGACGGACCTGGCCGCCGTGATGGTCGATTTCGTCACACCCTTCAAGCAGCGCACCCAGGAGTACCTGGACGACCCGGAGACGCTGGACTCCATCCTGGCCAAGGGCGCGGAGAAGGCCCGCGCCGTCGCCGCGGAGACCCTCGCGCAGGCGTACGACCGCCTGGGTCTGCTGCCCGCCAAGCACTGACGAACGCAACTACGGAAAGACCGCTCTGGCACGAAGAGGGGTCCTGGCCCCACACTGGGGCGGCAGGAGTCACCAGGACAAGCGGAGGAGAGATTCGTGGGGACCGTAACGCTCGGCGTTTCGATCGCGGTCCCGGAGCCGTACGGCAGCCAGCTCCAGGAGCTGCGCGCGGGCTTCGGGGACGCCGCCGCGCACGGCATCCCCACGCACGTCACCCTCGTACCGCCGACCGAGGTGGAGGCGGACCGGCTCCCGGCGATCCGGGCCCACCTCACCGAGGTCGCCGCCCGCTTCCCGGCCTTCCCGATGCGGCTGAGCGGGACGGGAACCTTCCGGCCCGTCTCGCCGGTCGTGTTCGTGCAGATCGCCGAGGGCGCCGCGGGCTGCACCCGGCTCCAGGGCGAGGTACGCGACCCCGCCGGGCCGCTCAGCCGGGAGCTGGCCTTCCCGTACCACCCCCACGTCACCGTCGCCCACGGGATCTCCGAAGAAGCGATGGACGTGGCGTTCGCGACGCTCGCCGAGTACGCCGCCGAGTGGCTCTGCGAGGGATTCGCCCTCTACGAACAGGGCTCCGACGGGGTATGGCGCAAGCTGCGTGAATACCCTTTCGGGAGCGGGCCCATAGGCGTTCCGGCGCAGCCGGGCTCCCCCGTCGACCAGACCGCCGAGGCGGCGGGGAGGACCGTACGTCCTTCCTGACGGAGGGGACGCAGGGTCAGCCGGGCGGTGCGCCGGGCGCGGAACCTCAGCCTTCGCAGTACCAGGGTGTGGAACGGACGTCCCGTCGAGGGCGGTGGGCGAAAAGTCACAATCGACGACCGTAGTGCCTGAAAGCGGCAATCCTGGCTATTTCCGGTGCCTCATTTACGGTGACCCCATGGACTGGCTGACGAAACTCCCGGTGATCGGGCCGCTGGCGGGCCGTCTGATGCGGACGCACGCATGGCGCTCGTACGAACGCCTCGACCGCGTGCACTGGGCCCGGCTCGCCGCCGCCATCACCTTCATCAGCTTCCTCGCGCTCTTCCCGCTGATCACCGTGGCCGCGGCGGTCGGTGCGGCGCTGCTCAGCCAGGAGCAGCTGGACCGGCTGGAGAAGACCCTCGCCGAACAGGTCCCCGGCATCTCCGACCAGCTCGACATCAACGGGCTCGTCGCGAACGCGGCGACGATCGGCCTCGTCGCCGGCGCCCTCCTCCTCTTCACCGGCATCGGCTGGGTGGGCTCGATGCGGGACTGTCTGCGCGCGGTGTGGGACAAGGACGACGAGGACGAGGGGAATCCGATCGTCCGCAAGGGCAAGGACGGGCTCGTCCTGCTCGGCCTCGGCGCGGTGGGCCTGCTCTCCGCCGCGGCCTCGATCCTCGGCTCCAGCGCGGTCGGGAAGACCGCCGACTGGCTGGGCATCCCGCGCGAGGGCCCGGGCGGCGCGCTGCTGCGCTCCTTCGCCTTCCTGGTGGGTGTCGTGGCGGCCTTCCTGGTGCTGCTCTACCTCCTGACCCTGCTCCCCGGGGTCGAACCGCCGAAGGGCCGCCTGATCCAGGCGGCATTGATCGGCGCGGCCGGCTTCGAGCTGCTGAAGCTGCTGCTCAGCGGCTACATGAGGGAAGTCGCGGCAAAGAGCATGTACGGGGCCTTCGGCGTGCCGATCGCCCTGCTGCTCTGGATCAACCTCATGGCGAAGCTGCTGCTGTACGTCTCCGCCTGGACGGCCACCCGCGACGGCGAAGGCGGCGGGGACGGTGACGGCGCCGAGGGGTCCCCGGCGGGCGGCGGGGTGCGCGAAACCCCGGGTGAGGGCGCATAGGACCCTCGACCTCACCACCCCGTCCGCCGGGCGACCCGGCGCGACCGGACCGCGTTCCGACCGTCCGCGTCGCCGACCCCGCTCGCGCGGGGTCAGCGACGGCGCAGGACACGAGCTAGACGAGCTCCTCGTCACGGCCGCGGCTGCGGCGGCCGCGGGGCCAGCGGCGGTTGACCACATAGGCGCCGCCCGCGAGCACCACGAGCGCCCCGACCGCGACGCCCAGCGCGGTGCCCATGCCGCCGCCCGGGACCAGGCCGTCCGCCGACGGGTTGTTCTCGTGCGACTGGGCCGGCGAGCCGTGGGGGGAGGTGTCCGCGCTCTTCGGCGGCACCAGCTCACCCACCGGCTTGACCTTCCCGGCCGCGGCGAAGCCCCAGTCGAAGAGCGCGGCGGTCTCCTCGTAGACCGAGTTCGCGCCGCCCGCTCCCGGGTTCATCACGGTGACCAGCAGCTTGCGGGAGCCCTGCTGCGCCGCGCCCGTGAAAGTGGAGCCGGCCATGGTCGTGTTGCCGTTCTTCACCCCGGCGATGCCCTTGTAGGGGGAGAGCCCGCCCGCGCCCGTCATCAGCCGGTTGGTGTTCTGGATCTCGAAGTGGTCCCGCGGCTTCCCGGGTTCCTGCAGGCCGGGGAACTTCGCGCTCGCCGTGCCGCAGTACTCCCGGAAGTCCTGCTTCTGCAGCCCGGAGCGGGCGATCAGCGTGAGGTCGTACGCGCTGGACACCTGCTCCGGTGCGTCGTACCCGTCGGGCGACACCACATGGGTGTCCAGTGCCTGGAGCTCCTCCGCGTGCGCCTGCATGTCCTTGACGGTCTTCTCGACGCCGCCGTTCATGGCCGAGAGCACGTGCACGGCATCGTTGCCCGACCGCAGGAACACCCCGAGCCACAGGTCGTGGACGGAGTACTCGTGGTCCTCCTTGACGCCGACCAGGCTGCTGCCCGGGCCCACGCCCTCCATGTCCTTGTCGGTGACCTTGTGCACCTGCTCCTTGGGCAGGCCCGGCAGCAGGGTGTCCGCGAAGAGCATCTTCATCGTCGACGCGGGAGGCAGCCGCCAGTGCGCGTTGTACGCCGCCAGGACCTCGCCCGACTCGGCGTCCGCGACGATCCACGACCGGCCCGTGAGGTTCGTCGGCAGGGCGGGCGCGCCGGGCAGCAGGTTCACCTGCGTCCCCGGTTGGCCGAGCAGGGATCCGCCGACCGTGGACATCGACGCGGGCGGTGCGGGCGCCGCCGGAGCCTTGGCGGGCCGGCCCTTCCCGTCGGCCGGCGGGGTCGGCGCGGCGTGTGCGGGAGCCACCAGCACGGAGGGCACCAGCAACGCGGCGGTAAGGACCGTCAGAGCGGTCGTCTTGGCAGACACGCAGGTGAAAGTACATCCCGATGAGCTGGATGGCGTCGCGGACCGGCCATTTCGCCGCAACCAACCCCGGGACAGCCCACCCCGGCGCGTCCGTCCCGGGGACGAAACCGATACTGGGGACATGAAACTCAGCCGTGCCGCCTCCTGGTTCCTGCTCGCCTTCGGGGTGTGGACCTGGTTCATCTGGGTGTCTTTCGTCCGGAACCTGTGGAAGAACGGCAGTGGCCTGGCCTTCGACACCGCGGGCGACCCCACTGCCTACTTCTGGGTCCACCTGACGCTCGCGGTGACGTCCTTTCTCCTGGGGACGGCGGTCGGTGTGATCGGGTTGCGCGGGGTCCTGGCCCTGCGGCGAGCATCACGTTCCGGCGCCGAGGGCGGTGCGGCATGACGATCCTGGTCTTCGCGCTGGTCGCCCTGGCGGTCTGCGCCCTGCTCGTCGCGGTACACCGGTGGCTGTGGATCCGCCTGGTGAGGGACACCACCGCCCCCGGCGGCCTGCCCCGCCGCATCGGCACCGCGTCCGCCATCGCCCTGCCCCTCCTCTCCGTGGCCGCCCTGACCGCGGGCCGCGCCGGGGCCCCCTTCTGGCTTCAGCAGACGGTGTCCTGGCCGGGGTACCTGTGGCTCGCGGTGCTCCTGTACCTGACCCTGACGATGCTCGTCGCGGAGCCGATCCGCGCGCTGTTGCTCCGCCGTCTGGCCCACCGCGGCCCCTCCGGGGCGGTAGCCGCACCACCCGCGGCGCGATCCGGCGCCGGAACCGAGACGGCCGCGCCCACCGAGCCGTCCTCCACCGACGGCACCGAGCCGGAGCCCGGCGCGGTGATCGCCGCTGACGCTGCGCCCGGGGAGCCGGCCGCGGCCGCACCGGACGGCGGGCTCAGCCGGCGCACCTTCGTCGCCCGCGCCGTGGGCGGGGCGGCGGCCGCCGTCGCTGTCGCCACCGTCGGGGGCGGCGCGTACGGAGTGCTGCGCGGGCCGAGCGTGCGGCGCGTACAGGTCCCCCTGGCCAAACTGCCGCGCGCGGCGCACGGTTTCCGGATCGCCGTCGTCAGCGACGTCCACCTCGGCCCGGTGCTCGGCCGCGCCCACGCCCAGCGCATCGTCGACACGGTCAACCGCACCCAGCCCGACCTCATCGCGATCGTCGGCGACCTCGTCGACGGCAGCGTCCCCGACCTCGGTTCCGCGGCAGAGCCCCTGCGCGGCCTGACCGCCCGCCACGGCTCCTTCTTCGTGACCGGCAACCACGAGTACTTCTCCGGCGCCGAGCAGTGGGTCGGCCACGTCCGCGAGCTCGGCCTGACCCCGCTGGAGAACGCCCGTCGGGCCCTGCCGTACTTCGACCTCGCCGGCGTCAACGACATCCAGGGGGAGCGGGAGGGGAGCGGCCCCGACTTCCAGGCGGCCCTCGGCGACCGCGACCGGTCGCGGGCCGCCGTGCTCCTCGCCCACCAGCCGGTGGTCATCCACGACGCCGTCAAGCACGGCGTCGACCTCCAGCTCTCCGGCCACACCCACGGCGGCCAGCTCTGGCCCGGCAACTACCTCGCCGAGCTCGCCAACCCCACCGTCGCCGGCCTGGAGCGCTACGGCGACACCCAGCTCTACGTCTCCCGCGGGGCGGGCGCCTGGGGACCGCCGGTCAGGGTGGGGGCGCCGTCCGACATCACAGTCGTCGAACTCGCCTCATACCAGGCCTGAACCGCCCCAACCGCCGACCGGCCGCCCCCGAAACGATCTTCCGGTGGCTGATATTCCGTGATGGGATATCCGGTAATCGGACAGCGGGTCGCTGTCTCCGGTACAAGGGGTGGGGTTCACGGGATGCGGTCTGTCCGCTGGAAGATCATCGCGGCCGGGCTCGTCCTCGGCACGGCCGGCGCCGCCGCCTGGCAGCTGCTGCCCGAGGACGCCGAGAGCCGCGGCCCCATCCGCGTCGGAACCAGTGACGTCGTGTCCTCCCTCGACCCGGCGGGGGCGTACGACGCGGGCTCCTGGGCCCTGTTCAGCAACGTCTACCAGTCGCTGCTGACCATGAAGCCCGGCTCCGACACCCCCGTGCCGGACGCCGCGTCCTCCTGCGGGTTCGTGGGCCCGAAACTCACCGTCTACCGGTGCGAGCTGCGTGCCGACGTGACCTTCGGCGGCGGCCGCGCGATCACCGCCGAGGACGTCAAGCACTCCTTCGACCGCATCAAGGCGATCAACTCCGACCAGGGGCCGGCCCCGCTCCTCAACACCCTGGAGTCGGTCGAGGCCGAGGGCCGTACGGTCACCTTCAACCTGTCCGCGCGCGACGCCACCTTCCCCTTCAAGATCGCGACGGGTGCCGGCTCGATCGTCGACAAGGACAAGTACCCGGCCAGGTCGCTGCGCGAGGACGGCAAGGTCAACGGCTCCGGCCCGTACACGCTGAGCGCCTACAGGGCCGGTACGAGCGCCGAGCTCAAGCCGAACCCCGCCTACAGGGGGCAGGGCAGGCCCGCCCGCGCCGCCGTCACGGTCAGGTACTTCAGGGGCTCCGAACAGCTCGACCAGGCCTGGAACGACCGCCGGATCGAGGTCGCCCACCGGGAGATGCCCCCGGCGGTGCTCGCCGGCCTCAACCCCGGCATGAAGGACACCCGGTACCAGGCCTCCGGCGGCAGTGAGATCCGCTCGATCGTCTTCAACGTCCGCCCCGGCTCCGCCGCGGCCCCGCTCGCCGTCCGCCAGGCCGTCGCCGCCGTCCTGGACCGCGCCAAGGTCGCCGGCGACGTCTACCGGGGCACCGTCACCCCGCTGTACTCCCTGGTCCCGGCGGGCATCGCCGGACACAGCACGCCGTTCTTCGACGCCTACCCCGCCCCCGACGGGGCCACCGCCAAGAAGCTCCTCAAGGAGGCCGGGATCAACGGCCCTGTGCAGCTCAGGCTCGGCGTGAACGTGCGCGGCGCGAACACGCCCGAGGCCGAGGAGATCAAGCGGCAACTGGAGGCCACCGGCCTCTTCCAGGTGACGCTCAAGCCGGTGGAGGAGTGGAACGACTTCCAGAAGGGTTACGCGGCGGGGGAGTTCGACGCCTACACGATCGGGTGGATCGCGGACTTCCCGGACGCGGACAACTTCCTCGCCCCGCTCGTCGGCGCCGACTCCTCCATGAACAACGGCTTCTCGGACAAGCGCGTCGACGAGCTGATCACCCGTACCCAGTCCCACTCGGAGCGGTCCGAGGCCGCCGCCGAGTTCCGGGACCTGCAGAAGGCGGTCGCCCAGCAGGTCCCGATGGTGCCGATCTGGCAGAAGAAGGACTACGTGATGTCCCGCGAGGCCGTCACCGGTGCCCAGAACCTGTCCGACGGCACCGGCGTCTGGCGGCTCTGGGAGCTCAACTGGCTCTAGTCCTGCTCGGGAATCGGGTCCGAGGCCTTGCGCCGGCCCGCCGCCGTCTGCGCCATGCCCGGCAGGAAGTCCGCGAACAGCTCGTGGACTTCGCGCACCAGCGGCCGCAGCACCCGGAAGCGGGCCAGCACGATGCCCCGCGTCGTGAGCTGCGCGCCGCGCTCGGCGAGCCGCCGCGACTTCTCGCTGTCCGGGGAGCGGTCGAATACCCAGTAGAGCACCAGGCCCATCTGCGAGAGCCACATCAGCTCCGGCAGTACGTCGGCCAGCTCGGCCGGCACCTTGGTCTTCGCTCCGGCCAGCACCTCGCGGTGGATGTCGATCGCGGCCTTCCGGGCCGGCTCCGACTCCGGTGAGAAGGGGCTGAGCGGGCTCTCGGGGTCCGCCGCGTTCTTGAAGAACTGGGAGGCGAACTCGTGGTAGGGGGCGCCGATGTCCAGCCAGCTGGTCAGCACGCCCGCGAGCCGCTTCTGCAGGTCGGTCTCGTTGTCCAGGATGGGCCGGACCGCCGCCTGG
Source organism: Streptomyces sp. NPDC046349 (assembly GCF_055587885.1). Taxonomy (NCBI): domain Bacteria; kingdom Bacillati; phylum Actinomycetota; class Actinomycetes; order Kitasatosporales; family Streptomycetaceae; genus Streptomyces; species Streptomyces sp. NPDC046349. The sequence goes on from NZ_JBVJFK010000008.1 coordinate 336,211, forward strand.
TGGGCGGCGCTGATCCGGTCGTAGAACCCCTGGACCAGGTGTTCCTTCGACTCGAAGTAGTAATAGGCGTTGCCGACCGAGACACCGGCTTCCTTCGCGATGCCCCGCATGGTCGTCTTGTCGAAGCCGCGCTCCTGGAAGAGGCGGAGCGCGGTTTCGAGGATGAGCGTGCGGGTCTGCTCGCTCTTGGGAGCCTTCTGATCAGTCACGGTGTATGAGCCTATCGGGGCACGGGGCACTGGTCGTCACAGGCCGGTCCCTCGGCGGCCCCGGGCTGTCCTTCGGTGCGTACGGCCTGCCGCCAGGCGGAGGCCGTGAACATGGCGGCCCGGGCGAACGGGCGGCCGGCCGGCGTCGCCAGCCAGTTCGCCTTCGGCCGGTGTTCGGCCAGTGCCCACAGGCACACGATGAAGGCGTCGGTCCCGGTCCACACCTGCCCGGAGTCCCCGACGACGGTGATCTCCCGGAGCGTCGAAGCGTGGTCGAGCCGCGGGAACCGCCGCCGCGCCTCCCAGGACGCGGCGGGGACCAGGGCCATCGGGACGAGGCAGCGCTGCGCCAGCAGCCAGTGCCGGATGTGCACGCAGAGCGGGCAGTCGGCGTCGTAGAGGACGGTCAGCCGGTGCACGGCCCCGGTCGCGGGTGCCACGGCTCAGGCTCCGAGCGGCGCGGTCCACCCCTGCGGGGGGACGGGCGGGGTCTGCTGGCGCTCCATGATCCCGCGGCGGCGCATCCGGTTCAGCACCCACACGTTGCCGAGGTGCATGACACCCAGGACCAGCAGGACGACACCGAGCTTGACCGAGAGCGCCTCGAAGAGCGCGCGGGCGGTGCCGACCTCCTCGCTCGAGCGCAGGTAGAGGGTCACGAAGCCGATGTTGACGAGGTAGAAGCCGACCACGAGGAGCTGGTTGACGGCATCGGCGAGCTTCTCGTTGCCGTGGAGGACGTCCCCGATGAAGACACGGCCGTTGCGGCTGAGCGTGCGGGCCACCCAGACGGTGAGGCCCATGCTGATGAGCAGGTAGATGACGTATGCGACCACGGTGAGGTCCATCGCCCCAGCCCCCTTGAACGTGTTCAAATGCTGACGTCGATGACTCTAGAGAGTTTTTTGAACAAGTTCAAGCGAGTGGCTCCGCCCGGCATCGGCACCCCGGAAACACACGCGGGCCCCGGCCGTTCGGCCGGGGCCCGTCCGCGTCGCGCCGGATCCTCACATGCTCAGCGAACGCGCGTGACCGAGCTGCGACATCACCCAGTGGTAGGTGTTCGCGTCCACCGCCGGGATCATCGTGGAGTGGTGGCGGCCGCCGCTGGTCACCGTGACCTGGATGTAGCCGGTCGTGGTCTTCTCCTTCATCAGGAGGAAGAGCAGGCCGAGCAGGCAGAACAGGAAGAAGACGATCGCCAGCACGATCGCGTGGGGCGGGATCTTCTCCTCGGTGCGCGAGAAGTCCGTCGCGTTCCACATCGCGCCCCTGAGCGGCATGGCGCCCGACGGGGTCATGATCTGATCGCCTGCGATGGTGATGTCGCCGAGGGCGAAACCGGCACCGCCGACCGGGGCGGCGGGGTATCCGCCGGGGACGGACAGGCCCGCGCCGCCGATGGTCGGCTGGTAGGCCGGGGCCGCCGGGTAGGGCTGGGGGTACCCGTAACTGGCCTCACCGGGGCCCCACTTGTAGTCGCCCTGGCCGGGCGCGCCGGGCGGACCGCCCTGACCGGCGGGGTCGCTCGCGTACGGGTTCGGCTGCTGCTCGCTCATATGGCCGATCCTTCCACAGGCACCCCCGCTCTGTATCCCGGGTCCCGCAGCTCGGTGTCCCCCTTCGGAGGGCGGCGTCCGGCAGCCGTTCGATGTGCGTCCCCATCAACTCCCGTTCCCTGCTCGCCGGCAGGAGGCGGTGGACGACGGTGCGGCGGCCGCCCTCGGTGGCGAACGCCCACTGGTGGACGCGTCCCTGGAGCCGGTCCTGCCCCGCACGACGCCGGCGCCACCTCGGCGCGGCCGGTGGGCGGCCGAGAGGGACGAGGGGCACCCTCTTCGTCCTCCTCCCCGAGGAGGTGCTCCTCGCGGAGGACAGGCAGATCTCCGACCCTGCGGTCACCAGCCGGCCGAGCCGCCGCAAGGCCGCCGACGCACGAGGGCCCCGCCCCCGGAAGAACCGGGGACGGGGCCCTCGTACCGGCAGGGACCGGAAGGTCAGAAGCGGCGCGTGATCAGCGCACGCTTGACCTCCTGGATCGCCTTGGTGACCTCGATGCCGCGCGGGCACGCGTCGGTGCAGTTGAAGGTCGTGCGGCAGCGCCACACGCCGTCCTTGTCGTTGAGGATCTCCAGCCGCTGCTCGCCCGCCTCGTCACGCGAGTCGAAGATGAAGCGGTGCGCGTTGACGATCGCCGCCGGGCCGAAGTACTGACCGTCGTTCCAGAACACCGGGCACGAGGACGTGCACGCGGCGCACAGGATGCACTTGGTGGTGTCGTCGAAGCGTTCGCGGTCCTCGGCGGACTGCAGGCGCTCGCGCGTCGGCTCGTTGCCCTTGGTGACCAGGAACGGCATGACGTCCCGGTACGCCTGGAAGAAGGGCTCCATGTCGACCACGAGGTCCTTCATCACCGTGAGGCCCTTGATGGCCTCGACGGTGATCGGCTTCTCCGGGTTGATGTCCTTGATCAGCGTCTTGCAGGCGAGCCTGTTCTTGCCGTTGATCCGCATCGCGTCCGAGCCGCAGATGCCGTGCGCGCACGAGCGGCGGAAGGTGAGCGTGCCGTCCAGGTCCCACTTGATCTTGTGGAGACCGTCGAGCACGCGCTCCTTCGGGTCGATCTCGATCTGGAAGTCCTGCCACTGCGACTCGTCCGAGATCTCGGGGTTGAAGCGGCGGATCCGGAAGGTGACCGTGATGTACGGGGAGGCCGCGGCCGCCTCTTCCATCTTGTCCAGGGTGGGGGTAGCCATCAGTACTTACGCTCCATCGGCTGGTAGCGGGTCGTGACGACCGGCTTGTAGTCGAGCCGGACCGAGTCCGAGCCGTCGGCTCCGACCTCGCGGTACGCCATGGTGTGGCGCATGAAGTTGACGTCGTCGCGGTTGGGGTAGTCCTCGCGGTAGTGACCGCCGCGGGACTCCTTGCGCGCCAGGGCGGACACGGCCATGACCTCGGCCAGGTCGAGCAGGTTGCCCAGCTCGATGGCCTCCAGCAGGTCCGTGTTGAAGCGCTTGCCCTTGTCCTGGACGGACACGTTCTTGTAGCGCTCGCGCAGTTCCGCGATCTTCTCGACCGCGGTCTTGATGGTCTGCTCCGTGCGGAACACCATCACGTTCGCGTCCATCGTCTCCTGGAGCTCCAGGCGCAGGTCGGCGACCCGCTCCTTGCCCGTGGAGTTGCGCAGGTGCTCGACCAGGTCGGCCACCTGCTGCGCCGGGTTCTCGGGGAGCTCGACGAAGTCGTTCTCCTGCGAGTACTTGGCGGCCGCGATGCCGGAGCGCTTGCCGAAGACGTTGATGTCCAGCAGCGAGTTGGTGCCCAGGCGGTTCGCGCCGTGCACCGACACGCACGCGACCTCGCCGGCCGCGTACAGGCCCGGGACGACGGTGGTGTTGTCCGCCAGGACCTCACCCTCGACGTTCGTCGGGATGCCGCCCATGGCGTAGTGCGCGGTGGGCTGGATCGGGATCGGGTCCGTGTACGGCTCGATGCCCAGGTAGGTACGCGCGAACTCGGTGATGTCCGGGAGCTTCGCGTCGAGCTGCTCCGGCGGGAGGTGGGTGAGGTCCAGGTACACGTGGTCACCGGCCGGACCGCAGCCGCGGCCCTCGCGGATCTCGGTGTAGATGGAGCGCGAGACCACGTCACGGGACGCGAGGTCCTTCATGACCGGCGCGTACTTCTCCATGAAGCGCTCGCCGTCCTTGTTGCGGAGGATGCCGCCCTCACCGCGGGCGCCCTCCGTCAGCAGGATGCCCATGCGCCAGATGCCCGTCGGGTGGAACTGGAAGAACTCCATGTCCTCCAGCGGCAGGCCGCGGCGGTAGCAGGCCGCCTGACCGTCACCCGTGAGGGTGTGCGCGTTGGAGGTCACCTTGAAGAACTTGCCGGTGCCGCCGGAGGCGTAGATGACGGCCTTGGCCTGGAACACGTGGATCTCGCCGGTGGCGAGCTCGTACGCGACCACACCGGCCGACTTCTTGACGCCGTCCTCCTCGACCAGGAGCTGGTCCAGGACGTAGAACTCGTTGAAGAACTCCACGCCCTCCTTGACGCAGTTCTGGTACAGCGTCTGGAGGATCATGTGACCGGTGCGGTCCGCGGCGTAGCAGGACCGGCGGACCGGCGCCTCGCCGTGGTTGCGGGAGTGGCCGCCGAAGCGGCGCTGGTCGATGGTGCCGTCCGGGGTGCGGTTGAACGGCAGGCCCATCTTCTCCAGGTCGAGGACCGCGTCGATGGCCTCCTTCGCCAGGATCTCGGCGGCGTCCTGGTCGACCAGGTAGTCACCGCCCTTGACCGTGTCGAAGGTGTGCCACTCCCAGTTGTCCTCCTCCACGTTGGCCAGCGCGGCGGCCATGCCGCCCTGCGCGGCGCCCGTGTGGGAGCGGGTGGGGTAGAGCTTCGTCAGCACCGCGGTGCGGCTGCGCTTCGTCGACTCGATGGCGGCGCGCATGCCGGCGCCACCTGCGCCGACGATGACGGTGTCGTACTTGTGGATCTTCATTGGTTTCGCCTCAGCCCCGTTGCCTAGCGGATGTTCGGGTCGAAGGTGAAGATCACCAGCGTGCCCAGAAGGATGGTGAACACCGTGGCGGTGTAGAGCAGGCCCTTCAGCCACAGCCGCGTGTTGGCACGCTCCGCGTAGTCGTTGATGACGGTACGCAGGCCGTTCGCGCCGTGCAGCATCGCCAGCCACAGCATCAGCAGGTCCCAGACCTGCCAGAACGGGGACGCCCACCGGCCGGCCACGAAGGCGAAGCCGATCTTGGAGACGCCGCCGTCGAGGACCAGCTGGATCAGCAGGTGGCCGATGACGAGGACGACGAGCACGATGCCCGAGAGGCGCATGAAGAGCCACGCGACCATCTCGAAGTTGCCGCGCGTCGAGCGGGGCGTCTTGCCCGTGCGCTTGCGCGGGGCCTCGATGTACGGCGCGGGGTTGTCGACGTCGTAGAGGGAAACGCCCTCCACGTCGCCGATGACCTTGGCGGAAGAAGTGTCAGAGGACATGCGCGTCACTTCCCGAACAGTTCGAGGTAGGCGTGGCCGAGCACGGGGTAGAGAGCCCCGACCATCAGCACGACCCAGATGCCCACGACCCACCAGAGCATCGTCTTCTGGTGGCGCGGGCCCTTGGACCAGAAGTCCACGGCGATGACACGGAGACCGTTGAGCGCGTGGAACAGGATGGCGGCGACGAGGCCGTACTCCAGCAGCGCGACGATCGGAGTCTTGTAGGTAGCCACGACATCGTCGTACGCCTCGGGGGAGACGCGGACGAGAGCGGTGTCGAGGACGTGTACGAACAGGAAGAAGAAGATGAGGACGCCGGTGACTCGATGAGCCACCCAGGACCACATTCCTTCCCGGCCGCGGTACAACGTTCCAGCCGGCACGGAAAACCCTCCGGAAGCGGGGCGGGGGCCAGCCGGCTTCTTTGTCGGTCGGGCCCGGCCGGGTACGGTCCACCGGCCCCGGACATCGTAGCGACGAGTTGTCGGTTCCCTCGCCCGGGGTCCGGCTGTGTGATCAAACAGGCACGTACGGGCTATCCCACAGGGGCGAATAGCCCGATTTCAGCCGCGGACGCCCCCTCGGGGCGGGCCAGTCGGCGCGTCAGGTCCAGCAGCCGGGACTGTGCGACGCGGCGCAGCTCGTCCGCGGAGATCGAGCGCTCCTCGTCCACCTCGTGCCCCATCCTGCGGCGGATCGCCCCCAGCAGCTGGTCGGCCTGCTCCTCCGGCGGATGCGCGTCCAGGCAGATCACGAACGCGTGGCCGAACTTCCGTTCGTACTCCGCGTGGGCCGCGTCGAGCGCCAGCAGCGCGGCGTACGGCGCCCCGTGGTCCAGCTCCGCCGAGTGCTCCGCGGCCAGAGCTTCGCTCAGATCGGCCTGCGAGAGGTCGTACGAGGCCTCGTCCGCGGCGGCGAGCAGGGCTCCGGCGTCGGGGTAGGGGCGGTGGGCCGCCACCCGGTGCGCCCAGCGGCGGCTTCCGCAGCAGTGCAGCAGGACGACCCGCGCGACCTCGGGGGACAGGGCGTTGAACCGCGTCAGCCCCGGGCCGTGGGAGGGGTCGGAGCTGCCGCGGGCCTGTGCCGGAAGATGGCTGGACAGCAGGGGGCTCCTCGGGGCGTGGCGCGGGTGTGTCGCCACGCTATCGACGCAGGGTGGCGTGTGGCGTACTCATGCGGGTATTTCACCCGGAAGAGAGCCGAAAGGATGACGTGAGCGCCACGGGCAGGCATGGTGGGATGCCCGAAAGGGGGAGGGCGACCGAGGCCGCCACCCCCCACAGGAGAGGCCCCGGCCGCCATCCGTCACGGGCTCGTGCGACAAGCCCGTATCCCTGTCAGCGCCGCGGGTGCGTTTTGTGTCACACCTCGCTCCGCGCAGGATTGGTTGCACGTTGTATCACTCGTGGACGGGAGGTGCTTGAAAGCCGTAACGTGCTGATTTGCGCCACACGTACAGGACAGGTTGGGGACTTTGCTGGGGGACGACGCGGAGCTGACCGCCGCGGTGCTCGAGGCACAGGACGGCGACGAGAACGCGTTCCGTGCTGTGTACCGTGCCGTGCACCCACGCCTGCTCGGATACGTACGCACGCTCGTCGGGGACGGCGATGCCGAGGACGTGACCTCCGAGGCCTGGCTGCAGATAGCCCGCGACCTCGACTCCTTCACCGGTGACGCCGACCGCTTCCGCGGCTGGGCCGCCCGCATCGCCCGCAACCGGGCCCTCGACCACATCCGCATGCGCGGACGCCGGCCCGCCATCGGCGGAGACGACACCGAGCTGACGAGCTGGGCCGCCGAGTGCGACACCGCCGGGGCGGCGATGGAGTCCCTCGACACCGGGCGCACCATGGCGCTCATAGCCCAGCTGCCGCAGGACCAGGCCGAGGCCGTCGTCCTGCGGGTCGTCGTCGGCCTGGACGCCAAGAGCGCCGCCGAAACCCTGGGCAAGCGGCCCGGCGCCGTCCGCACCGCCGCCCACCGCGGCCTGAAGAAGCTGGCGGAGCTGCTCGCAGCGCAAGGTGCGGACGGCGGCTTCGAGGCAGGTCAGGGCACCGGCTCCAGGACGGGCGCCGCGGTCGGCCATAATGCCGATGGCCATGCGTGGGACGGCGGGGGCGGGAGGGATCTCGACGCCGTACCGGCACAGCGTGGCAGGGGCGGCAGCTATGCGGAAAAAACCGGTGTGACGCATTCACGTTGGCGGACGCAGAAGGACATGTGATGGCCGACGAGCGCGACAGGTGGCTGGACGAGGCCGCGGCGGAAGCATTCCTGCGCGGCGGGGCGACGGAACCTGTGGGGCCCGCCGCCGACACGCGTGCCGCGAGGGAGGCCGCCCGGCTGCGGGCCGCCCTGGACGCCCTGGCCGCGGTGGCGGCGGCGCCCAGCGAAACGGAACTGCCCGGTGAGGCTGCCGCTATGGACGCCTACCGCGCGGCGCGCGTCGCCGAACGCCGCGCCGGCGTGCCGTCCGGGGCCGGCGGATCCGCTGAACCCCTGGTCGACCTCGGCCGTGCCGTCCCCGCGCCCCTGGCCGCCCGCCGGCGCGCCCGGACCGTGAGCTTCGGCCTGGCCGCGGCCCTCGCGAGCGTCGCCGCCGGCGGACTGGCCGCCGCCGCGGGCGCCGGGCTGCTGGACCGGTCCCGGCACGACACGGCCGGACCCGGACCGGCGATGTCCGTCAGTGCCGGCGAGAGCCCGGTGCCGGGCATCGGCACCAGTGCCCCGACGCTCGCCCCGAAGCTGCTGCCCACCCCGCAGCCCGACGGCTCCGGCCCGGCGTCGGCTCCCATGGTGCCGTCGCCGAGCGCGGACGGGCGTACGGCCCCCGGGACCACAGCGGGCTCCGGCACCTCCTCGGGCACTTCGACGAGCGGCGGCTCGGGCAAGCACACTCCGGACGACCGGAGCGGTCCGGGAGACGGCGAAGGCGGCCGGGACACCCTGGGCACCGGGGAACTCGGCAAGGACCGCCAGCGCGAGCTGGACAGCCGGCTCAAGGCCGACCTCTGCGAGGAGTACCGCAAGGGCCGGCTCGACGACGACCGGCGCGAGCGGCTTTCGCGGCTGGCCGACGGGCTCCTGCGGATACCGGCCTACTGCGCCTCGGTGCTGGAGGGGGACTCCGACGGCACCACGCGCCGCGACTCACCGCTCGGGGGCGGCGGGATGCTCAGGGCGCCGAGCCTGACGCCCGCCGTTCCGGAGGGCTCCGCACCTTTGCGCGCCGGTCGCTGACACATGCGCTGACCCGCCTGTAACACTTTTCGAACCGGCGACGCAGTACGTAGCGAGCCGACTGGTCATCGGCCGCGCATGAGCCGGGGTTCCCCCCGTACCCCTGGGCTCTGCGCAACCGGCGCGGGCGGGGCACGTTCCCCCGGCCCTGCCCGCGCCCATTACTCGACCCGTTCGACGGGACGGCCGCTCAACGCGACAGGCCGCCCTTTTCGCAGCACGCCGGCGCGGTGTGCTGCGAAAAGGGCGGCCTGTCGGGTTTCACCGGCTCGAGGCCGGCTGCGCGGTCGGGGCCCGGAACCCGGGCCCCCGGCATCACCCTCTGCGGGCTCACCAGTAGACGACGACCTTGTCGCCGACCTTCACGTCGTCGAAGAGCTTCGACAGCTTGCCCTTGTCGCGGACGTTCACGCAGCCGTGCGAGGCCCCGTTGTAGCCGCGGGCCGCGAAGTCGGCGGAGTAGTGGACCGCCTGGCCGCCGCTGAAGAACATCGCGTACGGCATCGGCGTGTGGTAGATCGTCGACGTCCAGTCCTTGGCCTTCCAACCCACGTTGAAGACGCCTTCGCGGGTCGGGGTGTTCTCCGAGCCGAAGCGGACGTCCATCGTCGAGACGACCTTGCCGTCGATCATCCAGGCGAGGGTGCGGCTCTCCTTGCTGATGCACATGACGCGGCCGGTCATGCACCGCGGGTCCGGTGCCGCGACCTCGTTGGTGGTCGGCGGGCGCAGCTCGTCGGCAGTGGGCTTCTTGCTGGAGCTCTGGATCTTCTTCCAGGTCTTCTCGTCGACCCCGCCGGTCGCGTCCAGGCCGTTCTTCGACTGGAACGACTTCACCGCGGCCGTGGTCTTCGAGCCGTAGAAACCGGTCGGCGCGACCGTCATCAGCTTGAGCTGCTTCAGCCGTGCCTGGAGCTCGCGGACCTGCTCGCTCTCGTCGCCGTTGGCCATGATCTGCTTCACCGAGGGCGACGGCGAGGCCGACGCGGAGGCGGAGGCGGACGCCGAGGCCGACGGCGAGGGCTCGCCGGGCTTGTTGTCGGTGGACGGGGAGGCTTCGGGGGTGGCGCCCGCCGTGGGCGAGGACGGTGCCGCGGAGGAGGAGCCGGCGGACTCCGTCTTCTGCGGACCGCAGGCGGTCGCGGCGAGCGCGACGGCGGTGGCCACCCCGATCGTGCGGATTATGACTCTCTGGCGCTGCATTGCAGTCCCCCGGTTTCTACGTCGTGTATCTAGGTGATGCCTGGCGCGCGTGGAGAGTTGCACAGGGTTCCGGGATGTTGCGCCATTGTGACCAGCAACCGTCCGCGGTCCCGAGAAGCGACGCGCGGGCAAGGTTGTACCAGCCCCGGACCCGGTTGCTCCACGGAGGACTTCGTCACATGGCAAGCACGGAGAGCGGAATCCCGGTCGAACCGGTCTACGGACCGGGCGATCTGACGGAATGGGACCCCGAGGTCCAATTGGGTGTACCTGGTGACTTCCCCTACACCCGGGGGATTTATCCAAATATGTACACCGGTCGGCCGTGGACCATGCGGCAGTACGCCGGCTTCGGCACGGCCACCGAGTCCAACGCCCGCTACCGGCAGCTCATCGCAGGCGGCGGCACCGGTCTGTCCGTCGCCTTCGACCTGCCCACCCAGATGGGCCACGACTCCGACGCGCCCCTCGCCCACGGCGAGGTCGGAAAGGTCGGGGTGGCCGTCGACTCGCTCGACGACATGCGGACCCTGTTCGACGGGATCCCCCTCGACCGGGTCTCCACCTCGATGACGATCAACGCGCCCGCCGCGCTGCTCCTGGTGCTCTACCAACTGGTCGCGGAGGAACAGGGTATTTCGGGCGCGCAGCTGACGGGGACGATCCAGAACGACGTCCTGAAGGAGTACATCGCCCGGGGGACGTACATCTTCCCGCCCGAGCCCTCGCTGCGCCTGACGGCCGACACCTTCCGCTACTGCCGGGCCGAGATCCCCCGGTGGAACACCATCTCCATCTCCGGCTACCACATGGCCGAAGCCGGCGCCTCGCCCGCGCAGGAGGTGGCATTCACCCTCGCCGACGGCATCGCCTACGTCCGTACCGCCCTCGCGGCCGGGATGGCCGTCGACGAGTTCGCGCCCCGGCTCTCCTTCTTCTTCGTCGCCCGCACCACCCTGCTGGAGGAGGTCGCGAAGTTCCGTGCCGCCCGGCGGATCTGGGCCCGCGTCATGCGGGAGGAGTTCGGGGCGCGGGATCCGAAGTCGATGATGCTGCGCTTCCACACCCAGACCGCCGGCGTCCAGCTCACCGCGCAGCAGCCCGAGCTGAACCTCGTACGCGTCGCCGTGCAGGCCCTGGCCGCGGTGCTGGGCGGCACCCAGTCGCTGCACACCAACTCCTTCGACGAGGCGATCGCCCTGCCCACGGAGAAGTCGGCCCGCCTCGCGCTGCGCACGCAGCAGGTGCTCGCACACGAAACGGACGTACCGCACACCGTGGACCCCTTCGCCGGTTCGTACGCGATGGAGCGGATGACCGACGAACTGGAGGCGGCGGCCCTCGGCCTGATGCGGCGGGTCGAGGAGCAGGGCGGGGCGGTGGCCGCGATCGAGGCCGGCTTCCAGAAGGCGGAGATCGAGCAGAACGCCTACCGCATCGCACGGGAGACCGACAGCGGCGAACGGGTGGTGGTCGGGGTCAACCGTTTCGCGCTGGAGCGCGAGGAGCCGTACGAGCCGCTGCGCGTGGACCCGGCGATCGAGGAGCGGCAGTGCGCGGCGCTGGCGCGGCTTCGGGCGGAGCGCGACGGGGCGGCGGTGGCGGCGGCGCTCGGGGAGCTGCGCGAGGCGGCGGCGGGAACGGCGAACGTGCTGTACCCGATGAAGGAGGCACTGCGCGCGCGGGCCACGGTGGGGGAGGTGTGCGGGGCGCTTCGGGAGGTGTGGGGGGCGTACGAGCCCACCGGTTCCCCATGGTGACCGCGCCCAGGGGAAGAGGGCACTGGACTGTCAGGTGTGTCCTCATGGGACACTCCTGCACATGCTGGGTGTCATCGATCTGCCGACGTACCTCGCCGGCCTCGTCCTGATCATTCTCCTGCCGGGACCGAACTCGCTCTACGTGCTGTCCGTCGCCGCCCGCCGGGGTGTACGCACGGGCTACAAGGCCGCCGCCGGGGTGTTCACCGGCGACGCCGTCCTGATGGCGCTGACCGCCGTGGGAGCCGGCGCGCTCCTCCAGGCGAGCCCGATGGTCTTCACCGTGGTGAAGTTCCTCGGCGCCGGGTACCTGGCCTGGCTGGCCGTGGGGATGATGCGGGGCGCCTGGGCGCTGTGGCGCACCCGCCGGGAGCGGGACGAGGCGCGCGCCGCGGCCCCCGCCGACCCGGCCGGGAACGAGCGGCCCTACCGTCGGGCCCTGCTGATCAGTCTCCTCAACCCGAAGGCCATCCTCTTCCTGATGTCCTTCTTCGTGCAGTTCGTGGACCCCTCCTACGCCTACCCGGCGCTGTCGTTCCTGCTCCTGGGCGGTCTGCTGCAGACCGGCAGCTTCCTCTACCTGACGCTGCTGATATTCGGCGGCACCCGGCTCTCGGAGGCGTTCCGCCGCCGCAAGCGGCTGTCGGCCGGGGCGACCTCGGCGGCGGGCGTGCTGTTCCTGGGCTTCGCGGCCAAGCTCGCCGTCGGCTGAGAACCGCCGGGCGGGCCCGTTCGCCGTCAGCCGAGGACGCGGCGCAGTCTCCGGGCCGCGCGACGCACGGTCCGGCTGCGCGGCAGGAACGACAGCCGGGCGGGGATGCCGCCGGGCAGCCCCAGCGTGGTCAGCCGGCGCCGCGTGAAGTACCGCCGGGTGTCCGGGGTCAGGTGCGCGGCCAGGTACGCCTCGGCCGCGGCCCGCCGCGCGGACAGGATCTGCGGCTGCATGGTGAACCCGACGGCGGTCAGCAGCCCGGCCCGCTGCGCTCCCGCCCGCCCCACGGACGCGGGCGTCCAGGCGCCGACCGCCTCGGGGTCCGCCAGGTCCGGCAGCAGGGAGTCCACCAGCACCAGCGGCACCCGGTTGCTGTTCTGGTACGGCGCCAGGCGGGCCAGCACGGCCCCGGTGCCGGTCCGCGCGACGGGCAGCCCGTACAGCGTGGCGGCGGTCAGCAGCCCCGTGGAGAAGCAGCCGGCGACCAGCGCCGGGCGCAGCCGCCGGTAGAGGACCTCGGCCAGGACCGGGCTGCTCGTCACGGTGAGCCGGGCGCCGAGCCGTTCGGCCTCCGCCGCGGCGCGGCGGGCGTACTCGGCCGGCGCGCCGGGATGGGGCTTGAAGACCAGATTTCGGTGGCCGAGAGCGAAGGCGCCCCGGACCATCGAGGCGTGCAGCTCCTCCTCCTCGTCCGGGGTCACCAGGTCGAGCGCCGACAGGTACTGGCCCAGCAGCAGGGCCGGGGAGTCCCCGACCCCCTCCAGGTCCGAACCGTCCGCAGGGAGTTCCGCGAGCACCTTGAGGAAGGACCGCGCGGGCACCAGCTCCGGCCGGGCCCCGAACTCCGACAGCAGCAGCGGCTTCAGGCCGGGGACCAGGTCCAGGTGGAGCACCCTGCGCACCCGCATCCCGAGCTGCGGGTCGAGGCGGAAGCGGGTGGGGCCGTAGCTCATCAGCCCGTCGGCGTAGACGTCGACCGCGGCGCCCGGGAAGAGCCGGCACAGGGACTGGGCCGGCGGCACCTGGAGGGACTCCACGACGAGCTCGACCCGGTCCTCGCCGAGCCCCCACAGCGCGCGCAGGTGCCGCTCCCAGACCGGGACGTCCTCGGCGCGCGGGGCCCAGGTGCTCGGGTGCTGCGGCTCGATCACGGCGTTCCAGTCGAGCACCTCGTCGAAGCGGGTGCGCAGCGCGGCGAAACCCGGCATGTCGGCGACCCCCGGGGTCACCTCGGCGGTGACGGCGTGGTTGCTGGTCAGCAGGATCCGGCGGCCCGCGGGCGGGAAGGAGCCCGCGTCGACGCCCGCCGCGAGCGTGGCGGCGCCGTAGAGGGTGGAGGCCAGGAAGATCTGGGTGAGCATCAGACGGTCGCCCCCGACGCGGTGCGGCGGCCGCCGCGCAGACGGCGCAGCAGCGCGGAGCGTTCGGCGTCCATCGAGTCCAGGACCCGGTCCAGCACGTCCTGGGGCATGCGGCCGAGCGCGGCCGCGCTCATGAGGCGGAGTTTCTTGGCCACGACCGGTTCATACCTTTCGATGGATCCGAAATGGTGCGCGATGATTGCGCAATACGTTCGTACGGATTTCGGGAGGAGTAGATCCGATTCCCGGTCGGCGGCGACGCCGGCGAGGACCTCGTCGAATGCCCGGATGAAATCGAGCTGCCGTTCGTCCTTGATCTGTGTCAATGACGTGGAAACACCGCGCCGGTAGAAGATTCCGGGCAGTCCCACCGCGGCGAAGGACTCGGCCTCGCGGTGCAGCCGCCAGATCCACGGCCGGTCCTCGGCCGTGCGCAGCCCGTCGGTGAAGTGCAGCAGGCCGCGGTCCAGCAGCCGCCGGTGGTACATCCCGGCCCAGGCGTAGGGGTAGTCCACCGAGGTCGCCCGGTCGGCGGGCAGGATCGCGCCCCGCGGATCGGCGACGACGGACTGCGGGCCGAAGGGGACGCGCTGCACGCTCCGCGTCCGGCCTGTGCACCGCACATGGTCGGTGCGGATGAAATCGCAGTTCAGCGCCTCAATGGCGGCCAGCATCCGGGCCAGGTGGCCGGGCGCCAGCCAGTCGTCGCCGTCCAGGAAGGCGAGGTACTCGCCGCGGGCCGCGTCCAGCCCGGTGTTCCGTGCGGTCGCCAGGCCGCCGTTGCTTCCACGTCTGAGGTGCACCGCCCCGGGCAGCTCGCCCGCCGCCCGTTCCAGCAGGTCGGGCGTCCCGTCCGTCGAGCAGTCGTCGACGAGCAGGAACTCGAAGTCCTCCCGGGCGTTGCGTTCGAGACTCTTCAGGGCGTCCGGTGCGTACGTCTGCACGTTGTAGAACGGCACGACAACAGAGAGCTTGGGCACCCGCGAGACATTAGGACGCCGCCCGTCATTCACTGTGGCCCGGATGCGGATTCCGTGTGAACGGCGCGGGGCGGGCGGGTTAACCCGTGCGCTTTCGCGTTCAGTAGACGTTTTGTTAACCCGCTGTTGTGCGCTCGTTGGGCCGATCACCGAAATCGCCGAATAGCTTCTGCCGCGTGCCAGAACGCAAACGCGTCGCCGTACTCGCCGATTCCGACACGAGATGGAAATGGGGCGTCACCACCGCCCGCCGCCTCGTCCCCGACCACCAACTCGCCGGATACCTGCTGCGCGGCCGTGCCACGCCCACCGCGCGCCAGCTCGGCGAGGTGGGGGTGCGGGCCGACCGGCTGGCCGAGGTGACCTGCGCGCAGTTCCTCACCGAGATGGAACGGGAGCGCTACGACGTGGTCGTCCTCGCGCTCGTCGGCGGAGCCGTCCAGGCCGTCCTGCACGGCGCCCGGGCCCTGTGGCCGGCCCCCGCCAGGCGCCCCGTACTCGTCACCGGATACGTCGGAGTCGTGTACGAGAAGCTCGCCGACGGACTGCTGCTGCGGCACGGCGCAGACGTGGTCCTCGCCAACTCCCGGCACGACGCCGAGCGCTTCCGCGCCGTGTACGAAGGGGTCGGCGCGGACGCCGGAGCCGTCACCGAGACCGCACTGCCCTTCCTCGGCGGCGCGCCGTACGAGCCGGCCGACAGCCGCGCCCACACGGTGGTCTTCGCCGTGCAGCCCTCCGTGCCCGACAGCCGCGCCGACCGCGTCTACCTGCTGGAACGGGCCGCCGGCCACGCCCGCAAGCACCCCGACCGGGAAGTGCTGATCAAACTGCGCAGCAAGCCCGGGGAGCACACCACACACCTGGAGGAGCAGCCCTACCAGCGGCTCGCGGAGAAGATCCCCGGCGGGCTGCCCGCCAACTGCCGCCTGGTGTACGGGAACATGGGCGAGGTGCTCGACGGCGCCGACCTGCTGGTCACCGTCTCCTCCACAGCCGCCCTGGAATCCCTGCACCGCTCCATCCCCACGGCGGTCCTCACCGACCTCGGCATCCGCGAGGCCCTCGGCAACCACCACTTCCTGGGTTCCGGCTGCCTGGCCTCCTGGGACCAGCTCGACGGAGGGCTCCTCCCGGAGGGCGATCCGGTCTGGCTGGCCGCCCAGGGGGTACGTCCCGCCGGCGCTCCCCGCCCGGCGGACACCGGCCCGGCCGGCGGCCCTGCGCCGGCCGAACCCCCGGCCGCCGCGGGCGAGGACGCCTACACCGTCGCCCGGGCCAGGGTCGCCGGGTTGCTCGCCGCAACCCGGCTGCCCCCGCCCGCGCCCTACTACACGCTCACCACCGCCCCCGGATACCTGCCCGGCATCCTCGCCCGGCACCGCCTCGCACCCGACGGCACCCCCATGTCCGGCACCGGACGGCGGGAGTCGGGGGAGTCCCGGCTGCGCCGCCGGCTCCGCGCGCACCTGCGCGAGGCCGCCCGCGGTGCGTACCGCCACGGGGTGCAGCGCGTCGCCCCGGTGATCCGCAGGCTGGGGGAGCTGTGAGGGTCCTTGCCGTCGTCCCCGCCCGCGGCGGCTCCAAGGGGGTGCCCGGAAAGAACCTCGCCGAGGTCGCCGGCACCCCGCTCGTCGCCCGCGCCGTCCTGGCCTGCCGGGCCGCGCCGACCGTCACCGACGTGGTGGTCTCCACCGACTCCGAGGCCGTCGCCCGGGCCGCCCGCGCCGCCGGCGCCGACGTGATCGCCCGCCCCACCGCGATCTCCGGCGACACCGCGAGCAGCGAGGCCGCCCTCCTGCACGCCCTTTCCGCCTTCGAGGAACTGCACTCGCTCACCGTGGACGTGGTCCTCCTCGTCCAGTGCACCAGCCCCTTCCTCGCGACCTCCGACGTCGAGTCCGTCGCCCTGGCCGTCGCCTCCGGGGCGGCCGACTCGGCCCTGACCGTGGCCCCCTTCCACGGCTTCCTCTGGCGGGACGGCCCCGACGGCTCCGGGAGCGGGGTCAACCACGACCCGGCGTACCGGCCCCGCCGCCAGGACCGGCCGCAGGACCTGCTGGAGACCGGCGCCGCCTACGCCATGGACGCCGCCGGCTTCCGCGCCGCCCGCCACCGCTTCTTCGGCCGCACCCTGCCCGTCCCCACCGACCCCGCCAGGGTCCTGGAGATCGACGACCCCCACGACCTGGCCCGAGCCCGGCTGCTCGCCCCACTGCTCGACCCGCGCCCCGGCGGCGCCCACGCGGACCCGCAGCCCGCCACGGAGCCGGACCCGCACCCCGACCCGCAGCCCACACCCCGAACGCCCCCGCACCGAAGGACGCCCCCTGCCATGACCTCCCTGCCCGACCCCCGCCTGCGTACGTTCGGCTCCCGCACCGCGGGCCCCGGCCGCCCGGTCTACGTCGTCGGCGAGATCGGCATCAACCACAACGGCGACCTCGGCAACGCCTTCGCCCTCATCGACGCCGCCGCCGAAGCCGGCTGCGACGCCGTGAAGTTCCAGAAGCGCACCCCGGAGATCTGCACCCCGCGCGACCAGTGGGACATCGAACGCGACACCCCCTGGGGCCGCATGACCTACATCGACTACCGCCACCGGGTCGAGTTCGGCGAGGACGAGTACCGCGCCATCGACGAGCACTGCGCCAAGCGCGGCATCGACTGGTTCGCCTCCCCGTGGGACACCGAGGCCGTCGCCTTCCTGGAGAAGTTCGACGTCCCCGCCCACAAGGTGGCCTCCGCCTCCCTCACGGACGACGAACTGCTGCGCGCCCTGCGCGCCACCGGTCGCACCGTCGTCCTGTCCACCGGCATGTCCACCCCGCAGCAGATCCGGCACGCGGTCGAGGTGCTCGGCAGCGCCAACATCCTGCTCTGCCACGCCACCTCGACGTACCCGGCCAAGGCCGAGGAGCTCAACCTGCGGGTCATCGACACCCTGCGCGACGAGTACCCCAACGTCCCGATCGGCTACTCCGGCCACGAGACGGGCCTGCAGACCACCCTCGCCGCCGTCGCCCTCGGCGCGACCTTCGTCGAGCGCCACATCACCCTCGACCGCGCGATGTGGGGCTCCGACCAGGCCGCCTCCGTCGAGCCCGGCGGCCTGGCCCGCCTGGTCCGCGACATCCGCACCATCGAGACCGCCCTCGGGGACGGGATCAAGCGGGTCTACGAGTCAGAGCTCGGCCCCATGAAGAAGCTCCGCCGCGTCCGCGGCGAGCTGGCTGCCGTCTGAGGGCCGTCCCGCAACCCCCGGCGGGCGCACGACGACAGCCACGGCGCCGCGCTGCGTTGCCGCAACGCCCGGATACGCCCGGCATGAGGGCGCTCCTCCGCCGTGCGACGCACCGTCCGACGCCGCGCGCCGAATCCACCGGGGAGCACGGGACAGCCCCCAGGCCGTCTCTTCCGGATCTTGCCGGCCCCGCGCCGTCCGGCACCGCAAGTCGCCGCGTTGTCGGGTCGCCCGAGGACCCCCGTACACGGGAGCCCCTTCCGCCGTGCACGGCACCGGGCGACAGGGCCCGCCCTACGAGATCCGAAAGGGACGACCTGGGGCGTCCGGCGCGCACCGGTCCCGTCCACCCCGAGAAGGAGTACGTGTGAGCCCCTCCGCCTCCACCCTGGCGTTCGTCGAGAGCCCGGTCCAACTCCTCAACGTGCTGGAGTGGGCCCACGCGCGCGCCGCCGCCGACGGCAGACCGCTGGACGGCGTCCCGAGCCAGCGCGGGCGCCGCGCCGCCGGACCCGGGGCGGAGCCCGAACCGCGTCCGGCGCCCGCGCACGCGCCGGTGCGGATCGTCGTCCTGCCGCCGACCGACCCCATGTCCCGCGGCCAGCTGCGCCGGATGGCGGCGCTGGCCCGGGACGAGGGGTGCGAGGTGCAGTGGCAGGAGGCGCGCGGCAGCCGGCTCGCGCCGCTGAAGGCGCTCGCCGCACTGGCGCGCGACGTCCGCGCGGCCTGCACCGTCGTCGTCGGCGACCCCTTCTCGCGCTACGTCCAGCTCCTGCTCACCCTGGTGCGGGCCGAGGAAATCGTCGTGGTCGACGACGGCACCGCCACCATGGAGTTCGTCGACCAGACCGCCCGCGGCGAACGCCTCGTCCGCTGGCACCGCGTCGGCGGCGGCGGGCTGCCCGGCCGCGTCCGCGAGCTCGCGTACGCGCCCGTCTCGGCGGCCGCGCGGCGCCGCTTCGCCCCGGACCGGGCCGCCGGTCCGGGGAAGGCCCGCCGTGTCGAGGTGTTCACCTCGATGCCGGTCGCCCCGCACGGCGGGATGACGCTGCGGGCCAACGAGTTCGCCTGGACCCGTGCCCGTTTCGGCCCGCCCCGCCTGACCAGGGGCACCGACCTGGTCGGCACCTCGCTCGTGGAGACCGGCGTCGTCGACCCGGACCGCTACCTCGACGCGGTCCGCTCCCTCACCCTGGAGCACGGCGCCACCCGCTACTTCGCGCACCGCCGCGAGTCCCCGGAGAAGCTGCGCGCGCTGAGCCGGGAGACCGGGCTGGAGATCGTACGCCCCGACCTGCCACTGGAACTGATCGCCCGTCGGGGTCCCGTCGGCCGGACGATCCTCAGCTTTCCGTCCACGGTCGTCCACACCCTGCCGTACGCCCTGACCGGTACCGGTGTCACCGTCGCCGTATGCGATGTGGACCCGGCGTGGCTCACCGGGTCCGCGTCCCCGCGTGCGAAGAGCTTCCTCGCGGGGGTCACCGACACCGCGCGTGATGTGCACAGACTGCCTGCCCAGGCGGCGCCCACGGCCGGATGAGCGCGCGAGTTTACCCCCGGGCTCACCCGGTCATGCGTCCAGAGGCTGGGTTTCTTTCCCCTAACGGCATGAACTTTTCGTGATCCCCGGTCAGTTGAGCCATCCGTGCGCCTACCCTTCAACGGGTGAACCAGTTGATGTCCCGCGAGTCCCAGACCCTCCAGCCCGTCGCGTCCGACCGGCCCGAGCTGCCCGGCAAACTTCCGGACCACCTGCGCACCGAACTGATCGCCTTCCGCCGGGACTTGCACATGCACCCGGAGCTCGGACACCAGGAATTCCGCACCACTGCGGCGATCAAGGCCAGGCTCGAGAAAGCCGGCCTGCGACCACGGGTCCTGAAGTCCGGGACGGGCCTGATCTGTGACGTAGGCACCTGGGACGGGGGCCGGCCGATGCTGGCCCTGCGCGCGGACATCGACGCCCTGCCCATTCCGGATGCCAAGACGCACGTCTCGTACCGCTCGACCTTCCCTGACCGCGCCCACGCCTGCGGCCACGACGTGCACACGGCCGTCGTCCTCGGAGCCGGCCTCGTCCTCGCCGACCTCGACCGGCAGGGACTCCTGCCGAGGCCCGTGCGGCTGCTCTTCCAGCCCGCCGAGGAGGTCCTCCCCGGCGGGGCCACCGACGCCATCGAGTCCGGGGTCCTGGACGGCGTGGGGCGGATCGTCGCCGTGCACTGCGACCCCAGGGTCGACGCCGGCCGGATCGGACTGCGGCCCGGACCCATCACCTCCGCCTGCGACCGGCTGGAGGTCAGCCTCACCGGCTCCGGCGGGCACACGGCACGGCCGCACCTGACCACCGACCTGGTGACCGCCGCCGCCCGGGTGGCCGTGGACGCCCCCGCCCTGCTCGCCCGCCGGATGGACGCCCGCTCGGGCATGTCGGTCACCTGGGGCCGGATCGAGGCGGGGCACGCCTGCAACGTGATCCCGATGCACGCCGAGCTGTCCGGAACCGTTCGGTGCCTGGACCTGGCCGCCTGGCACGAGGCGCCGGACATGATCCACGCGGCGATCGACGAGATCGCGACCATGCACGGGGCGAAGTTCGAGATCAACCACGTGCGGGGGGTGCCGCCGGTGGTCAACGACCCGGTGATCACCGAGCTGCTGCGCGAGGCGATGGCGGTCCGCTGCGGCGCCGAGTCGGTCGAGGACACCGAGCAGAGCCTGGGCGGGGAGGACTTCTCCTGGTACCTGGAACACGTCCCGGGCGCCATGGCCCGCCTCGGCGTGCGCGCCCCCGGCGACAGCGCCAAGCGTGATCTGCACCGCGGGGACTTCGACGTGGACGAGGACGCGATCGCCGTCGGCGTCGAGTTCTTCACCGCCGCCGCCTTGATCGACGGCCGCCGTACGCCGCCTTCCAGGTAGCGACCGGACCGCACCCCTTACAACATCGGCGAGCCTCCCCGCGGACGCGTCCGGCCCTTGGTACACAAGGGCTGGACGCCTTGGCAGTTACCGATCGGTCACTGTCCGGTTCGCGACGATCCGATAACGACTCATGAACGGGCCTTTAACTGACATCTACGCGCGTTACGATCGCCGCGAAACCAGCGCCGGTCGTGGCGCTTCGGTCAGGTTTTGAAGGAGCCTCCCCTTGCGCCGGATCACCAGGATCGCCACCGTGGGCATCGCGTCCGCGGCGCTGGCCCTCTCGGCCACCGCCTGTGGCGGTAAGAAGTCCTCTGACGCTGCCGCCTCCCCCTCGGAGTCCGGCGGTCAGAAGTCCGCAGCCATCGCGTACGACATCGGTGGCCGCGGCGACCAGTCGTTCAACGACGCCGCCTACGCCGGTCTGAAGAAGGCCGAGACGGACCTCAAGATCAAGGGCGCCGAGGCGGAGCCCACCGACGGCGAGGGCGAGGCCGACAAGGTCCAGCGCCTCACCGAGCTGGCCCGCAAGGGCAACAACCCGGTCATCGGCGTCGGCTTCGCCTACGCCCCGGCCATCAAGAAGGTCGCGCCGAAGTTCCCGAACACCACGTTCGGCATCATCGACGACACCTCGGTGACCGGCCCGAACGTCGCCAACATGGTCTTCAACGAGGAGCAGGGCTCCTACCTGGCCGGCGTCGCCGCCGCCAAGGCGTCCAAGACCGGCACGGTCGGCTTCATCGGCGGTGTCGAGGTCCCGCTGATCAAGAAGTTCGAGGCGGGCTTCGCCCAGGGCGTCAAGGACACCAACCCCAACGCCAAGGTGCTCTCCGCGTACCTGACCCAGCCGCCGAACTTCGACGGCTTCGCCAAGCCCGACCTGGGCAAGGCCGCCGCGCAGGGCCAGCTCGACGCGGGCGCCGACGTGATCTACGCCGCCGCCGGTCTTGCCGGCTCCGGCGCCATCGAGGCCGCCTCCGCCAAGGGCAAGTGGGCCATCGGCGTCGACTCCGACCAGTACAACCAGGCCGGTCTGGCGAAGTACAAGGACTCCATCCTGACCTCGGTCACCAAGGACGTCTCGGACTCCGTCTTCAACCTGATCAAGTCGGTCGAGGACGGCAAGCCGACCACCGGTGAGATCCGCTACGGCCTGGACAAGGACGGCGTCGGCCTGGCCGACTCCAACCCGAAGTACAAGGAGATGACCGACCTCATCGCCGCGGTGGAGAAGGCCAAGGCCGACATCATCGCCAAGAAGATCACCGTCAAGACCGCCCCGTAAGGCAGTCCCTGACGTGTAGTCCTGGTCTCCGGGGTCCGGGAAGCGGTCGACATCGCTCCCGGGCCCCGAGCCTCGTTCTGTGATCACTAGTCTGTGACCAAGCAGCCTTCGTGGCCGCGAGTTTTCACTTCCGACAGTGCTACGCGCGTAGAAGCATCGTGGACGCGATACTTTCACTCCCCGCCCTGTCCCCCCTGCCTTCCGCTCCTTTCGCGCCAAGGAGAGTGCGTCATCAACGCGTCCAGCCCGCCCCACGCCGTAGAACTGCACGGCATCACAAAGCGCTTCCCCGGCGTCGTCGCCAACAAGGACATCGCGATCACCGTCCGCAAGGGCACGGTCCATGCCCTCATCGGTGAGAACGGCGCCGGCAAGTCGACTCTGATGAAGATCCTCTACGGCATGCAGAAGCCGGACGAGGGCACCATCGCCATCGACGGGGAGCAGGTCGCCTTCAACACCCCGGGCGACGCCATCGCCCGCGGCATCGGCATGGTGCACCAGCACTTCATGCTCGCCGACAACCTCACCGTCCTGGAGAACGTGGTTCTCGGCGGCGAGAAGCTCTACGGCATCGGCGCCAAGGCCCGTAAGAAGATCATGGAGATCTCGGACGCGTACGGCCTCGGCGTGCGCCCGGACGTGCTCGTCGAGGACCTCGGTGTCGCCGACCGCCAGCGCGTGGAGATCCTCAAGGTCCTCTACCGCGGTGCGAAGATCCTCATCCTCGACGAGCCGACCGCCGTGCTCGTGCCGCAGGAGGTGGACGCTCTCTTCGACAACCTGCGCGAGCTCAAGGCCGAGGGCCTGACCGTCATCTTCATCTCGCACAAGCTGGGCGAGGTCCTGAAGGTCGCCGACGACATCACCGTCATCCGGCGCGGCACCACGGTCGGCACCGCCGACCCGAGGACCGCCACCCCCAAGCAGCTCGCCGAGCTGATGGTCGGTGCGGAGCTGCCGTCGCCGGAGACCCGCGAGTCCACGGTGACCACCACCCCGATGCTGCAGGTGAAGGGCCTGACCGTGGCCGCGGGCGACGCCGTCGTCGCCGAGCCGGAGGTCCTGGTCCCCGCGGGCGCCCAGGACTCCGCGACCCTGGAGAAGGTCGAGGCCGGCCGTCTCCTGCTGGACGACATCAACCTCACCATCCACAAGGGCGAGATCCTCGGCATCGCCGGTGTCGAGGGCAACGGCCAGACGGAGCTGATCGAGGCCCTCATGGGCATGATGGCCCCCGACGCGGGCGTCATCACCCTGGACGGCGCGGACATCACCAAGATGTCGGTGCGCAAGCGCCGTGAGGGCGGCATCGGGTACATCCCCGAGGACCGCCACCGCCACGGCCTGCTGCTGGAGTCCCCGCTCTGGGAGAACCGCATCCTCGGCCACGTCACCGAGGCGCCCAACTCCAGGAAGGGCATCCTCGACCCCAAGGCGGCCCGCAAGGACACCGAGCGGATCGTGCGCGAGTACGACGTGCGCACGCCCGGCATCGACGTCACCGCGGCCTCGCTCTCCGGCGGCAACCAGCAGAAGCTGATCGTCGGCCGCGAGATGAGCCACAACCCGAAGTTCCTCATCGCCGCCCACCCCACCCGCGGTGTGGACGTCGGCGCGCAGGCGCAGATCTGGGACTCGATCCGCGAAGCCCGCCGCGAGGGCCTGGCCGTGCTGCTGATCTCCGCCGACCTGGACGAGCTCATCGGCCTGTCCGACACCCTCCGTGTGATCTACCGCGGCCGCCTGGTCGCGGACGCCGACCCCGCGACCGTCACCCCCGAAGAGCTCGGCACCGCCATGACGGGCGCCGCTTCGGGGCACCTGGAAGCAACCGACAACCACTCCGCCGCTGCCGACGGTGACACGACGGAGGACGAGGCCCGATGAAGAAATTCGACAAGGACCGGCTGCTGCTCGCCATCGCCGGGCCCCTGCTCGCGCTGGTCAGCGCCTTCGTGCTGACCATGATCGTGCTGGCTGCGACGGGCATCAACCCGATCGAGCCGCTGCGCATCATGGTGGAGAACGGCGGCTACGAGGACGTCCAGATCCTCATCGTCAACCAGGCCGGCACGTACTACCTGGCAGCCCTGGCCGTCGCCATCGGCTTCCGGATGAACCTCTTCAACATCGGCGTCGACGGCCAGTACCGGCTCGCCGCGATGATCTCCGCCGTGGTCGGTGGCGCCATCGCGCTGCCGGGCCCACTGCACATCCTGCTGATCGTCCTCGTCGCGATGCTGACCGGTGCCTTCTGGGCAGGTATCGCGGGTGTCCTCAAGGCCAAGCGCGGCGTGAGCGAGGTCGTCTCGACGATCATGCTCAACGCCATCGCCACCAGCCTCATCGCCTGGCTGATCCTGCCGAAGAACCTCGGCGTGCAGGTGGAGGGCTCCAACGACCTCACCACCGGTGAGATCGCCGAGTCCGGCTGGTTCCCCGCCCTCTCCATGGGCGACTCGGGCGAGATCTACGGCTTCACCTTCATCGCCTTCGCCCTCGGCGTCGTCTACTGGTTCGTGCTCAACCGCACCCGCTTCGGCTTCGACCTGCGCGCCAGCGGCGCGAGCGAGTCCGCCGCCGCGGCCTCCGGCGTCGACTCCAAGAAGATGATCATCACGGCGATGCTCATCTCCGGCGCCGTCGCCGGCCTGTCCGGCATGCCCGTGCTGCTCGGCGAGAGCCACACGTACACCCTCGTCTTCCCCGTGGGTGTGGGCTTCACCGGCATCACCATCGCCCTGCTCGGCCGCAACAGCCCCGTGGGCATCTTCTTCGCCGCCCTCCTGATGGCCTTCATCGACAAGGCGTCCGCCGGCCTCGACACGGAGGGCTACGCCAAGGAGATCGGCACGATCATGAAGGGCCTGATCGTGATCGCGGTGGTCGTGTCCTACGAGCTGATCCGCCGCTACGGCATCCGCCGCCAGCAGCAGAAGGTCGGCGAGGAACTGGCTGCGGGCCACGCCATGAAGACCGAGAAGGAGGTCGCGGCGTGAGCGCCAGCACCGTTTCCACGAAGAAGGCGGCACCCGCCCCGGGCGCCCGCAAGAAGCTCACCCTTCCCTGGATCCTGCTGATCATCGCGGGCGGCCTCGCGCTCGTCTCCCTGGTCCGCCTGGTCTCCGGGGCCAACGACCTGACGTCCGTCGGCCAGGTCTCCGGCGCCCTCTCCCTCGCCGTGCCGATCGGTCTCGCCGGTCTCGGCGGTCTGTGGGCCGAGCGCGCGGGCGTCGTCAACATCGGCCTCGAGGGCATGATGATCCTCGGCACCTGGTTCGGTGCCTGGGCCGGCTACCAGTGGGGCCCCTGGACCGGTGTGCTCGTCGGCATCGCCGGCGGCGCCGTCGGCGGCCTGCTGCACGCGATCATCACGGTGACCTTCAACGTCAACCACATCGTCTCCGGCGTGGCCATCAACATCCTGGCGCTGGGCTTCACCCAGTACCTGTCGAACTTCACGTTCGCCGAGGCGCCGGGCGGCTCCTCCAAGCAGTCCCCGCAGGTCGAGCCGATCACCAAGATCACCATCCCGGGGCTCTCGGACTGGATGGCCGAGCTCCAGGCCAAGCACTGGTTCTTCGTGTCGGACCTCGCCGGCGTCATCGGCGGCCTGACCACCGAGATCTCGCTGCTGACCATCGTGGCCCTGCTGCTGATCCCCGCCACCTGGTGGGCGCTGTGGCGGACCTCCTTCGGTCTGCGCCTGCGCTCCTGCGGTGAGAACCCGATCGCCGCCGAGTCCCTCGGCGTCAACGTCTACAAGTACAAGTACATCGCCGTGATCGTCTCGGGCGCCCTCGCGGGCCTGGGCGGCGTGTACCTGTCCGAGGTCGCCAGCCCCATCTACCAGGAGGGCCAGACCGGCGGCCGCGGCTACATCGGCCTCGCCGCGATGATCTTCGGCAACTGGATGCCGGGCGGCATGGCGCTGGGCGCGGGCCTGTTCGGCTTCATCGACAGCCTCAAGCTGCGCGGTGGCGCCGAGAACGTCCACGCGATGCTGCTGCTGATCGCGATCCTGCTGGTCATCGTCTGCGTCTGGCAGCTCTACAAGAAGAAGTACATCCAGGCCGGCATCTCGGCGGCCTTCGCCGTGCTGCTGTTCGTCTGGTACGCGGTGACCGACTCGGTGCCGAGCCAGTTCGTCGACGCGGCCCCTTACCTGACCACGCTGCTCGTGCTCGCCCTGTCGGCGCAGCGCCTGCGGATGCCCAAGGCGGACGGCATGCCGTACCGCAAGGGCCAGGGCAAGTGACCGCGGAGCACACGGTGGACTGGGAAGCCCTGCGGACGCACGCCCGGGAAGCGATGACCCGGGCGTACGCCCCCTACTCGGGCTTCCCGGTCGGGGTCGCCGCCCTCGTGGACGACGGCCGCATCGTGACCGGCTGCAACGTCGAGAACGCGAGCTACGGGCTGGGCCTGTGCGCCGAGTGCGGCCTGGTCTCCTCCCTCCAGGCGACGGGCGGCGGCCGCCTCACCCACTTCACGTGCGTGGACGGCAAGGGCGAGATCCTCGTCCCGTGCGGGCGCTGCCGCCAGCTGCTGTACGAATTCGGCGGCGACGAGCTGCTGGTGGACACCCCCGACGGGGTCCTGCCGCTCGCGGCGATGCTGCCCCAGGCCTTCGGGCCCGGTCACCTGAGATAGCCGTGCCGACGGCCCTCCGCCCCTGCCGGGGCGGAGGGCCGTCGCACTTCCGTTCCCTGAACCCCTCTCCTCCCTCTCTCTATGCGCGTAGAAGGAAGCACCTCATGGACGTCATCTCCGTCATCCGGACCAAGCGGGACCGTGGTGAGCTGAGCCCCGAGCAGATCGACTGGGTCATCGACGCCTACACCCGCGGCGTCGTGGCCGACGAGCAGATGTCCGCCCTGGCCATGGCCATCCTGCTCAACGGCATGAACCGGACCGAGATCGCCCGCTGGACCGCCGCGATGATCGCCTCCGGCGAGCGCATGAACTTCGACGCCCTGTCCCGCCCGACCGCGGACAAGCACTCCACCGGCGGCGTCGGCGACAAGATCACCCTGCCGCTGGCCCCGCTCGTCGCCGCGTGCGGCGCGGCCGTGCCGCAGCTGTCGGGCCGGGGCCTGGGCCACACCGGCGGCACCCTCGACAAGCTGGAGTCCATCCCCGGCTGGCGCGCGCTGCTCTCCAACGAGGAGATGATGCACGTCCTCGACACCACCGGCGCCGTCATCTGCGCGGCGGGCGACGGCCTGGCCCCGGCGGACAAGAAGCTCTACGCGCTGCGCGACGTCACCGGCACGGTCGAGGCGATCCCGCTGATCGCCTCCTCGATCATGTCGAAGAAGATCGCCGAGGGCACCGGCTCGCTCGTCCTGGACGTCAAGGTCGGCACCGGCGCCTTCATGAAGAACCTCGCGGACGCGCAGGAGCTGGCCCACACGATGGTCGGCCTCGGTACGGACAGCGGCGTGAAGACGGTCGCGCTGATCACCGACATGTCGACCCCGCTCGGCCTGACCGCCGGCAACGCCCTGGAGGTCCGCGAGTCGGTCGAGGTCCTGGCCGGCGGCGGCCCCTCGGACGTCGTGGAGCTGACCATCGCGCTGGCCAAGGAGATGCTGGACGCGGCGGGCATCAAGGACGCCGACCCGGCCAAGGCACTGGCCGACGGCTCCGCGATGGACCACTGGCGCCGGATGATCGCGGCCCAGGGCGGTGACCCGGACGCGCCCCTCCCGGTCGCCCGCGAGCAGCACGTGGTCACCGCCCCCGAGTCGGGCGTCCTGACCCGCCTGGACGCGTACGGGGTCGGCGTCGCCGCCTGGCGCCTGGGCGCCGGCCGCGCGCGCAAGGAGGACCCGGTGCAGGCGGGCGCGGGCGTCGAGCTCCACGCGAAGCCGGGTGACATGGTGACGGCGGGCCAGCCGCTGATGACCCTGCACACGGACACCCCGGAGAAGTTCGACTACGCCCTCGCCTCCCTGGAGGGCACGTACGACATCGCCACGGCGGGTACGGCCTTCTCGGCCACGCCGATCATCCTGGACCGCATCGCCTGACCTGCGGTTTCCGTTTCGGGTGAACGGGACCGGCGGACCCCCGCCGGTCCCGTTCGGCGTGCCGGGGGTCGGTGACGAGCCGACCGGGGAGCACACCGCGAGGTCCTTGCCCGGCCGTGCCGATGAGTTCCGGCGGGCCGGGGAGTCATCCCCTCGTGGAGACCACCCGACTCGTGCTGCCCGGACCCGCCCCGACCGCGCGTGACGCCGCATCTCTGTGCGCGCGCCTGGCCCGGCTGTACGAGGACGGGGCGCGCGCGGTGGAGTGCGACGCGCGCGCCGTCACCGCGCCGGGCCTGGGCGCCGTGGAGGTGTTGGCCCGGTTGCGGCTGACCGCACGGGGGCGGCCGCTGCGGGTGTCCGGGGCCGCGCCCGCCCTACGCGCCCTGCTGGGCCTCGTCGGACTCGTCGAGCTGCTCGGGGAGGCCGAAGAGCGGGAACCACCGGGCCGTGTCCAGGAAGGCGTTGAGGCCGACGATCCGGCCGTCTGAGACCTCCAGCACCTGCAGCGCCCACGGCGTGTGCCCCGGCTTTCCGTCCTCGCGCGGGCGGTACTGGCCGAAGGCGGGCATGCCGTTCGCGGTCGTCGGGATCAGGCGGGAGCCCTTGCAGCCGATGCCCTGGTCGAGGTGCCACGCCGCGATGTCCGACTTGCCCTGCAGCCACAGGTCGAACGGCGGCATGGACAGCACGGCGTCCTCGTGCAGCAGCGTCGTGAGGCGCGAGATGTCGTAGGACTCGAAGGCGGCGAGGTACTGCTCCAGCAGCCTCGCCTGCTCCGCGTCCAGCGGGTCGGCCGACTCGCTCTCGCGCATCCGCTGCCCTGCCAGCGTCGCCCGCGCCCGCTGGAGCGCGCTGTTCACCGACGCCACCGTGGTGTCCAGCAGTTGCGCGACCTCGTCCGCCTTCCACGCCAGCACCTCGCGCAGGATGAGCACCGCGCGCTGCTTGGCCGGCAGGTGCTGGAGGGCGGCGACGAAGGCCAGCCGCACGGACTCCTTCGCGAGCGCCATCTCGGCCGGGTCCGCTGTCTGCGGCAGCACCCGGCCGTCCGGGACGGGCTCCAGCCAGGTGACCTCGGGCCGCTGGTTGAGCACGGCGGAGGACTGGTGCTGCGGGGCGGTCAGGTCCATCGGACGCGCCCGCTTGTTCCCGGCGTTCAGCAGGTCCAGGCAGACGTTGGTGGCGATCCGGTAGAGCCACGACCGCAGCGAGGAGCGGCCCTCGAACTTCTCGTGGCTGCGCCAGGCGCGGATGTAGGTGTCCTGCACCGCGTCCTCGGCGTCGAAGGCGGAACCGAGCATCCGGTAGCAGTAGCCCGTGAGTTCGACCCGGTACCGGTCCATTGCCGCGTCGAGGTCGCTACTGGTGGTGGCGAGGTCGCTCATGTCGGTCCATCTCCCTGACGTTCGTGGCTACTTCGGAACCTACCCGAGGGGTCCGACAACGGCAGCCGGAAGCAGGCGGACCCCCAGATGTATCGATGTCAAGTATCTTGACGTCAAGATTAATGTCCGGCAGGCTTCCCCTGTATCTCGACCTCGAGATACTTGACTCGGCGGGCGAGGAGGCCTGGGATGCGGCGCGGCAGGGAGATCCGGAAGGCACGGACGGGGGACCGGGAGCCCGGCCTGGTGGCGCAGCTGCGGCGGCCCCCGGGCGGACGCGATGCGCGGATCATGCTCCTCGCCCAGGCACTGGACCGCGCCGGCACCGGCGTCTGGGCCGCGGCCTGCGTCCTCTACTTCACCTTCGTCGTCGGACTCGACGCCGGGAAGGTCGGCATCCTGCTGGGAGCGTCCGGTGTGGCGGGCATCGCCGGATCGCCCCTGGCGGGCCACCTCGCCGACCGCTTCCCGGTGCGCTCCCTGCTGATCAGCGCCCACCTGCTGCGCCTGCTCACCCTCTGCCTGCTGCTCGTCGTCACCGACTTCGCGCTGCTGCTGCCCGTCGTGGCCGCCACCCACCTCGGCGACCGCGCGGCCAAGACCCTGGAGATGCTCTTCGCCACCCGGGTCGCGGGCGATCGACGCGCCACCTACCAGGCGCTGTCGCGCAGTTCGGCGAACGCCGGCTACGCGCTCGGCGCCGGCCTCGCCGCCATCGGCCTCGCCGTCGGCACCCGCGACGCCTACCACGTGCTCATCCTGGCCGACGCGCTCTCGTTCCTCGTGGCCGCCGCCCTGGTGTGGCGTACCCGGGAACCGCGCGGCCGCGGGTTCGTGACGGCACCCGCACCCGCGCCCGCACCCGCCGCCGACACCGCCCCTCAAGCCGCCTCGGCCGCCGTCGCGGCCGGGGGATCGAGCCCGTGGCGCGACCGCGGATACCTCCGCTTCGTCCTGCTGGACATCCCGATGAACCTCGACGACTCGATCCTGGGCATCGGCATCCCCCTGTGGCTGGTGACCCACACCACCGCGCCGCACGAACTGGTCCCGGCCTTCCTGGTCATCAACACCGTGCTCGTCGTCGTCCTCCAGCTGCGCGTCTCGGCCAGGGTCCGGAACCCGCGGCAGGCGGCGGGAGCCGTCACCCTGTACGGGCTGGCCATGCTCCTGTGCTGCGCCCTCCTGGCCGCCGCGACCGGCGGCGGGGCCTGGGCCGCCTCGGCCGCCCTGCTCGCCGCGGCGGTGCTGGCCACCGCGGCGGAGCTGATGCGCTCGGTGAGCTCGTGGGAGCTCGCCGTCTCCCTCGCGCCGCGGGAGGCGCGCGCCTCGTACCTCGGGGTGGCCGGCATGGCGCAGTCCGTGCAGAAGTCCGCGGGGCCGATGCTGCTCACCGGCGCGGTCATGGCCGCCGGCCCGGCCGGCTGGGTCGCCCTCGGCGCGGCGGTGGCCGGCCTGTCCCTCGCCCAGCGCCGCGCCAGTCTGCGCAGGTTGGACGCCCTGGCCGGGGCGCCGGCCCCGGCTGCCGCCGCCGCGCCGGCCTGAGGCTACGTGCCGGGCTTGCGGCCGTACACGTAGACGTCCTCACCCTTGCCGAGCAGGTTCCAGTACGCCTTGGCGTCTGCGGCCCGCATGTTCACGCACCCCCCCGAACCGGGAGGGCTCCACATGCTCCTTGCGGTCGAGTGGAAGGCGATGCCGCCGTCGAAGAACTGGGAGTACGGCATGGAGACGTCGTAGAGCGTCGACCAGTGGTCGATGCTGCGGTGGTAGATCTTCTTCAGGCCGGTCCGCGTCTCCGTGCCGTCCTTGCCGGTGCGGACCGGCACAGGACCGTACTTCAGGGCGGAGCCGTCCTGGATCCAGCTGAGCTGCCGCGTCAGGTCCACGCAGGCGATCCGCCCCCGGTTCACCGGGCAGTCACCCGCCCTGTTCGGGGTGCTGCCCGCCGCCCGCTGGGCCAGCATCGTGTTCATCGCCTGCCAGGTCAGCGGCCCCGCGTAGCCCTGGGCCGGCCTGATCCCGTGCTCGGCCTGGAACCTGCTGGCGGCGGTGCAGTCGGCCACCGACTGCCTGCCGTCCACGGGCCGCCCCAGGAACGTCTCCACCTGGCGCTGGTACGGGCCGGTGGACAGGTTGCACGAGGCGGCCTCTGCCGTTCCGCCTCCCGCGACCACCGCCAACGGCAGTGCCAGCGCCGCCGCCCCGCCCCACACCGCCGCCCGCCGTCCCGCCCGCCCGCGCGCCTTCCGCGTCCCCATCCGGTCCTCCCCTGCTCACCGCACTTCGTTCTCCGTGTTCAATGCCCGGAAAACGAGCAGGGGTTGCCTTTGGTGGAAGCGAATTCCCGTCAGCGCGCGCCCGCCGCGGAAGCCGGTATGCGCCGCTGAGCGCGGGCCGCGTGCGTCCCGTACAGGGTGATCGAGACGACGCCGAGCACCGCGAGCAGCGCGATGGCGACCGTGGCCGCCCAGCCGGCCTCGTGGTAGGCGAGGGCGCCGAGGGTGCCGCCCGCGCTGGAACCGAGGTAGTACGCCGACTGGTAGAGGGCGGAAGCCTGGGCGCGGCCCGTCCTCGCGGTCCGGCTCACCGCGGCCGAGGCCACCGCGTGCCCGGCGAAGAAGCCCGCCGTGATCAGGACCAGACCCAGCACCACCGTCGCCAGGGAGTCCGACAGCGACAGCAGCAGCCCCAGCGCCGTGGTGGTCACGGCCAGGTAGAGCGCGCCGCGCCGCCCCGTGCGGGCAACCAGCTTGCCTGCGGCGGCCGAGGAGACCGTACCGACCAGGTAGATCAGGAAGATCGACCCGATCACACCCTGGCCGAGCGAGAACGGCTCGTCCACCAGGCGGTAGCCGATCACCGTGTAGACCGCGCCGAACACCGTCATGAACAGCGCGCCGATCCCGTACAGCCGCAGCAGCAGCGGATCGCGCAGATGACCGGCGACGGTACGGCCCACCGCGCGCGGGTTCAGCGACGCCGGGCGGAAGAACCGCGCCCGCGGCAGCATCACCAGGAAGGCCACCGCGCAGGCCAGCGCCAGCACGGCCACGGCGGCCAGACCCGCCCGCCAGCCTCCCAGCTGCGCCGCCCAGCCCGTGACGAGGCGGCCGCTCATGCCGCCGATGGAGTTGCCCGCCACGAACAGGCCGATCGCACCCACCAGCGCCCGCGGCTGCACCTCCTCCGCCAGGTACGCCATCGCGGAGGCCGGAATACCGGCGATCGCCGCACCCTGCACGGCGCGCAGCACGACGAGCCACTGCAGGTCGGGCGCGAAGGGGATGAAGAGCGCGACGCCGACGGCGATCGCCATCGACCACGTCATCATCCGGGTGCGGCCGAACCGCTCGGAGAGCGCGCTGAGCGGCAGGACGAACAGCGCGAGGGCGCCGGTGGCTGCGGACACCGTCCAGCTGGCCCGACCCGCCGTCACCCCGAGGTCGTCGGAGATCGCGGGCAGCAGGGCCTGGGTGGAGTAGAGGAGGGCGAAGGTCGCCAGTCCGGCGGCGAAGAGCGCCAGGCTCATCCGGCGGTAGCCGGGGCGGCCGGGGGTGTGGGGTTCCGGTGCGGGGGACGACGCGGTGGAGGCACCCGGGATGACGGGTGCCCCGGTATGAACGGGAGGCATGCCTTCGACGGTAGGCTCCCGCTTTTCATGCGTCCAATGCACAGAATCGCGATAATCGATGCACTGCTGCATCAGCACAGGTCAGGAGTGTGGATGTCGACGAACCGTTACGTAGAAGACATGGCAGTGACAACTTCGCTGGCGCCCCGGCTGGCGTATTTCGTCGCGGTCGCCCGACACGAGCACGTCACCCGTGCCGCCCAGGAGCTGGGCGTGCCGCAGTCCACCCTGTCCCGGGCCATGGTCCGCCTCGAACAGGACCTGGGCGTCGGCCTGTTCGCCCGCAAGGGCCGCACCGTCGCCCTCACCACGGCGGGCCGCACCTTCCTCGCCTCCGCCGAACAGGCCCTCGACGGCATCGCCCACGCCGCCGAGTCCGTCCAGCAGGACGCCGACGCGGCCTACGGCAAGGTCGCCTTCGGCTTCCTGCACACCCTGGGCCCCGAGACCGTGCCCGGCCTCATCCGCGCCTTCCGCGCCGACCACCCGCGCGTGCGTTTCTCCCTGGTCCAGAACTACGGCGAGGCCATGCTGGAGAAGCTGCGCGCCGGCGAACTCGACCTCTGCCTCACCTCGCCGCTCCCGGACGCCCCCGACCTCGTCGCCCGCCGCCTCGACGAACAGCGGCTGCGCCTGGTCGTCCCCGACGACCACCGCCTCGCGGGCCGCAAGCGCATCCGCCTCGCCGAGGCCGCGGAGGAAACCTTCGTCACCCTGGAGGCCGGCTACGGCCTGCGCCGCATCACCGACGACCTGTGCGCGGAAGCCGGGTTCACCCCGCGCGTCGCCTTCGAGGGCGAGGAGGCGGAGACCCTGCGCGGGCTGGTTGCCGCCGGCCTCGGCGTGGCCCTGCTGCCGCCCCCCGCGGTGGCCCGCCCCGGGGTGGTCGAGCTGAACGTCACCGCCCCGCGCGCCGTCCGCGAGATCGGCGTCGCCTGGCTCGACGGCCACCCCGACACCCCGCCGGTCGCCGAGTTCAAGCGCTTCCTCCTCTCCCGCCGCGGACGCCTCATCCCGGAACTGGAACCGCCCGTGGCGCAGGAGGGCCACCAGCCCGAAAAGTGATGGCCGTCCGCGGCCCCGGGGAGCAGAATTCGCCCAGGTCGCCGGGTCCGAGGGAGATGCTGTTTGGACGTGTTCGCATGCGCCGGGTGCGGTGCGGAGCTGACGGCGCCGGTGGCCCGGGCCGCCCTCCCCGACCACACCCACCACCGGGCGTGGGAGCAACTGCACCCCCCGCTGATGGAGCCGGCGACGTACGCCGTCGAACCCCTGCCGACCGGACCGCCCTGGCGGTTGTGGGAGGAGGTGGGAGAGGAACTTGCCGCCGAGCAGGGGATCCACGCACCGGTGTACTCCGTTTCGTTCGGGGCGCGGGACAGGATCGTCATCGCACCCGGCGACTCCCGGGGCATGGCGTTCATCCCCGGGAAGTGCGAGGGCTACTGCAGGGGCGTGGACGGCCGGGACGGCCCCAACCTCGCCTGCACGGCCTGCGGGAGCGCGGTCGCGACCCGTGTGGACGACTGCGGGCTGTGGCAGGCGGTGTGGCTGGAGCCCGAGGTCGTGCGGCGCGTCCCCTGCGGTCCCCCGGCCGGTCCGCCGCCCGGCTGGGACGACCTCGATCCGGCGACGTACGCCGTCGCACCCGTCGAGCTCGACGGGTCCTGGAACCGTCGCTGGGAGGCCGCGGTCCCCGTGGCCCTCGCGCACCTGGTGGCCACCTGCGAGGCCCGCCCGGTGGCGCTGCCCCGCCCCTTGGCCGACCTGCTGGGCGACGCCGTCGCCCGCTACCTGCCCGCCGGGCTCCCCGCCCTGACCCTCGGCCTGGCCGGGCCGGGGATGCCCGAACCCCGGCCCGGCCCCGACATCCTCCTCGTCCCGCGGCATCCGTTCACGGGGGAGCCGTGGCGGCCGCCGCACGGCGGGGAGCCCGTCGTCCCGCTGGACATCTGGGTCTGGGCGCACCTCGCCGCCCCCGGTGAGACCTCGCCCATGCCTGCGACCGGCAGGGTGCCCGAAGGGGTCCTGCGGGACGACTATCCACTGCCGCTCGACCCCTGGCGGCCCTTCGTCCCCCACCCCTACGCCTTCTGGCACACCCTGGCCAGGCTGCCCGCCGCGCGCAGGCCCGCGCTGCGCGCGTACCGCGACAGGTTCTGAGGTCAAGGGCTGTCCCCTGAGCCCCGGAGGACGCACGACGACAGCCACGGCACCTCGCCGGGTCGTCGCAACGCCCGGATACGCCCGGTACGGGGTGCTCCTCCGCCGTGCGACGCACCGTGTCCGCCGCCGCGCGCCGCTCCACGGGGATCACGGGACAGCCCTCAGGAGCCGTCCTGCGGATCCGCCGGGGCCGGCGCCCGCGTGGCGGGCGCGCCGAGCAAGTAGCCTGCCTGGAAGCGGGACTTGGCGCCCACCACCCGCATGATCTCCGCGATGTGGCGCTGGCACGTCCGCTCGGACATGCCGAGGCGGCGTGCGATCACCTTGTCCTCCAGCCCCTCCGACAGCAGCCGCACGATCGTCTGCCGCAGCTCGTCCGAGATCGACCGGGCCGCCTCCGGACTCACCGACGTGGGGAAGGGCTCCGCACCCAGCCACGACCGCTCGAAGGCCGACGTCATGAAGTGCACGACGCTCGGCTCCCGCACCACCAGCGCCGCCCCGCTGCGGTCCGGGACCGCCATCAGCCCCGTCCGCCCGTCGAAGACGAGCATGCGCATCAGCCCGTCGCCCAGCGTCCGCACCTGCGCGCCGAGCGCCGTCACCCGCTCCACGTACGCGGCCGTGGGCCGCGAGTACCGGGCCGTGTGCTGGTAGATCGTCCGCATCCGGACCCCGCGCGCCAGCAGCGATTCGTCCCGCCCGATCGACTCCTCCAGGGTCTCCGGCGGGCGGCCGCCCCCCGGCTGCGAGGTCAGCAGCTCGTGCTCGCACGCCGCCGCCAGCTCGGCGATCAGCCCCCGTACGGCGCCGAGGTCCGTCACCAGCTCCAGGTGCCCCGCCCCGCTCAGGTCCCGCTGCGCGGTCCCCGCCTCGTACGCGGGCACGAGCGCCTCCAGCCGCCCCCGCAGCCGGTCCATCTCGTCGTGGGTCTCCCGTACGAGCAGGGCCAGCGGGGCCAGGGCCCGGGCCGCGGCCGCACGCGGCGCCACGGCGCTCCACCGTTGCGGCCCGCCACCCGGCGCCCGCTGGAGCAGGTGCGCGGCGGCCAGCTCCGTGATCGCGGCGGCCGCGCGCACGCCGAGGGCCCGCGCGGCCTCGTCCGCGTCGAAGGCGTGCCGCTCGACGGCGTACGCGTACAGGCGCCGGGCGGCTGGGGTCAGCTCCCCGGACGCACCGGCTGCCCCGGCCGCCGCTCCCGACGCTCCGGTTCCCTCGGCTGGCATGTGCGTATTCGTCCCGATCTGCACCTGTTCGTAAACCCCTCGTGTTCCCGCAAGGCGGCAAGACGACGCCTGATAGGACCCATTCGGCATATGCCGAGGAGGCACAGTGGTCGCACGGCGTGAAGGGGGAGCGCGGTCGCGCCGGTCCATCCGTGCCATCCGACCGAGAGGGGGCGGAACGGCGGGTACGGGCGGACCGGCGCGCAACGAGTTCCCGGCCGGGAGCCGTCAGCCGGAGGGCTTCGCGTAGTCGGCGAAGCCGGTCCAGTCCAGCGTCACGCAGGGCTCGTCGCCCACCACCCAGGCGTCGTGCCCGGGGTGCACCCGCATGTAGTCACCGGGGCCGAACTCGGCGCTCTCCCCGCTCTCCATCACGATCTTCATCCGGCCGCTGACGACGTACCCGGTGTGGTCGGCCCGGCAGCTCTCCGTCCCGGCCAGCGGCTTGACGTGCTCCGACCACTTCCAGCCCGGCAGGAAGACGGCCCGCCCGACGGCTCCGTCCCCCGTGTCCACCAGGTCCAGCCTGCCCATGCCGCCGACGAACGGCCTGGTCTCGTCCGGTGCGTCGAAGTTCCTGCAGTCGATTGCGGCCATGGCCAATCGCCTCCGGGAGAGGAGCGGGCACCCCGAGTCCACTTCTCACGGTACGCCGCGAGCCCGCTCCCGGTCGGAGTCCCGGCCGGACCCTCACCCCCGCAGCGATCTCCCGAAGCCGGAGGCCAGCGGCATCCGCAGGCCCAGCGGCGGCGGCGCGGCCAGGGCGTCCGTGACGGGACGCGAGTACCGGCCCGAGAAGACCGCGCCCAGGACGAAGTCCACGCCCAGCGCCACCACTTCCGCCTGGTGCTCGCGCAGCGCGTGTCCGTCCGAGTGCACCTCGAACCGGCACGTCGCACGGTTCGCCTTCTTGGCCCGCTCCGCCAGCCTGAAGGAGACTTCCGGGTCGCTGCGCGCGTCGTTGGTGCCGTGCACGATCAGCACCTGCCGGCCCGACAGCTGTTTCACCGGTTCAGGGGAGTCGGCGGGAGTCGCCTCCCCCAGGCAGGGGGCCAGTGCCAGAACCGAGTTGACGGCCCCGTGCCCCGCCGCCCGCAGCGCGGCCAGGGCGCCGGCGTCGTAGCCGGCCAGGCACACCGGAACGTCCCCGTACCGCCGCACCACCTCGTCCGCCGCCCACCGCGCCTGCTCCTCCCGGGCGGACCCCCCGCCGTGGATGACCGTGTGCGCCACCAGGCCGTCCGTACCGCCCGCCCGGGCCAGGGCCCGCGCGAGCGGACGCATGGGGCCGGGGGAGAATCTGGACGCCCCTGGAAGCAGGAGCACCACCCCGTTGACCGGGCTTTCCGTCGGACCCGAGCCGGTTCTCGCGCCGGCCGCCCGCCCCAGGCGGGCCCCGCGCGCCGGCGGCGCATGCTGTGCCATGGCGGAACAGTCTCAGACCCCCGGGTGTACGCCATCCGTCCGCGCGGTCTCTGTTACATATCGACGCCCGCACGGGACACGACACTCTACGCGCGTAGGAGTAGAGTGCGCAGATGACGAGCGAGACCCCCAACCTGCCGACCCCGGACCAGATCCGTCGTTCCCCGAAGGTGCTCCTGCACGATCACCTCGACGGTGGACTTCGTCCCGGGACCATCATCGAGCTGGCCCGCGAGGTCGGCTACGAGAATCTCCCCGAGACCGACGCCGACAAGCTCGGCATCTGGTTCCGCGAGGCCGCCGACTCCGGCTCCCTGCCGCGATACCTGGAGACCTTCGCGCACACCTGCGCGGTCATGCAGACGAAGGCGGCCCTCTTCCGCGTCGCCGCCGAGTGCGCCGAGGACCTGGCCGAGGACGGCGTCGTGTACGCCGAGATCCGCTACGCCCCCGAGCAGCACCTGGAAGCCGGCCTCACCCTCGAAGAGGTGGTCGAGGCCGTGAACGACGGCTTCCGCGAGGGCGAGCGCCGCGCCAAGGCCAACGGCCACCGCATCCGCGTCGGCGCCCTGCTGACCGCGATGCGTCACGCGGCCCGCGCGCTGGAGATCGCCGAGCTGGCCAACCGCTACCGCGACAACGGCGTGGTCGGCTTCGACATCGCCGGCGCCGAGGCAGGGTTCCCTCCCACCCGCCACCTCGACGCCTTCGAGTACCTCAAGCGCGAGAACAACCACTTCACGATCCACGCGGGCGAGGCCTTCGGCCTGCCGTCGATCTGGCAGGCCCTGCAGTGGTGCGGCGCCGACCGCCTCGGTCACGGCGTGAAGATCATCGACGACATCGAGGTCGCCGAGGACGGCTCGGTCAAGCTGGGCCGCCTGGCCAGCTACGTCCGGGACAAGCGCATCCCCCTGGAGATGTGCCCGACCTCGAACCTGCAGACGGCCGCGGCCGCCTCGTACGCCGAGCACCCGATCGGCCTGCTGCGCAAGCTGCACTTCAGGCTCACGGTCAACACCGACAACCGCCTGATGAGCGGCACCAGCATGAGCCGCGAGTTCGAGCACCTCGTGGACACCTTCGGCTACACCCTCGACGACATGCAGTGGTTCACCGTCAATGCAATGAAGTCCGCGTTCATTCCTTTCGATGAACGACTGGCCATGATCAACGAGGTCATCAAGCCGGGCTATGCGGAGCTGAAGTCGGAGTGGCTGTTCCGTCAGACCGCCTCCATCAGCGGTTCTGTCTCGGCCTAGGCCATGGCGTGACGTACTGAAAGCGCCCGGGAGAGGCAATTTCCGGGCGCTTTCTCATATGAGCGGATGTTTGCGGGCGGGGGTTGGGAGTGACTAGTTTGCGGAGCCGCTCAATTCCCCGTCGCAAGGAATATCTTTCATGAAGCAGTCAGCTGCCAAGTTCCTCGGTGCCGCCGCCGTCGGTGCCGCCCTCGCCGCCGTCGCCGCCGGTACCGCCTCCGCCGCCGTTCCCGCCATCGGCATCACCGACGCGCTCGGCACCGCCACCGGCGCGCTCGAGGGCGTCACCAGCCAGCAGCAGATGAAGGCCGAAGAGGGACAGCCGAGCGACCCCACCGCCGCGGTCACCGGCCTGCTGGGCCCGGTCACCGGCGCCCTCAACGGCTGACGCCCACGCGAGACGGACGAACGCACGCGCGGCGGTCGCACGCCCCTTCGACGAGGTGTGTGCGCCGCCGTGCGGTGTGCCACGATCACCACCAACTGCCCGCCGACGCACTGGGTATGAGGTTCTCGGTCATGCGCATGAAGGCACGAGCGACGCTGGTCGCACTGGTCCCCGCCCTGCTCGTCGCCGCGGTGGGGTGCAGCAGTACGGACGCCCCCGCGACGGGCAGGTCCCCCGACCCCAAGGGGTCCGAGGTCGGCGCCGGCGGCGCGCCCGGCGCCTCCGCGGCGTCCCCGGACCCGGCCGGATCGGCCCTTCCGAAGACCGGCGGCACCGCGCTGGAGCGGTCCGCGCTCGCCCAGGGCGACCTGCCCGGCTACCAGGTCTCCGCCCAGGGGAAGAACCCGGGCGCCCCGGACGGTCAGCCACAGGCCGACAAGAAGGCCTGCCAGCCGCTCGCCGACATCATGGGAGACAAGCCGGACCCCGCCGCACGCGAGACCGTCAACCGGGGCATCGGATCCCAGAAGCAGATGGGACTCGCGGTCTCCGCCTCCGTCAGCTCCTACTCCGAGAGCGACGCGAAGGCGCTGATCGCACGGCTCAAGGCCGCCGTCGCCGCCTGCGGTTCGGGTTTCTCCGCCACGGTCGACAAGCAGACCGGCAGCTACCGAGAGGTCCGCACCGCCGAGTACCGCACGAGCGGCGACGAGAGCGTCAGCTGGACCACGACCGCGGCGGGTCAGGGCGTCTCGGCGCAGGTGCACCTCGTCGTCGTACGCGAGGGCGACACCGTCGTGCGGCTGATGGCCCTCAACGTGGCGGAGGGCCGGCAGAACGTCCTGGTGCCGCAGGAAGTGACCGACAAGCAGTTGGAGAAGGTCCGGAAGGCCGGTTGAGCGGCCGCTACCAGGCGGCCGAGGTGGACTTCTCGTTCGGCAGCAGCACCCACAGCGCGATGTAGATCAGGAACTGCGGGCCGGGCAGCAGGCACGAGACGGCGAAAATGGCGCGCATCGCGTTCGTGGAAATTCCGAAACGCCGTGCGAGTCCGGCGCAGACTCCGCCGATCCAACGGCCGTCACGAGGGCGGACCAGGGCGCTCATGGGGTTCTCCTTCGTCGGGATCGCTTTCTTGCGATGCCTCAATACTCCCGCTGGACCGCCGACAGAACGTCGGTCCAGGGGCCGAGCCCAACCCTGGAAATCTTCGGGGTGTCCCCCTGATAAACGGCATGTGAGCGGCGCAGCCGCGCCCGCAGCGCCGGTACGACGGCCGCGTGCGCCAGCAGCACGCCGAGGGTGTTGAGCAGCACCGAGTCCACGTCGACGACCCGGCCCGGCACCCCGCTCTGGAGCATCTCGACGCTGAGCGAGACCAGCGCGCCCGCCGCGGTGGTCCGCACCAGGGAGGACCACTCGGCCAGCCTCGAAAGCCAGAGCCGACCGCTGACGAGCGGTACCAGCACTCCGAGCGGGGCCAGCAGCGCGACTCCCTCGCCGATCCGCCGGGCGGCCTCCAGCGGCCCGAGCGCGAGGTCCGCCCTGATCCCCTCCAGCGGGGTCAGATTGCCCGCGGCGGCCCAGGGAACGTCGAGGGGGCGCAGGGTCAGCCAGCCGACGACCAGGAGATGGGCGGCGAGGAGGACCCCGGCCAGGAGTCGGAGACGGAGGGGGATCGCGGGGGCGCCGGCGGGAGCGCCGTCGGCCTCAATACGCTGCACACCTGCGAGGACGCATCACCTGGTAGCCCTGGTTCCGCCCCGGGCGTGTGGCGGTGGGCACGCTCCCTGTCGGGCGCCGACCGCCGGCCGGTCAGCGGGTGGCGACCAGGACGATCAGCAGCAGCGCGCCGGCCACGGCGGGCGCGATGATCTCGTACGACCAGTGCACCCGCACGCTGCCCTGGGCGCCGGGCCGCTCTGCCCCGCGCTCGGCCAGCCTCTGGAGCTCGTCGACGATCCGGTCCGCGCTGGCCCGCATCGGCTCGGCCGGGACCCGGACCTTCTCGCCCGGGGAGCGGCCCTCCCGGTCGCGGAGCCCTTCGTAGCGCAGGCGCTGGCGGTTGGCCTTCTTCCGCTCGCGCAGCGAGACGGGCACGGACCACAGCTGGTACTTCGACCCCTCGGCCAGCACCTCCGCCGAGTAGCCGGAGCGCACGGCGTCCACGGCGGCCCAGGGCAGCTCGATGATCCGGAAGGGGTTGCGTACGCGCATCCGGTCGTCATTGGCGAAGACGGCCGGGCGGATCGTGAACGCCACGATCAGCGGTACGGCGCACAGCGCCGCCGCCAGCGCGATCCACGGGGTGTTCCCCGAGCCGCGCACCACGGCGTCCCCGCAGAGCCATGCCGTCAGCGCGAGCAGCAGCACCCCCGAGACGACGCCCATGGAGGAGCGGTAGACCCGGTCGTCGTAGACCGGTTCATCGGTCGGCTGCTGGCTGCTCATGGGGTCGATTCTGCCCCACCGCGCCGCCCGGGCGTATCGGCCGGCGAGATCGGCGTACAAGAGGACGTCGCCGGACCGGCGGCCGTCTGTGATCTCCCCGCCGCAGGGGATGGCCCACAGCTGGGGGCGAATGGTGGCGCCGTACACCTTGGCGGTCGGGAACCGGTCCTTGCCGACCTGCTCCGGCTCGCGGACGCGGAGGACAGCGCTGGTCCCGTCGGCCCGGGAGACCGTGATCTCCTCGCCGGTGCGGCACGCGCGAGACGTCCCTGAGCAGGCCGGGCCGCGGGCGGGGCGGCGGCCGCGGGAGGCGGCGCGTCGGAGCCGGCCGAGCCGCAGCCTGCCAGGGCGGTGCGGAGGAGGACCGCGGCGAGCACCGGCGGAGGCACGCGGTGGGCCATGGGGCGCGCCGGGAACGGGTCCGGCGGGCCACCGTGTCGGTGGCCCGCCGGCGGAGGGGCCGGGTCAGCGCTGGGTGCAGCCGCGGTGGCGGGCGAGGGAGGCGGCGCCGAGGCCTGCGACGACGGCGGCGAGGCCCGCGCCGGCGTAGGCGGTCGTGGAGTTGTCGGTGTCCTCGGCCGCGTGCTCGGCCCCGGCGGCCACCCCGTCCCGGCGTACGCCGGCGGTCTGGCCGGCGGCCTGCGCCTTCGGGGCAGCCGGGGCGGTGGAGGGCGCGGACGACGGCTTCGCGGACGGCGCGGTGGACGGCGCTGCCTCCGGCTCCGGGGCGGGGGCCGCCTCCTCGACGGGGTAGGTGAACCCGCAGCCCGCGGGCAGCTCCGGGAAGAGCGCGGACCCGAGGGGGTTCTCCCCGCGGGGGGTCTCGTACGCGAAGGACGGCAGGGCCGAGTCCGGGTTCACGATGCGGGCGGCGGTCGGGTCGCCCTTCGCCGGTGCGGGGCGGGTGCGGGTCAGCTTCTCGCGGGGCTCCTTGGTGATCCCGTCCACCAGCTGCACCTGCGGCCCGTCGGGAGTCGTCGTCAGGTCGGCGACCAGCGTCCCGTGCAGGCCGAGCCGCTTCGTGGCGGAGACGCACCGGGCGCCGTGGGTGCGGCCCGCCTGGGACAGCGGCAGCGGGAAGGACTCGGTGACGCCGGCCTTCGTGACGGTGAGGGCGGGGGCGGCCGAGTTCACCTCGGTGATCTCCAGGTCCAGGCCGTTCACGGTGTCGCCGGTGTTCGCGCGGTCGAGCACGGTCAGCACCCGGAACATGTGGTTGTCACCGGGCTTCCAGTCCGGTCCGACGGCGCGGATCCAGGCCTCCGGGCCCTCCGCCTCGTGGCGCAGCACCGCGACGAGGCCCTCGCCGATGTAGGCCGGGGTGCCCGAGAACCGGTCGGCGGCGGTCTGCGAGGTGACCGCGGCAGCCTGCCGTCCGGTCGTCGCGGCCTGCGCGGCGCCAGCGGCGGGGGCGAGGAGCGCGCCGGTGAGGACGGCGGCGGCGAGGCAGGCACGGAGGGCGGTACGCATAACGACTCCTTGAAGCGTTGTCCGGGGAGTGGAGGAG
Organism: Streptomyces sp. NPDC046349; assembly: GCF_055587885.1. Lineage (NCBI taxonomy): Bacteria > Bacillati > Actinomycetota > Actinomycetes > Kitasatosporales > Streptomycetaceae > Streptomyces > Streptomyces sp. NPDC046349. The sequence continues at coordinate 379,643 of NZ_JBVJFK010000008.1, forward strand.
AGCCGCATGCCGCGTCCTTCCCTGTCGGGTTTTCGTCCGGTGAGGTCTGGCGGGCTGCTGGGAGGAATCTATGGATCTTGTGCGCGTGGGCGATCGCCTTCGTGTCATGGCCGGGTAACAGGAGGCGGAGGTGTCGATTCCGCAGCGGATCGCCCGGAATCGGGGGAGGGGGGTGACAGGTCGCTACGCGCGTAGATATGCTCATCTGGTGACCATGCCCACCACCCTCACCGCATTCGCTGACGTGACGACGTCCGACAGTGCGCTGCGCCGCTTCCTCCACGGGCTGCCCGGCGTCGACGCTGTCGGTCTGGAGGCCCGCGCGGCCTCCCTCGGCACCCGTTCGATCAAGACGACGGCCAAGGCGTACGCCATCGACCTGGCCATCTCGATGATCGACCTGACGACGCTGGAAGGCGCGGACACCCCGGGCAAGGTCCGGGCGCTCTCCGCCAAGGCCGTCCATCCCGATCCGACCGACCGCACGACCCCGATGACGGCCGCCGTCTGCGTCTACCCCGACATGGTGGCCACCGCCAAGGCCGCGCTGAACGGCGCCGACGTCAAGGTCGCCTCCGTGGCCACCGCCTTCCCGGCGGGCCGTGCCGCGCTCCCCGTCAAGCTCGCGGACACCCGTGACGCCGTCGCCGCAGGCGCCGACGAGATCGACATGGTCATCGACCGTGGCGCCTTTCTCGCCGGCCGCTACCTCGAGACGTACGAGCTGATCAAGGCTGTCAAGGAGGCCTGCGCCCGCCCCGACGGCAGCGCCGCCCGCCTGAAGGTCATCTTCGAGACCGGAGAGCTGTCGACCTACGACAACATCCGCCGCGCCTCCTGGATCGGCATGCTTGCGGGCGCCGACTTCATCAAGACGTCGACGGGCAAGGTGGGCGTCAACGCCACCCCCGCGAACACCCTGCTCATGCTCGAGGCCGTCCGCGACTTCAAGGCGCAGACCGGAATCCAGATCGGCGTGAAGCCGGCCGGCGGAATCCGCACCACCAAGGACGCGATCAAGTTCCTGGTCCTGGTCAACGAGACCGTGGGCGAGGACTGGCTGAGCAACACCTGGTTCCGCTTCGGCGCCTCCAGCCTGCTCAACGACCTGCTGATGCAGCGCCAGAAGCTGAGCACCGGCCGTTACTCCGGTCCCGACTACGTGACGGTGGACTGATCACCATGGCATCCCTCTTCGAGTACGCACCGGCTCCCGAGTCCCGCTCGGTCGTCGACATCGCGCCCTCCTACGGGCTCTTCATCGACGGCGAGTTCACCGCCGCCGCCGACGGCAAGGTCTTCAAGACCGTCTCGCCCAGCAGCGAGGAGGTCCTCTCCGAGGTCGCCCAGGCAGGCGCCGCCGACGTGGACCGCGCCGTGAAGGCGGCCCGCAAGGCCTTCGAGAAGTGGTCCGCGCTGCCCGGCACCGAGCGCGCCAAGTACCTCTTCCGCATCGCCCGGATCATCCAGGAGCGCAGCCGCGAGCTCGCCGTCCTGGAGACCCTGGACAACGGCAAGCCGATCAAGGAGACCCGCGACGCGGACCTCCCGCTGGTCGCTGCGCACTTCTTCTACTACGCGGGCTGGGCCGACAAGCTCGACCACGCTGGCTACGGCGCGAACCCGCGCCCGCTCGGCGTCGCCGGCCAGGTCATCCCGTGGAACTTCCCGCTGCTCATGCTCGCGTGGAAGATCGCCCCGGCGCTCGCCACCGGCAACACGGTCGTCCTGAAGCCCGCCGAGACCACCCCGCTCTCCGCGCTCTTCTTCGCGGACATCTGCCGCCAGGCGGGCCTGCCCAAGGGCGTCGTCAACATCCTCACCGGATACGGCGACGCGGGCGCGGCTCTCGTCGAGCACCCGGACGTCAACAAGGTCGCCTTCACCGGCTCGACCGCGGTCGGCAAGGCCATCGCCCGCTCGATCGCCGGCACCGACAAGAAGGTCACCCTGGAACTGGGCGGCAAGGGCGCCAACATCGTCTTCGACGACGCCCCCATCGACCAGGCCGTCGAGGGCATCGTCAACGGCATCTTCTTCAACCAGGGCCAGGTCTGCTGCGCGGGCTCCCGCCTCCTGGTCCAGGAGTCGATCCACGACGAGCTGCTGGACTCCCTCAAGCGCCGCCTCTCCACGCTGCGCCTGGGCGACCCGCTCGACAAGAACACCGACATCGGCGCGATCAACTCCGCCGAGCAGCTCGCCCGGATCACCGCGCTCGCGGACACCGGCGAGGCCGAGGGTGCCGAGCGCTGGTCCCCGGCGTGCGAGCTGCCGTCCGCCGGCTACTGGTTCGCCCCGACCCTCTTCAGCAACGTCACCCAGGCGCACACCGTCGCGCGCGACGAGATCTTCGGCCCGGTGCTGTCCGTGCTGACCTTCCGTACGCCCGACGAGGCCGTCGCCAAGGCCAACAACAGCCAGTACGGCCTGTCCGCCGGCATCTGGACGGAGAAGGGCTCGCGCATCCTCGCGGTCGCGAACCAGCTCCGCGCCGGCGTCGTGTGGGCCAACACGTTCAACAAGTTCGACCCGACCTCGCCCTTCGGCGGCTACAAGGAGTCGGGCTTCGGCCGCGAGGGCGGCCGCCACGGTCTGGAGGCCTACCTCGATGTCTGAGTCCTCTGTGCGTCTGAACGTCTTCAAGACCTACAAGCTGTACGTCGGGGGCAAGTTCCCCCGCTCCGAGAGCGGCCGGGTGTACGAGGTGAGCGACTCCAAGGGCAAGTGGCTGGCCAACGCCCCGCTGTCGTCCCGCAAGGACGCGCGTGACGCCGTCGTCGCCGCGCGCAAGGCCTTCGGCGGCTGGGCGGGCGCGACCGCCTACAACCGCGGCCAGATCCTCTACCGCATCGCCGAGATGCTGGAGGGCCGCCGCGAGCAGTTCGTCCGCGAGGTCGGCGAAGCCGAGGGCCTGTCCAAGTCGAAGGCCGCCGCCGTCGTCGACGCGGCCATCGACCGCTGGGTCTGGTACGCCGGCTGGACCGACAAGATCGGCCAGATCGTGGGCGGGGCCAACCCGGTCGCGGGCCCGTTCTTCAACCTCTCCACCCCGGAGCCGACCGGCGTCGTCACCGTCGTCGCCCCCCAGGACTCCTCGTTCCTGGGCCTGGTCTGCGTGATCGCCCCGGTCATCGCGACGGGCAACACCGTCGTCGTGATCGCCTCCGAGAAGTCCCCGCTGCCCGCGCTGTCGCTGGGCGAGGTACTCGCCACCTCCGACCTGCCCGGCGGCGTGGTCAACATCCTGTCCGGCAAGGCCGGCGAGATGGGCCCGCACCTGGCGTCCCACCAGGACGTCAACGCGATCGACCTGGCCGGCGCCGACGCGGCGCTCGCCAAGGAGCTGGAGATCGCGGCGGCCGACAACCTCAAGCGCGTCCTTCGTCCACAGCCTGTGGACGACTGGAGCGCCGACCCGGGCACCTCCCGCATGACGGCGTTCCTGGAGACCAAGACCGTCTGGCACCCCACCGGGTCGCTGGGCGCGGGCGGCTCGTCCTACTAGCCCCCACGAGACCGGCCCCGGCAGCGTCCCCCGCGCTGCCGGGGCCTCCTTCCGCGGTTCGGTCGGCCTCCGGTGGCCTCCTGTGGGCTCCGGGCGGGCGTACGTCCTCGCTCGCCCGCCTTCGCCGACGCTCGGCCGGCGGCTCACGCGCCCGCGGTCAGCGGGGGGCCAGGGGGCCCAGGAGGGACGAGAGCGCCGCTGCGGGGAGTTCACCCACCGACGGGCCCTGGGTGAGGATTCCCGTGACCGCCGTCGTACCCACCGCCGGGAAGTCCGCGACCTTGGTGGCGACCCCGTTGTCCAGCGGATCCACACCGGTGTGGGCCAGCGGGTTCACCTTGAGGTTCGCGATCGGATCCGTGACCCCTGCCACGGCCGCCGGAACGTCCAGCTCACCGGCCTGCGCACCGCCCGCCGCCATCGCCAGCGCGGCGCCGGCCATCGAGAGGGTCAGACCCGCGCTGCGGAGCCGGTTCGGTGCCGAAGGGGCTGCGTGACGTGCCATGGAGATCCCACCTGTGGTCGTGGTCGCGTGCGCACGCAGCGTAGTGGAGGTGTGTTCCTGGACACCAACCGGTCACCGGGAGGATCCCCTACCCGGGGGAATGGTTCAGACTGGTGTCCCGTGAGCTCTTCCTCTCCTTCGCCGACCCGAGTCGTCCTGCTGACCGGTCCGTCGGGCTCCGGAAAATCCTCGCTGGCCGCCCGCTCCGGGCTGCCCGTGCTGCGCCTCGACGACTTCTACAAGGAAGCCGACGACCCCACCCTTCCGCTGGTGGAGGGCAGCTCCGACATCGACTGGGACTCCCCGCTCTCGTGGGACGCCGACACCGCCGTCGCCGCGATCGCCGAGCTGTGCGCGTCGGGACGGACGGACGTGCCGGTGTACGACATCGCCACCAGCTCCCGCACCGGCTGGGACACCCTCGACATCGCCCGCACCACGCTGTTCGTCGCGGAGGGCATCTTCGCCGCGGACGTGGCCGCCCGCTGCCAGGACCTCGGCCTCCTCGCGGACGCCATCTGCCTGCGCGGCCGCCCCTCGACGACGTTCCGCCGCCGGCTCGCCCGCGACCTGCGCGAGGGCCGCAAGTCCGTGCTGTTCCTGCTCCGGCGCGGCTGGCGCCTGATGCGCGCCGAGCGGGGCATCGTGGCGCGCCACGTGGAACTGGGCGCCCACGCCTGCGGCCCCGACGAGGCACTCGGCCAGCTCGCCGCCGCAGCCGGCCGACACCGCTCCACGACCCCCGCCGCCGCGTAGGAGGGCGCCTCCCGGCCCGGAAACGGGTGCGCGGGACCGGTCGGACCCCCGGCCGACCGATCCCGCGCCTTCTCCCCCGTTGGCCGCCGCCTCACCCCCGCAAGACGGTCCCCCGTGGCCGGGGTGGTTCATGTGGTGAGCTGTCCGCCGTCAGGCGACCAGCTCCTCGAAGGACTCCGCCTCGTCGCTGCCGAAGCTCAGCGCCTCGTCCTCCCGCAGGCGCCGCAGCGAGCGCCAGATGCTCGACTTCACCGTGCCGACGCTGATGCCGAGGATCTCCGCGATCTCCGGGTCCGTACGGCCCTCGTAGTAGCGCAGCACGAGCATCGTGCGCTGCGGCTCCGGGATGCGGGTCAGCGCCTGCCACAGCACGGCGCGCAGCTCCGTACCGCGCATCGCGTCCGTGTCGGAGGCCGTCTCCGGCAGTTCCTCCGTCGGGTACTCGTTCAGCTTGCGCCGACGCCACGCGCTGATGTGCAGGTTCGTCATCGTGCGGCGCAGGTAGCCGCCGACCGCGGCCTTGTCGCTGATCCGGTCCCAGGCGCGGTACGTGGAGAACAGCGCGCTCTGCAGCAGGTCCTCGGCCTCGTAACGGTCACCGGTGAGGTGGAAGGCCGTCGCGTACAGGGCGGCACGCCGCTCCTGGACGTACGCGGTGAACTCCGCCTCGGACGTCGAGGACGGGGTCTGCTGCTGGGCGGGAACCGCCTGGTACTGGTTTGCGTCAATGGCTACGACGTGGGCCGGCCGGGGCCGGGCGACCGCCACCGAACGGACACCCGCCCGGCGGTTCACATCGTGCAGCCGCGTGACAACCGCGCTGGTGGTGGTGCTGTGCAGCGTGTTCATCTCGCGCCCCCCGTCGTGGAGTGTCTCTGCTTCGGATCGCTGTGCGTTGAGAAGAAGACTGCCCGGCCGACTTAACCGGGGTGTCCGTCGACTGTCACAGCACTGTCACAGCGGCCGTCGGGAGGATCCGGCGGACTCCCGCAGGATCTCGTCCGCCTGACGGTCGAACTCCCGACTGCCTATGGGACAGAATGAGCCCGTGCCTTTCCTGTTGCTGATCGAGGACGACGACGCCATCCGCACGGCCCTCGAACTCTCCCTGTCACGCCAGGGCCACCGTGTGGCCACCGCGGCGACGGGCGAGGACGGCCTGAAACTGCTGCGCGAGCAGCGGCCGGATCTGATCGTGCTGGACGTGATGCTGCCCGGGATCGACGGTTTCGAGGTGTGCCGGCGGATCCGCCGCACCGACCAGCTGCCGATCATCCTGCTCACCGCGCGCAGCGACGACATCGACGTGGTCGTAGGCCTGGAGTCCGGAGCCGACGACTACGTGGTCAAGCCCGTCCAGGGGCGCGTCCTCGACGCCCGCATCCGCGCCGTACTGCGCCGCGGCGAACGTGAGTCGAGCGACTCGGCGAGCTTCGGCTCCCTCGTCATCGACCGGGCCGCCATGACCGTGACGAAGAACGGCGAGGACCTCCAGCTCACGCCGACCGAGCTGCGACTCCTCCTCGAACTGAGCCGCCGGCCCGGACAGGCGCTCTCCCGCCAGCAGCTGCTGCGCCTGGTCTGGGAGCACGACTACCTCGGCGACTCGCGGCTCGTCGACGCCTGCGTCCAGCGGCTGCGCGCCAAGGTCGAGGACGTGCCCTCCTCGCCCACCCTGATCCGTACGGTCCGGGGCGTCGGCTACCGCCTGGACTCCCCGCAGTGATCCGGTCGTTGCTCGCGGGCCGGCGCTGGACCAGCCTGCGGCTGCGGCTCCTCGTCGTCTTCGCACTGGTCGCCCTGACGGCCGCCGTGTCCGCGTCGGGCATCGCCTACTGGCTCAACCGCGAGGCCGTGCTCACCCGCGTCCAGGAGGCCGCCCTCGGCGACTTCCGGCAGGAGATGCAGAACCGTGCCGCCGCACTGCCCGCCGACCCGACGCCCGAGGAGCTGCAGCGCACCGCCGAGCTGATGGCGGGCAGCAGCCCCGGCTACAGCGTGCTGCTCGTGCAGGAGGGCAAGGACGACCGCCAGATGTACGGGGCGGCCGGGCCCGACAACTTCCGGCTGACCGACGTGCCGAAGTCCCTGCAGAACGCGGTGAACGACCGGCAGAAGACGACCGCGGCGAACGACGCCGAATACCACGTGTACTGGCAGCGCACGAAGCCGCGCGGCAATCCGTACCTGGTCGGCGGGACGCGGATCGTGGGCGGCGGGCCGACCGGATACATGTACAAGTCGCTCGCGCAGGAACGGGACGACCTGAACGCGCTCGCCTGGTCGCTGACCATCGCGACGATCCTCGCCCTGCTGGGCTCGGCGCTGCTCGCGCAGGCCGCGGCCCGCACCGTGCTCAAGCCCGTACAGCGGCTGGGCGACGCGGCGCGGCGGCTGGGCGAGGGCGAACTGGACCACCGCCTCGACGTGTCCGGCACCGACGAACTCGCCGACCTGTCGCGCACCTTCAACAAGACGGCCGAGGCGCTGGAGAAGAAGGTCGCCGACATGAGCGCGCGAGAGGAGTCGAGCCGCCGCTTCGTCGCCGACATGTCGCACGAACTGCGCACGCCGCTGACCGCGTTGACCGCGGTGGCCGAGGTGCTGGAGGAGGAGGTCGACGACCTCGATCCGATGATCGCACCGGCGGTGACCCTGGTCGTCAGCGAGACCCGGCGCCTGAACGACCTGGTGGAGAACCTGATGGAGGTCACCCGCTTCGACGCGGGTACGGCCAAGCTGGTGCTGGACGACGTCAACGTCGCAGACCAGGTCACGGCCTGCATCGACGCCCGGGCCTGGCTCGACGCGGTCGAACTCGACGCCGGACGCGACATCGTGGTGCGGCTCGACCCGCGCCGCCTCGACGTCATCCTGGCCAACCTGATCGGCAACGCGCTCAAGCACGGCGGCTCGCCGGTGCGGGTGTCGGTGGCCGTGGAGGGGGACTGGTTGGTGATCGCGGTCCAGGACAACGGGCCGGGCATCCCCGAGGAGGTCCTGCCGCACGTCTTCGACCGCTTCTACAAGGCGAGCGCGTCGCGGCCGAAGTCGGACGGCAGCGGGCTCGGACTGTCGATCGCCGTGGAGAACGCGCACATCCACGGCGGCGACATCACCGCGGCCAACGTGCCGGGCGGCGGGGCGCTGTTCACCCTGCGACTGCCGGTGGACGTGGGAAAGGCGATCACTGGTGACCTGGATGCGTAGGGTCCTGCCGGCGGTGCCGGCCGTACTGGTACCGCTCGTCGGGATCGCGCTGCTCGCGACCGCGGGCTGCGGGATCCGGGCGACGACCGTGCCCGTGGACGTGGGCGCGGCGCCGTCGCGCGTCTCGTGCGACACCCCGGCGCAGCCCGGCGGGCAGAGTGGGGAGCCGGGCTTCCCCGCCACGGTGGAACTGGTCTGCGGGTCACAGCTCGTGGGCGTGGAGCGGACCGTTCCGATGCCGGAGAAGGGCACCGTACGGGATCCCGTCGCGCAGGCCGCGCAGGCGCTGCTGGAGGCGCTGGAGCGGACGCCGAGCGCGGAGGAGCGGGACGCCGGCTTCTCGACCGGTGTGCCGGCCGGGCTGACGGCGGGCGCGCCGAAACCGGGCGACCCGGCCGGCACGGTGCGGCTCAGCCGCAAGCCGGAGGACCTGCCGCCGGTGGCGCTGTCGCAGATCGTGTGCACGCTGGCGGGCAGCGAGACGGTGTCGGCCGGGCCGGGACCGGTGGTCCTCGGCGGACCGGACGCCGATCCGCCGCGGGCGTGGGAGTGCACGGAGGCGGTCCGCTCGCGGCCGGAGTCCGTGCCGACACTGGGCGAGATCGTCCGGCCGACCGCAGCCCCGTCCCCCTGAACGCTGAGGACGCGCGCGGGCGCGCAGCGCCGACCGGCTCCCGCCAACAGGGGCGCCGAAGTCCGTACGCGGGCGGAGCCGCCGGTGCGGGGCCCCCACCCCGGCGCCCGAAAGGCCGGCGGGGCCGGCTCGCAGCCCGGGAAACGGTGCAGGGGCGGCCTGGGAGAAGGGCTCCGCGCAGCGGAGCGGCCCCGGTACGCCGACGGCCCCCTGAGCCGGGGGCTCGGAGGGCCGGGGGAAGCGGGTGGCCGGGTCCCCGCCGGACGGGGCGGGAACCCGGCCGGACGGAGTCCGGCGCAGCGGGCGAGGCCGCAAAGAGCCGCCGGGCCGGGTCGCGCGGGGGGCGACGAAAGGGTCAGAGGCCCATCGCCGCCGCGAGGTCCTTCTTGATCGCGTCCAGGATCTCCTGGCCGGTCGCGCGGGCCGACGCCAGGTCGGAGGACTCGGCCACCGGGACGACGACCTCCAGGTAGCACTTCAGCTTGGGTTCCGTGCCCGACGGGCGGCAGATGACCCGGGCCTTGTACGCGCCGTCCAGGTAGTAGCGCAGGCCGTCGGTGGGCGGCAGCGACTGCGTGCCCTTGGTCAGGTCCTCCGCGGAGACGACCCGCAGGCCCGCCAGCGAGACCGGGGGCTCCGCGCGCAGCGCCGCCATCGCGGAGGCGATCACCGACAGGTCCGAGACGCGGACCGAGAGCTGGTCGGTGGCGTGCAGCCCGTGGGCCATCGCCAGGTCGTCCAGCAGGTCGGTCAGGGTGCGGCCCTGCTCCTTGAGCTCCGAGGCCAGCTCGGCCACCAGCAGGGCGGCGGTCACGCCGTCCTTGTCACGGACGCCCTCGGGGTCCACGCAGTAGCCGAGCGCCTCCTCGTAGCCGTAGCGCAGGCCCTCGACGCGGGCGATCCACTTGAAGCCCGTCAGGGTCTCCTCGTGGCCGACGCCGGCCGCCTCCGCGATCCGGCCCAGCAGGCTGGAGGAGACGATGGACTCGGCGAAGACGCCGGTCGCGCCCTTGTGGACCAGGTGCGCCGCGAGCAGCGCGCCGACCTCGTCGCCGCGCAGCATCCGCCAGCCGTCCGCGGTGGGGACGGCCACCGCGCAACGGTCCGCGTCGGGGTCGTTCGCGATGACGATGTCCGGCTGGACCTCGGCGGCCCTGGCGAAGGCCAGGTCCATCGCGCCCGGCTCCTCCGGGTTGGGGAACGCCACCGTGGGGAAGGCCGGGTCCGGTTCGGCCTGCTCGGCGACCAGGACCGGCTCCGGGAAGCCGTGCCGGGCGAACGCCGCCAGCACGACGTCCTTGCCGACGCCGTGCATGGCCGTGTAGACGGTCCGCACGCCCCGCGGGCCGCCGGGCGTCAGGACGGCGTCCGTGCGGGCCAGGTAGGCCTGCAGGACCTCGTCGCCGAGGTCCTCCCAGCCGGATTCCGGGCGGGGGACCGAGGCGAGCGTGCCGATGCGGGCGATCTCCGCCGCGATCTCCGTGTCGGCCGGGGAGACGATCTGCGAGCCGTCGCCGAGGTAGACCTTGTAGCCGTTGTCCCGGGGCGGGTTGTGGCTCGCGGTCACCTCGACGCCGGCCACGGCGCCCAGGTGCCTTATGGCGTACGCGAGGACGGGAGTGGGCAGCGGGCGGGGCAGGACGGCCGCGCGCAGCCCGGCGCCGGTCATGACGGCCGCCGTGTCGCGGGCGAAGTCCGCCGACTTGTAGCGGGCGTCGTAGCCGACGACGACCAGGCCGCCGGCGTGGCCCTGGGCCTTCAGGTAGGCCGCGAGGCCCGCCGCGGCCCGGATGACCACGCTGCGGTTCATCCGCATCGGGCCCGCGCCGATCTCACCGCGCAGTCCGGCGGTGCCGAACTGGAGGGTGCCGGAGAACCGGTCGGAGAGCTCCGCCGTGTCGCCCGCCCCGATGAGGGCGTCGAGCTCGGCCGCCGTCTCCGGGTCGGGGTCCTCCGCCAGCCAGGCGCGGGCCCGGGTGATCAGGTCGTCCTGTTCCTGCACTACTTCCGCCTTACCTCTCGTACGGTCCCGGAGCCTCAGATGCGGGCGAGGACCTGGGTCAGCAGCTTGCCCATGCGCGCGGCCGAGTCGCGGCCGGCCTGGAGAACCTCTTCGTGGTTCAGCGGCTCGCCGGAGATGCCCGCCGCCAGGTTGGTGACCAGGGAGATGCCGAGCACCTCGGCGCCGGCCTCACGGGCGGCGATGGCCTCCAGCACGGTGGACATGCCGACCAGGTCGGCGCCCATGACGCGGATCATGTTGATCTCGGCCGGGGTCTCGTAGTGCGGGCCGGGGAACTGGACGTACACGCCCTCCTCGAGGGAGGGGTCGATCTCCTTGCACAGCGCGCGCAGCGCGGGCGAGTACAGGTTCGTCAGGTCCACGAAGTTCGCGCCGATGATCGGCGAGGTGGCCGTCATGTTGATGTGGTCGCTGATCAGGACCGGCTGGCCGGGCTGCATGCCCGCGCGCAGTCCGCCGCAGCCGTTGGTCAGCACGACGGTCTTGCAGCCCGCCGCGACGGCGGTGCGGACACCGTGGGCGACGGCGGCGACGCCGCGGCCCTCGTAGTAGTGGGTGCGGCCCAGGAAGACCAGCGCGCGCTTGTCGCCGATCTTGTACGAGCGGACCTTGCCGCCGTGTCCTTCGACGGCGGCCGGGGGGAAGCCGGGCAGCTCGGTGACGAGGAACTCGGCCTCGGGGGCGCCCAGGGCCTCGGCGGCGGGGGCCCAGCCGGAGCCCATGACGAGGGCGACATCGTGGGTCTCGGCGCCCGTGAGCTCCCGCAGGCGGGCGGCTGCGGCGTCGGCGGCGGCGGTGGGATCGGTAACAGATGCGTTCACGCAGACGAGCGTAGCCGCTCATTGCCTACGCGCGTAGATGGCACAGCTCACCATGCTCGGATCGTTGTCTTGTCGTTTCCGACCAAATGTCCGTCGCCACCGACCGCGACCTGCGATGACCTTCGGTGATCGGCCGCAGGACATGCCCGTACGGCCCCGGCGCGGAATTCAGCAGGGGCGCTTGCGCAGCTCCATCACGTAGTCGTGCGGGGCGCCCGCGGACTCGGCCGCGTCGGCGATCTCGCCCAGGTAGCGCGCCGAGGGCAGACCGCCCTCGTAGCCGTTGAGCACGTAGCACCAGGCGGCCTCGTCGCCGTCCAGCGTGTGCACCCGGATCCGCATGCGCCGGTAGATGTCGAGCCCGACACCCTCCCAGCGGTCCATCGAGTCCTCGTCGAGCGGGGCGATGTCGTAGAGGGCGACGAAGACCTGCTGGCGGGGCGCCTCGACGATCGTGGCGAGGGAGCCCTCCCAGCCCATCTGCTCGCCGCCGAAGGTCAGCCGCCAGTCGTTGATCCAGCCCGTGCCGCGCAGCGGCGAATGGGGAGCGCGGCGCGTCATCAGCCGCGGGTCGAGGTTGCCGGCGTACGCGGCGTAGAGCGACATGAGGTCGAGAGTACGGGAGGGGCGGCCTTGGAGGTGTGCCCGGCCGGGCGTACCCCCGGACGGAGTCCCGCGGCGGGACCGGGCGCGAAGCACCTTGAAGCGTGCGGGACAATGGAGCACGGAATGCATCCCCCGGGGAGAACCCCCGGAACACCGGCCGGGGCGGCAGCCGGCCGGGTAGACGTGAGGCGGACTTTTCGTGACCCGGATCGTGATCATCGGCGGCGGACCCGGCGGGTATGAGGCGGCCCTCGTGGGGGCCCAGCTCGGCGCGGAGGTGACCGTCGTGGACTGCGACGGTCTGGGCGGGGCCTCGGTCCTGACCGACTGCGTACCTTCCAAGACTCTGATCGCGACCGCCGAGGTGATGACCACCTTCGACTCCTCCTACGAGGAGCTGGGGATCATCGTCGCGGACGACACCCCGCACATCGAGCAGGCCGCGCGCGTCGTGGGCGTGGACCTCGGCAAGGTGAACCGGCGCGTCAAGCGCCTCGCGCTCGCCCAGTCGCACGACATCACCGCCTCCGTCACCCGCGCGGGCGCCAAGGTCATGCGAGGCCGCGGCAAGCTGGGCGGCCCGCAGGGCATCGACGGCACCCGGGACGTCATCGTCACCGCTGCGGACGGCACGGAGACGATCCTGACGGCGGACGCCGTCCTCATCGCCACCGGCGGCACCCCGCGCGAGATCCCCGACGCCCAGCCCGACGGCGAGCGCATCCTGAACTGGACGCAGGTCTACGACCTGGACGAGCTCCCCGAGGAACTCATCGTGGTCGGCTCCGGTGTGACCGGCGCCGAGTTCGCCGGCGCGTACCAGGCGCTCGGCTCCCGGGTCACCCTGGTGTCCTCCCGCGACCGCGTGCTGCCGGGTGAGGACCCCGACGCCGCCGCCGTGCTGGAGGACGTCTTCCGGCGCCGCGGCATGAACGTGGTCGGGCGCTCGCGCGCCGAGTCCGCCAAGCGGGTGGGCGACCGGGTCGAGGTCACCCTGTCCGACGGGCGGGTGCTGACCGGTACGCACTGCCTGATGGCGGTCGGCGCGATCCCGAACACCGCGAACATGAACCTCGAGGAGTCCGGGGTCCGGCTGAAGGACTCCGGGCACATCTGGACCGACAAGGTCTCCCGCACCTCCGCGCCGGGCGTGTACGCAGCAGGTGACGTCACGGGCGTCTTCGCGCTCGCGTCCGTCGCCGCCATGCAGGGGCGCATCGCGATGTACCACTTCCTCGGCGACGCGGTTGCCCCGCTGAACCTGAAGACGGTGTCCTCCAACGTCTTCACCGACCCGGAGATCGCCACCGTCGGCTACACGCAGGCGGACGTGGACGCCGGCAAGATCGACGCCCGGGTCGTGAAGCTTCCCCTGCTGCGCAACCCGCGCGCGAAGATGCAGGGCATCCGGGACGGCTTCGTGAAGATGTTCTGCCGCCCGGGCACCGGCATCGTGGTGGGCGGCGTGGTCGTCTCCCCGCGCGCGAGCGAGCTCATCCACCCGATCTCGATCGCCGTCGACAACAATCTGACGGTCGAGCAGATCGCAAACGCGTTCACCGTGTACCCCTCCCTGTCGGGGTCGATCGCCGAGGTGGCGCGCCAGCTGCACACGCGGAAGGCCGGCGGGGAGGCCTAGCCTTCCCCAACCGCCCCACACCCCAAGGGTGTTGGGGCGGTACGCCGTAGCGTGGCCGGACGTTCACCCAGACATCGGGCCGCGTATACCACTAGTCGCCCCGCCATATGGACAACTTCGGTATTCCGGCGCAAAGAGCTGAAACCAGACGGTCGTTGGGGTTACTGTCAGTTTCGTGTTCGCTGCAGAACGTCGCCAATTGATCCTCGAAATGGTGCGGGCCAACGGAGCGGTTTCGCTCCGGGAGCTCGCCCGCGTCGTCCAGACCTCCGAAGTGACCGTACGGCGGGACGTGCGGGCACTGGAGGCCGAAGGACTCCTCGACCGCCGACACGGCGGTGCGGTCTTGCCGGGCGGTTTCACGCGGGAGTCCGGCTTTCCGCAAAAGTCCCATCTCGCGACGGCGGAGAAGACCGCCATCGCCGATGTCGCGGCCGGCCTCGTCGAAGAGGGCGAGGCCGTCGTCGTCGGCGCGGGCACCACGACGCAGGAGCTGGCCCGCCGGCTCGCCCGCGTGCCCGGCCTGACCGTCGTCACCAACTCCCTCCTGGTCGCCCAGGCGCTGGCCCACGCCAACCGGGTCGAAGTCGTCATGACGGGCGGCACCCTGCGCGGGTCCAACTACGCCCTCGTCGGCAGCGGGGCCGAGCAGTCCCTCCAGGGGCTCCGGGTCTCCCGCGCCTTCCTGTCGGGCAGCGGTCTGACGGCGGAGCGCGGCCTCTCCACGTCCAACATGCTCAGCGCGAGCGTGGACCGGGCGCTAGTGCAGGCGGCCGCGGAGGTGGTGGTCCTGGCCGACCACACCAAGCTCGGCACGGACACGATGTTCCAGACGGTGCCGACGGACGTGATGACCCGCCTGGTCACGGACGAGCCCCCGCCGCACGACGACCGCGCGGCCACCGAGCTCCAGGCCCTGGCGGACCAGGGCGTCCAGATCACCGTGGCCGGCGGCCCCGTGGCCTCCGGCGGCGTGGACGGCATGGGCCCCCGTCGCCCCCGCCGCGACTCCCCCCTCCCGGTCCAGCGCCGGGGCGGCCCGACGGCGCAGCTGCGCAGCGCGTCGGCCCTGTCGGACCCGGGCGAACGGGAGCGTGAACGGGCCCGGGTCGCCGACATGCGGCGGCGGTAGCTCTCTTCCTGTTCCGCCGACTGCGGCCTCCAAGCCCCCGATGCGGGGCTGACATGGAGGCCGCAGCCCGGTCGCGCTGACGGTGCCCCGTCACACGATGTCGATCTTCACTCCGAACCGGCTTCCGATGTCATCTGCGAACTCCGCTCCGGCTTTGTCGGGCACACGTGTGTGCCACCAGCCGAGAGCGCTGGGATTCGCTACTTCGATGACTACGGGAGTGGCATCGCGAAAGTTCTGATCCGTAGCGGAAACTGCGGCCTGAAACGCTTCGTACTCGGCTTGCTGCTGCAGCATCGGACTGTCGAGAGCTTTCTGCAGTCGGTCTCTCACGTACAGCTCGAAGTTGTACTCGGGCAGGGAGTCTCCGTAACCCGAGCGGCATTCTTCCGTGAACCCTGCCCAGGATGCGACGTCCCGTGACGGGTGGATGTTCTCAGTTTCGTTTTCGGCGCCCCAGATGCTCCGGTACGCCTCGATGAATGCGGGGCCGAAGGTTGTCTCCATCTGACGGAGCTCCTCGTGTCGGTTGTCTCCGAACCGCTCCGTCTTGGCGTCCATCCGGTACAGCCAACCCGTCGATGACGGGGTCGACCGACAGCAGTCTGCCGGTTGCGGGGCCGTGCTGTCACGTGCTCCGAGGTGCACCGTTTCGATGGGCTCGTCGAGTTCTCCGCCGGCGAACGACGTCCTTCCCGGCAGGACAGCCGGAGCCGCGCCGCGGACTTCGCCGGTTGCCGGAGGCCTGTGCGGGAGTGCCTGGCCCGGCCCGACGGCGGATTCAACGACCACCTGAGGAGCTGGGAGGCAACGGCGGGCACCTGGTAGCCAGAAGGCCCGCACATGACACCGGCCCCCAGGACCCGAACGGGTCCTGGGGGCCGGGTGCGTTCCGCGGGCCGGGCGTCAGTCCTTGATCTCGCAGATCGTGGCGCCCGAGGTGACCGAGGCGCCGACCTCCGCGGTGAGGCCGACGACGGTGCCGGAGCGGTGCGCGTTGAGCGGCTGCTCCATCTTCATCGCTTCGAGTACGACGATCAGTTCGCCCTCGGTGACCTGCTGGCCCTCCTCGACCGCGACCTTGACGATCGTGCCCTGCATCGGGGAGGTGAGCGTGTCGCCGGAGGCGGCCGGACCGGACTTCTTGGCCGCGCGGCGCTTCGGCTTCGCGCCGCCCGCGGCGGCCGTACGGGCCAGGGTCATGCCGAGGGAGGACGGCAGCGAGACCTCGAGGCGCTTGCCGCCGACCTCGACGACGACCGTCTCGCGGCCCGGCTCGTCGTCGGTCTCCTCGGCGGCGGGAGCGGTGAACGCGGGGATCTCGTTGACGAACTCGGTCTCGATCCAGCGCGTGTAGACCGTGAACGGGCCGCCGTCGGTGGGGGCGAACGCCGGGTCGGCGACGACCGCACGGTGGAAGGGGATGGCCGTGGCCATGCCCTCGACCTCGAACTCGGCGAGTGCGCGGGCGGCGCGCTGCAGCGCCTGCTCGCGGGTGGCGCCGGTGACGATCAGCTTGGCCAGCAGGGAGTCCCAGGCCGGGCCGATGACGGAGCCGGACTCGACGCCCGCGTCGAGGCGGACGCCCGGGCCCGTCGGCGCGACGAACTTCGTCACCGTGCCGGGCGCCGGGAGGAAGCCGCGGCCCGGGTCCTCACCGTTGATGCGGAACTCGATGGAGTGGCCGCGCAGGACCGGGTCGCCGTAGCCGAGCTCCTCGCCGTCGGCGATGCGGAACATCTCGCGGACGAGGTCGATGCCGGCCACCTCTTCGGTGACCGGGTGCTCGACCTGGAGGCGGGTGTTGACCTCGAGGAAGGAGATCAGGCCGTCCGCGGAGACCAGGAACTCGACGGTGCCGGCGCCGACGTAGCCGGCCTCCTTCAGAATGGCCTTGGACGCGGCGTACAGCTCCGCGTTCTGGGCCTCGGTCAGGAACGGCGCGGGGGCCTCCTCCACCAGCTTCTGGTGGCGGCGCTGCAGGGAGCAGTCACGGGTGGAGACGACGACGACGTTGCCGTGCGAGTCGGCCAGGCACTGGGTCTCGACGTGGCGCGGCTTGTCGAGGTAGCGCTCGACGAAGCACTCGCCGCGGCCGAAGGCGGCGACGGCCTCGCGGACGGCGGAGTCGTAGAGCTCCGGCACCTCTTCGAGGGTGCGGGCGACCTTCAGGCCGCGACCGCCACCGCCGAAGGCCGCCTTGATGGCGATCGGCAGGCCGTGCTCCTTCGCGAAGGCGACGACCTCGTCGGCCCCGGAGACCGGGTCCGGCGTGCCGGCGACCAGCGGCGCACCGGCGCGCTGGGCGATGTGACGGGCGGCCACCTTGTCGCCGAGGTCGCGGATGGCCTGCGGCGGCGGGCCGATCCAGGTCAGACCGGCGTCGATCACGGCCTGGGCGAAGTCGGCGTTCTCGGACAGGAAGCCGTATCCGGGGTGGATGGCGTCCGCACCGGAGTCGGCGGCGGCCTGGAGGACCTTGGAGATGTCCAGGTAGCTGGCGGCCGGGGTGTCACCGCCCAACGCGAAAGCTTCGTCGGCCGCGCGGACGTGCAGAGCGTCCCGGTCCGGATCGGCGTAGACGGCTACGCTCGCGATCCCGGCGTCCCGGCAGGCCCGAGCAACGCGGACAGCGATTTCGCCACGGTTGGCGATGAGCACCTTGCGCACGATGGCTCCCTCCTTGAAACAAGCTGAGTTTAGGGACAGCCCACACGGCCTTTCGACCCTTCCCCGGTGGTGACCTTGCCCACACAGAGTGTGATGCGAGGCCCGATCCGCCGGAGAACCCTTGTGGCGCCCCAGGTCAGGGGGATCCCCGACTGCACAGTAACCCCGTCATGTATCCAAGGTCTCTGTCTCCCCGGTCAGCGGCCCCGGGTGATTCTTTGTCGAGTCCCTACGAACGGCCCACATTTTCTTTGCTGGCGAGCGAGGAGTTGTCCCCTTGTTTACTGATTGGTAGCTCCGTCGTCCGGCGGGGCGAACCGGGACAACACCGTACCCACAGCGGGTCGGCCGACAGTGGTGTCGCCGGGCCGCAGCGCGCCGGGCGTGTACCCCGGACGGGCGATGCGGGCGCATCTATTGCCCACCGGGCTACCCGTTAGTAGCCTCCAGGCGTCGAACGGGCGTATGGCGCTTGGGGGGTGGGTGCACGTGATGCGAAGACTCGTGGCCGGACTGGCCGCGATCGTGCTGGTCGCGGAAGCCGCCGTGCTGGTGCTCGTCCACATCGTGCTGGGCCGGACCACGGCCAACCAGTCGATGTCCATCGCGGGCAGCGATCCGGACGTCATGTCCAAGGCCACCTACGCCATGGGCGCGGGCATGGGCGCCTTCCTCCTGCTGTGCGCCGTGCTCACCGCCCTCGCCGCGCTGCGCGACCGCACGCCGGGCCGGTTCGCCCGCGTCGTGCTCATCGGTGCCGCCGTCACCCACGCGGTGCTCGGCATGCTCGCCGTCGGCCTGGTCGGCTGGGCGGCCTTCGCGGCGCTGATGCTGATCCTGTGCCTGCTCGTCCTGGTTCTGACGCTCTACCCCACCGCCCGGGACGGCGACGGCGCAGACCCGGTCCGGGACGCCTCGCCGCCGCCCCCGGCGCTCGGGGAGATCAAGCCCACAAGTCCGTGATGGACACGTCCAGTTCGCCGAGCAGGGAGCGCAGCAGCGGCATCGACAGGCCGATCACGTTGCCGTGATCCCCGTCGATGCCGTCGATGAACGGCGCCGACAGCCCGTCCAGGGTGAACGCCCCCGCCACGTGCAGCGGCTCGCCGCTCGCCACGTACGCCGCCACCTCCGCGTCCGTCGGCTCGCCGAAGCGGACCGTCGTCGAGGCCGTGGCCGAGACCTGCCGCCCGGTCACCGTGTCGATCACGCAGTGCCCGGTGCGCAGCACGCCCGCCCGGCCGCGCATCGACTTCCAGCGTGCGGTCGCCTCCTCGGCGTCCGCGGGCTTGCCCAGCGCCTCGCCGTCCAGTTCCAGCACCGAGTCGCAGCCGATCACCAGGGCGCCCGCGGCCTCGTCCAGGGCCGCCACGACGGCCGCCTTCGCCTCGGCCAGCGCCAGCGCCAGCCGGGCCGGCTCGTCGTGGTCCAGGGTGTCCTCGTCGAAACCGCTGACGATCACGTGCGGGGCGAGACCGGCCTGCCGCAGCAGGTTCAGCCGGGCGGGGGAGGCGGAGGCGAGGACGAGCTTGCGCACGCTCGCGGGTTGGGGTGTGGCAGTCATGCCCGCCATCGTAGGTGCGCCCCGGGGCGGCTCAGAAGTGGCTCACACCGAGGACGTAGACCACCACGAGCATGGCGAGGGCGAGCACCACGGTGAGCCGCCGGATCATCGCCTGCGCGTCGCGCATGTCCTTGGGCGGCTCGTTCTTCGGGTCGGACCAGAGCATGTTCCGATCCTGGCCCCGAGGACGGGTGCGGCGCCTGAGTACGGGTACTCAGGCGCCACCCCGCGTTCACGCCATCCCGGCTGCCCGGCCCGGCCCGGTCACCCGGGCCAGTACGTCCGGCCCCAGGCCCGCGGGCCCGGCTGCGGGAGCCGCCGCCGTGCCACCCGGGCCGGCGTCGACCACTCGTCCGCGACCTGCGGGGCGCCCGACGGCGCCGACGAGGCCAGCAGCGCCGCGCGCGCCTGGACCACCGCCAGTGCGGCGGCCAGCTCCTCCGGGGTCGGATTGCCCTTGACGACCTTGATCACCACGGTGACCTCCTGGAGGGACTAGAGGGGGATGTTGCCGTGCTTCTTCGGCGGCAGGGACTCCCGCTTGGTGCGCAGCTGCCGCAGCCCCTTCACCACGTGCGCGCGGGTCTCGGACGGCATGGTCACCGCGTCGATGTAGCCGCGCTCCGCCGCCGTGTACGGGTTGAGCAGCGCGTCCTCGTACTCGGCGATGAGCCGGGTCCGGGTCGCCTCCACCTCCTCGGGAGCGGTCTCGGCGAGGGTGCGGCGGTGCAGGATGTTCACCGCGCCCTGGGCGCCCATGACGGCGATCTGGGCGGTCGGCCAGGCGAGGTTCAGGTCCGCGCCGAGGTGCTTGGAGCCCATGACGTCGTACGCGCCGCCGAAGGCCTTGCGGGTGATGACGGTGATCAGGGGCACGGTGGCCTCCGCGTACGCGTAGATCAGCTTGGCGCCGCGCCGGATGATTCCGTTGTACTCCTGGTCGGTGCCCGGGAGGAAGCCCGGCACGTCCACGAACGTCAGCACCGGGATGTTGAAGGCGTCGCAGGTCCGCACGAAGCGGGCCGCCTTCTCGGAGGCGTCGATGTCCAGGCAGCCGGCGAACTGCATCGGCTGGTTGGCCACGACGCCCACCGGATGGCCCTCGACCCGGCCGAAACCGGTCAGGATGTTCGGCGCGAAGAGCGACTGCGTCTCCAGGAACTCCGCGTCGTCGAGCACGTGCTCGATCACGGTGTGCATGTCGTACGGCTGGTTGGCGCTGTCCGGGATCAGCACGTCGAGCTCGCGGTCGCTCTCGGAGACCTCGGTGTCGGCCTCCTCGGGGAAGGCGGGCGGCTCGGAGAGGTTGTTCGAGGGCAGGTACGACAGGAGCGACTTCACGTACTCGATGGCGTCCTTCTCGTCGCCCGCCATGTGGTGCGCGACGCCGGACGTGCTGTTGTGCGTGCGCGCACCGCCCAGCTCCTCGAAGCCGACGTCCTCGCCGGTGACCGTCTTGATGACGTCCGGGCCGGTGATGAACATGTGCGAGGTCTGGTCCACCATCACCGTGAAGTCGGTGATCGCGGGCGAGTACACGGCGCCGCCGGCGCAGGGCCCGACGACCAGGCTGATCTGCGGGATCACGCCGGAGGCGTGGACGTTGCGGCGGAAGATCTCGCCGTACATGCCCAGTGCGCTGACGCCCTCCTGGATGCGGGCGCCGCCGGAGTCGTTGATGCCGACGAGCGGGCAGCCGGTCTTCAGCGCGAAGTCCATGACCTTCATGATCTTCTGGCCGAAGGTCTCGCCGAGGGCTCCGCCGAAGACCGTGAAGTCCTGCGAGAACACGGCGACGGGGCGGCCGTCGACCGTGCCGTAACCGGTGACGACGCCGTCGCCGTAGGGTCGGGTCTTCTCCAGCCCGAAGTTGGTGGACCGGTGCCGGGCGAACTCGTCCAGCTCGACGAAGGATCCCTCGTCCAGCAGTAGGGCAACCCGCTCACGCGCCGTCAGCTTGCCCTTGGCGTGCTGCTTCTCCACGGCGCGGGCGGAACCGGCGTGGGTGGCTTCGTCGATGCGGCGCTGCAGATCCGCGATCTTGCCCGCGGTGGTGTGCATGTCGATCGGCTCTGACGGATGTGACATCGGGGTCGCGGCTCCCTGCATGGTGTCAACTGCCTGGTCAATTGATTGACTACTGCTGGCTACTGGTGCGTAGCGTATCGGCGGGCATGGCGCTCGGCAGTGCGGCGTTTGACACACCTGCATTGGGTTGCTTGGCCTCGTCGCCTTCCCTAAGGGGAAGCCTTCCCGCCCTCACGGACGGCTCTCTCGGGTCATGGACCTTCGGCATGCAGTCGAATGTCTCGGAGGGTCCCGTCGCCCGCGCGTCGTAGGGGTGGACACGGAACGTGAATGACCGATTTACCGCAGAATTCCCCACAGGGGGGAAGTTAGGGTCAGTCAGGGTCCGACCACGAACCCGGGTCAGAGGATCACACACGGCGACATAAGGAATCCGACCATGTCATCAGACGCCTCAGCAGGAGCATCCGCAGGTCGCTGGTCGAGCCTGGACCGGCCGCCGCTCAATGCCGCCGCGCTCCGGCGGGCCCTCGTCACCGGGGACGGGCTGTGGACCTCTCTGGAGGTGGTCGCCTCCACCGGGTCCACCAACACCGACCTCGCCGCCCGGGCGGCGGAGCTGCCCGAGGGGGCCGTGCTCGTCGCCGAGGAGCAGCGCGCCGGACGCGGCCGGCTCGACCGGAGCTGGGTCGCTCCGGCCCGGTCCGGGCTGTTCTTCTCGGTGCTGTTCAAGCCGGGGGACGCGGTGCCGCAGGAGCGGTGGGGGTGGCTGACCCTGCTGGCCGGCGTGGCCACCGCGACCGGGCTCTCCCGGGCGGCCGGCGTGGACACCGCCCTCAAGTGGCCCAACGACCTGCTGGTCACCGTCGACGGCGAAGAGCGCAAGACCGGCGGCATCCTCGCCGAGCGGGTCGAGGACGGCGTGATCGTCGGGATCGGGCTCAACGTCACCCTGACCGAGGAGGAGCTCCCGGTGCCTGCCGCCGGGTCGCTGCTGCTGGCCAAGGCCACCGTGACCGACCGCGAGCCCCTGCTGAAGGCCGTGCTGCGGTCGCTGGAGGAGTGGTACGGGAACTGGCGCGCCGCCGGTGGCGACCCGGCGGCCAGCGGCCTCCAGGAGACCTACGCGGCGGGCTGCGCCACGCTCGGCCGCCACGTGCGCGCGGAGCTCCCGGGCGGGCGCACCCTCACCGGAACGGCCGAAGCCGTCGACACCGATGGCCGCCTGGTGATCCGTACGGCCGAAGGCACCCACGAGGCGGTGGGGGCCGGCGACGTCGTCCACCTGCGGTCCGTGCACTGACGGGGTGGGGCCGGGCGGGCGGCGAAATGCTCGGAATTTTGCCTTTCGGGTGCGTGCGGCCTTGAGCGGAGCCCTGGGGAGCCCGGGGCCTGCGCCGGATCGAAGCCGGGGAGGGGGAGTGAGCTACGGCACACCTGCCGTATGGTTTAGGCGATCCCGCTGCTCGTGGTGATCAACCGGTTCGGCAGGGCAGTGCGCACGGAATGGACAGGAGGCGGCCCTTGACCGTCGACGACTCTGCTTCCGGCGCGTCCGCCCCCGGCCCCAGCGGTCCGGGCACCCCGATCGGGCGCGACCAGCACACCCCCCACCACGAGGTCGACCACACCGTGCAGCCGACGGCGGACCCTCTCGCGATCCGCCTGGAGCAGCTGATCCTGGGCGCCGAGCGGCGGTACACCCCCTTCCAGGCCGCCCGCAGCGCCGGCGTGTCGATGGAGCTCGCGTCCCGCTTCTGGCGGGCCATGGGCTTCGCCGACATCGGCCAGGCCCGGGCGCTTACCGAGGCGGACGTACTGGCCCTGCGCCGGCTCGCCGGCCTGGTGGAGGCCGGGCTGCTGTCCGAGCCCATGGCGGTGCAGGTGGCACGGTCCACCGGGCAGACCACGGCGCGGCTGGCGGAGTGGCAGATCGACTCGTTCCTGGAGGGGCTCACGGAGCCGCCGGAGCCGGGGATGACCCGCACGGAGGTCACGTACCCCCTGGTCGAGCTGCTCCTGCCCGAGCTCGAGGAGTTCCTCGTCTACGTGTGGCGGCGCCAGCTGGCGGCGGCCACCGGGCGCGTGGTGCAGGTCGCGGACGACGAGGAGATGGTCGACCGGCGGCTCGCGGTGGGCTTCGCCGACCTGGTCGGGTTCACCCGTCTGACGCGTCGGCTGGAGGAGGAGGAGCTCGGCGAGCTCGTCGAGTCCTTCGAGACGACCGCGGCGGACCTGGTGGCCGCGTACGGCGGCCGGCTGATCAAGACGCTCGGTGACGAGGTGCTGTACTGCGCAGACGACGCGGCGACCGCCGCGGAGATCGCGCTGCGGCTCATCGAGACGATGGAGGCCGACGCGCAGATGCCCGAGCTGCGGGTCGGGATCGCCTTCGGCACGGTGACGACGCGGATGGGCGACGTCTTCGGGACCACGGTGAACCTCGCGAGCCGCCTGACGTCGATAGCCCCCAAGGACGCCGTGCTGGTGGACGGGGCGATGGCCGAGGAGCTCTCCCGGACCGGCGCCGCGCCGGTGTCGGAGAAGGAGGCGGAGGCGGAGCCCGGCGAGGGCGCGGCCTACCGGTTCGCCCTCCAGCCGATGTGGCAGCGGCCGGTGCGCGGTCTGGGCGTCGTGGAGCCCTGGTCCCTGACCCGCCGCAAGCGCCGCTGACCCGCGGCGCGCCCCGCGCGGCCGCCCGGTGGCGCGGGCCGTGCGCACGGGTGTGTGTGCCCCCACGCGCGGCGGTCGGGCCCGGCGACGTCACGACCGGACTGCAATGCGCCGCGGGCCGTCCCGATCCGACGGAGACCCCCTAATATCCCGGGGTAACGTTCGTTAACCGGGAGGGTCCTATGGCGTCCGAGTTCGAGTCGGAGTTCGTGGCGGTACGCCGCCACGAGGGCGGGGTCGCGGAGCTGGTCCTGGACCGCCCCAAGGCCATGAACGCGGTCTCGACCGACATGGCCCGTGCCATCGGCGCGGCCTGCGCCGCGCTGGCGGCGGACCGTTCCGCGCGGGTGGTCGTGCTCTCCTCCGCCGCGGAGCGGGCCTTCTGTGTGGGGGCCGACCTCAAGGAGCGCAACTCGCTCTCCGACGCCGAGCTGGTGCGGCAGCGGCCCACCACGCGCGGGGCCTACGGCGGCGTGCTGGAGCTGCCGATGCCGACGGTCGCGGCGGTGCACGGTTTCGCGCTGGGCGGCGGCTTCGAGCTCGCGCTGGCCTGCGACGTGATCGTGGCCGACGAGACCGCGGTGGTGGGCCTGCCCGAGGTCTCCGTGGGTGTGATCCCGGGCGGCGGCGGTACGCAGTTGCTGCCGCGCCGCGTGGGCGCGGCGCGCGCCGCCGAGCTGATCTTCACCGCACGCCGGGTGGAGGCCGCCGAGGCGCTCTCCCTGGGACTGGTCGACTCCGTGGTGCCGGCGGGCCGGGACACGGCCGAGGCGCTGGCCCTGGCGTCGCGGATGGCCGCGAACTCGCCGGTGGGCCTGCGGGCCGCCAAGCGCGCACTGCGGCTGGGGCACGGCATGGACCTGGCGGCCGGCCTGGAGATCGAGGACGCCGCCTGGCGGACGGTCGCTTTCTCCGGCGACCGGGCAGAGGGCGTGGCGGCCTTCAACGAGAAGCGCAAGCCGAACTGGCCGGGGGAGTAGCACCTCGGGGGCGGACCCGCGACGCGGGCCCGCCCGGAGGCCCGGGAGGGCCTGCGGGCGCCCCGGTGGCGATCTTGGTGGGATCGAAACTCGCGCCAATTATCTCAAAATCCGACAAAACTCCCTAACCTGGGGTGATGGGAGCTGACGGGCGGCTGCGAGCCGTGGTGGGCCTCGCCCAGGCGATGGCCGCGGCGAGCACGCCGCGCGACAGTGTGCGTGCGGCCGCGCGGGGCGCGCGCCTGGCGATGGACGGCTCGTTCGCGGCGATCTCCGCGTGGGAGCGGGAGCGCGGGTGCCTGCGCGTGCTCGTCAACGAGGGCGAGCGGCGCGCGGGCGAGGAGGAGTTCCCCGAGGACGAGTCCTATCCGGTGCACGACTTCCCCGAGATCACCGAGTTCCTGCACGAGCGGTGGGTGGGCGGCGGCGGCCCGCACGCCTGGGTCGAGAGCGCCGTCGGCGACCGGCCGGGGCGGCGCGGCGAGGCCCTGCGCCGCCGGGGTCGCGGCACGTGCGTGGTCGCGCCCGTCGTGCTCAGCGGGCGGGCCTGGGGCGAGCTGTACGTCGCCCGGGACGAGGGGCTGCCCGACTTCGACGACGACGACGCGGAGTTCGCCACCGTGCTCGCCGCCGTGGTCGCGGCCGGCCTCGCGCAGAACGAGCGCCTGGAGGAGGCGCGGCGACTCGCCTTCACCGACCCGCTGACGGGGCTCGCCAACCGCCGGGCCGTCGACATGCGCCTCGACGAGGCCCTGGACGAGCACCGGCGGACCGGTGTCGTCGTCAGTCTCGTCGTCTGCGACCTGAACGGCTTGAAGAAGGTCAACGACACCCTCGGGCACGCCATGGGCGACCGGCTGCTGGAGCGCTTCGGCTCCGTGCTGAGCCTGTGCGGGGCCATACTGCCGGGCGCGCTGGTCGCTCGTCTGGGCGGCGACGAGTTCTGCCTGGTCGGGGTCGGCCCGCCGGCGGACGACGTCGTCCGGGTCAGCGAGGAGCTGTGCACGCGCGCCGCCGAACTGGAACTGGGTGAGGGCGTGGCCTGCGGGGTGGCCTCCACCGGCGACCCGATCGGGCCGGTGAAGTCCTCCCGGCGGCTGTTCCGCCTCGCGGACGCCGCCCAGTACAAGGCGAAGGCGGCGCGCTCGGCCGCGCCGGTGGTGGCGGGCCGGGACACGGCGGTGGTGCGGCTGGCGGACGCCGCCGCCCAGGAGGCTCCGGGTGAGCGGCGGCGCTTCCGGGGCCGCCAGTGACCGCGGGGCCGGATGCCGGCGCCTCGTTCGAGTAAGGGGTCCAGTGGCTGCGCGATCGTGACAGTTCCAGCTAGTGACATGTAGCGATTCAATCCGTAGGGTGCTGAATATGGATATGCACACTGTCGTGGTGGGGACGTCCGGTACCACCGCCGAGGACGTCATCGCCGTTGCCCGCGGCAACGCACGGGTCGAGCTGTCCGGCGAGGCGCTCGACGCACTCGCCCGCGCCCGCGAGATCGTCGACGCGCTGGCCGCCAAGCCCGAACCCGTCTACGGGGTGTCCACCGGGTTCGGCGCCCTCGCCTCCCGGCACATCAGTCCCGAGCTGCGCGCCCAGCTCCAGCGCAACATCGTCCGCTCGCACGCCGCCGGCATGGGCCCGCGCGTCGAGCGCGAGGTGGTCCGCGCACTGATGTTCCTCCGGCTCAAGACCGTCGCCTCCGGCCACACCGGAGTGCGCCCCTCCGTGGCGCGGACCATGGCCGCCGTGCTCAACGCCGGGATCACCCCCGTCGTCCACGAGTACGGCTCCCTCGGCTGCTCCGGCGACCTCGCACCCCTGTCCCACTGCGCGCTCGCGCTCATGGGCGAAGGCGACGCCGAGGGCCCCGACGGCACCGTCCGCCCCGCCGGCGAACTGCTCGCCGAGCACGGCATCGAGCCCGTCGAGCTCCGCGAGAAGGAGGGCCTCGCCCTCCTCAACGGCACCGACGGCATGCTCGGCATGCTGGTCATGGCCCTCGCCGACCTCGACCGGCTCTACAAGTCCGCCGACATCACCGCCGCCCTCACCCTGGAGGCGCTGCTCGGCACCGACAAGGTCCTCCAGCCCGAGCTGCACGCCATCCGCCCGCACCCCGGCCAGGGCGCCTCCGCCGCCAACATGGCCGCCGTGCTGAAGGGCTCCGGGCTGACCGGGCACTTCCAGGAGGAGTCCGCGCCGCGCGTGCAGGACGCCTACTCCGTGCGCTGCGCCCCGCAGGTCGCCGGCGCGGGCCGCGACACCATGGCGCACGCCGCCCTGGTCGCCTCGCGCGAGCTGGCCTCCGCCGTCGACAACCCCGTGGTGCTGCCCGACGGCCGCGTGGAGTCCAACGGCAACTTCCACGGCGCCCCGGTCGCCTACGTACTGGACTTCCTCGCCATCGCCGCCGCCGACCTCGGCTCCATCGCCGAGCGGCGCACCGACCGGCTGCTCGACAAGAACCGCTCGCACGGCCTGCCCCCGTTCCTCGCGGACGACGCCGGCGTGGACTCCGGTCTGATGATCGCCCAGTACACGCAGGCCGCCCTGGTCAGCGAGATGAAGCGGCTCGCGGTGCCGGCCTCGGCCGACTCGATCCCCTCCTCCGCCATGCAGGAGGACCACGTGTCGATGGGCTGGTCGGCCGCGCGCAAGCTGCGCACCGCCGTCGACAACCTGACGCGGATCATCGCCATCGAGCTGTACGCGGCCACCCGCGCCATCGAGCTGCGCCACGGCCTGACGGCCGCCCCGGCCAGCCTGGCCGCGATCGCCGCCGCCCGTGCCGCAGGCGTGCAGGGCCCCGGGCCGGACCGCTTCCTCGCGCCCGACCTGGCCGCCGCCGACGAGTTCGTCCGTACGGGCGGGCTGCTCGCCGCGGTGGAGACCGTGACGGGTCCGCTCGTCTGACGAGCGGCACCTGCGCAGCACGGCGACGGGCCGCCCCGGGATCCCCCGGGGCGGCCCGTCGCCGTCGTACGCGTCCGCGGGGCTACGACCCGGGGGAGCGGCGCACCGAGAAGGCCACGAACGCGGCCCCGACGCCGAGGCAGAAGGTGCCGCCCAGGAGGTACGGGGCGGTCTCGACGGAACCGGTGTCGGCGAGCGAGAGGGACGAGGGCCGCGAGCCCGAAGCGGAAGGCGCCGAGCCCGTGACCGTCCCGCTGGCCGCCGCCCCGTCGGCCGCCTCCGCGGTGTTCGCGCCCACGGGCACGGCGGAGGTGCGCTGCGCCGTTTCCGGGGCGGTCGCGCCCGCCGAGGGCACGAACCACAGGGCGGCGAGGAGGGTGGTCGCTCCGAGAGCGGTGAGCAGCGGACGGCGTGCGGACACGGTGCGATCCCCCTTGTGGCAGCAGCGAATTGGCCGTGTGCGCCGATGCTACGGAAAGGGGCGGGTCGTGGGAAAGTCAGGGCTTCCGCGGGCTTACTCTCCGTCGTATGAACCCTTCTGAGACATCACGATATGTACGACTTCGGGTGGATCTGGTGCTTGAAGTGCCGGACGCCCAGGCGCTGACCGGTGCCGCGCTCGCCCACATCAAGGCCGACGAGTTCATGCCGGACGAGGAGCGCAGCCATGCGGAAGCCGCCGTCCGGGAAGACGAATCGGAAGCCCTCGCCTACCTCGTCGACCCCACTGACCTGGTCCTCGACATCCCCGGGGTGGAGCTGGCACAGGCCTCCTGGAGCAGCGAGCCCGTCGAATACGACCCCGAGTCGATGGAGTGGGACCTCGACGAGGAAGATGGGGACTTCGACGAAGAACCCGACAACGCCTGACCGTGTGGTTGCCCACATCCCAACGGAATGTGGAACCGGCCAGCGTCGTTAACGCGTTGTCAGGACCGGGCAGGGGGGTGCGCCCCCTGCCGGGCCAACCCCGGGACGGCGGTCTCGGGGTTACCGGCAACGATGGAGTGGCGTGTGAGGACGGACAGCAAGCGACGGAGAAGGTCCCTGGCGGCCATATCCGTCATGCTCGGCGGCGTACTGGTGCTCTCGGCGTGCAACGACGGGGGCGGCGGGGGCGGGGACCCGAAGAGCAACGGGGAGGCCAGCAAGTCCCAGGCGGACGTGGACGCGGCAGCGGCCAAGGACGCCTCGAAGGCCAAGATCACCATCGCGCCGAAGGACGGCGCGACCAACGTCGGTCTCAACGACGCGGCGAACGTCACCGTCGCCGACGGCACGCTCACCAAGGTCGAGCTCAAGACGAGCGAGGGCACGGCCGTGGCCGGCGACATGGCCGCCGACGGCAAGAGCTGGAAGCCCAAGGGCGCGCTCAAGCGCTCCACCAAGTACGCCCTCTCGGCGACGGCCAAGGACGCGGACGGCAAGGAAGCGCACGAGAACGCCTCCTTCACCACCATCTCCCCGGAGAACAGCTTCGTGGCCTCGTTCGTGCCGGAGGAGGGTCAGACCGTCGGCGTCGGCATGCCGGTCTCGATCACCTTCAACAAGGCGATCAAGGACAAGAAGGCCGTCCAGGCGGGTATCACGGTCTCCTCCAGCAGCGGCCAGGAGGTCGTCGGCCACTGGTTCAGCGCCCAGCGCCTGGACTTCCGCCCCGAGCAGTACTGGCAGGCGGGCTCCACCGTCACGCTGAAGCTCGCGCTGGAAGGGGTCCAGGGTGCTCCCGGCGTCCAGGGCGTCCAGAGCAAGACCGTCACCTTCAAGATCGGCCGCAGCCAGGTCTCCACGGTCGACGCGAAGACGAAGAAGATGACGGTCACCCGCGACGGTGCGGTCATCAAGACCATCCCGATCTCCGCGGGCGCCCCGGCCACCCCGACCTACAACGGCCAGATGGTGATCTCCGAGAAGTTCAAGGAGACCCGGATGAACGGTGCCACCGTCGGCTTCACGGACGCCGACGGCAAGGGCGAGTACGACATCAAGGACGTTCCGCACGCCATGCGCCTGTCGAACTCCGGGACCTTCCTCCACGGCAACTACTGGGGCGCGGACTCGATCTTCGGCAGTGCCAACACCAGCCACGGCTGCGTGGGCCTGAACGACGTCAAGGGCGCGGGCGACCCGAACCAGCCGGCCGCCTGGTTCTACGACAACTCGCTCATCGGCGACGTCGTCACCGTGGTCAACTCCCCGGACAAGACGATCAAGCCGGACAACGGCCTCAACGGCTGGAACATGAGCTGGGCCGACTGGAAGGCCGGCTCGGCCGCCTGACGCCTAACGCCTGACGCCTGACGCCTGACGCGCGGGCGCGGCACGCGGCACGCCGCACGAACGCCAACGGCGGGGAACCCCACGGGTTCCCCGCCGTTCGGCGTTCCCGAGGGGACGGCGGACCCGGTCGTGCCGGACACGGTGACCGAAAACCCCCGGGCGGCGCGCCCGGGCGCGCCCTAGGGTCGGGCCATGATGATCCACTCTCTCGCCCTGCCCCCGTCCGACGCCGAGGTGGACGCCTGGCTGGCGGTCCTGACCGCCGCCGCGGCCACCGACCTGCCGCAGCTGCCGCCGCCCTCCCGGGTGGAGGTCGCCGGGCGGCTGCGCGTGACGCCCGTGCGCGGCCGGCCCCTGCTGTGGACGGCCGGCGAGGGGGAGTGCGAGGGTGTCGCCGCGCTGCTCCTGTTCACCGAGGAGGGCAACACGCACACCGCGTTCCTGGACGCGCTGACCGTGCGTCCCGGGGCTCGCCGCCGGGGCATCGGCACCGCCCTGTGGGAGCGGGTCCGCGAGGAACTGCTCGCGGACGGTCGGACCTCGGTCGCGGTCATGCTCGACCTCGGCGGTCCCGGCCAGGCCTTCGCGGAGGCGATGGGCTTCGAGAACGTCCTGCCGATGGCCTGGTACGCACAGGACATCCCGGCCGGCGGCGCGCAGGCGGGCGTCATGGCGGACAGTTCCGCGCAGGCCCTCGCCATACCCGGATACGAGCTGCTGACCTGGTACGGCCTCGTGCCCGACGCGTGGGCGCCGGCCGCCGCCGCGGCCCGCGCGGCCATGGAGGACGCGCCGACCGGGGACATGGACGAGCGGATCCAGACCTGGTCGGCCCAGCGGCTGCACACCCTCCAGCAGCTGATACTCGACCGGGGCGGGGACATGATCACGGTCGCGGCGGTGACCCCCGGGGGCGAGGTGGCCGCGTACACGGAGATCGTCCTGCCGGATCCCACGGGCACGAGCGCCCTCCAGTACGACACGGTGGTCGTACCCGCCCATCGCGGCCACGGCCTCGGACGCGCCGTGAAACGCCACATGGCCGCGCAGGCCGCCGCCCGCCACCCGCGACTGCGCCGCATCGCCACCACGGTGGCGGACGAGAACGGCCCCATGCGGGCGGTCAACGAGGCGCTCGGCTACCGGCGGGAGCGCGGCGTCGGCATCTACCAGACCAAGCTGTAGCCGGATCCGGGATGCGGGCCGCCGCCGCGGGTCACACGGCCTGCCCGGCGGCTCTCCCGGCAGCCTGCCCGCCGGCCTCCTCGCCGGGCTTTTCGCCGGCCTTTTCGGCGGTCCTCTGCGCGTCCCAGGACGCCAGCAGGCGCAGTGCGTCCTCGGAAGCCGAGCCCGGCTCCGCATGGAAGGTCACCAGGGACTGCGTCGGATCGTCGGGGAGCGTCAGCGTCTCGAAGGACAGGCGCATCTCCCCCACCAGCGGGTGGCGCAGCAGCTTCACGCCGTGCGTCTTGTCCGCCACCGTGTGCGCCGCCCACAGCCGCCGGAACTCCTCGTTCTTCACGGACAACTCCCCGACGAGCGCCGACAGCTGCTCGTCGTCCGGGTGCTGGCCCGCGTACAGCCGCAGGTTGCTCACGACCCAGCACGCCTGGCACTCCCACTCCCCGTAAAGCTCCGCGGTTGCCGGGTCCAGGAACATCAGCCGGACCAGGTTCCGCTCCGCCGCGGGAAGCGCCCCGAAGTCCCCGAAGACCGCGGCGGCCAACCGGTTCCAGCCGATGACGTCCTGGCGGTGCCCGACGAGGTAGGCCGGGACGCCCTCCATCGCGTCCATCAGCGTGCGCAGCGCCGGACGCACCTGCTGCGGCCGCCGGCTCTGGCGGCGCCTGCGCGCCTTCGGCCGGGCCAGGTCCATCAGGTGCGCCCGCTCGGTCCCGTCCAGGCGCAGGGCCCGCGCGATGGCGTCCAGCACCTCCGCCGACACGTTGTGCCCGTCGCGCTGCTCCAGACGCGTGTAGTACGCGACCGACACCCCGGCCAGCTGCGCCAGTTCCTCTCGGCGCAGCCCCGGCACGCGCCGCCGGCGCCCGTAGTCCGTCATGCCCACGTCCTCCGGGCGCAGCCGTGCGCGGCGGGAGCGGAGGAACTCGCCCAGGCATGCTCGCTGATCAAGCTGGTCCATGCCGCCCAGTATCACCGGGCGGCACGCCGCCCGGAGGGCGTGAGCCTGACCCCACCAGTAGTAGGTTCGCCAGTCGTAGGAAGGACAGGGGTCTGGGTGCCGGCGCGGCGGACCGGCAGCGTGGGGGCACCGCAGACACCACCGCTTCGAGGAGCGCCCCCATGTCCGTCACCGCCACCGCGCACACCCCCGCCGCCCCGATCACCCGGGTCGCCGCGTACGCAGCCACCGCCCCCGGCGCCCCGCTGGAGCGCACCACGGTCCCGCGCCGTCCCGTCGGCCCGCACGACGTCCTCGTCGACATCAAGTACGCGGGTATCTGCCACTCCGACATCCACCAGGTGCGCGACGGATGGGGCGAGGGCATCTACCCCATGGTCCCCGGCCACGAGATCGCCGGAATCGTCGCCGAAGTCGGCCCGGACGTCACCCGGTTCAGCGTCGGGGACCGGGTGGGCGTCGGCTGCATGGTCGATTCCTGCCGCGTCTGCGAGCACTGCCGAAACGGCCAGGAGCAGTACTGCGCGCAGGGCATGACCGGCACCTACAACGCCCTCGGCCGGGACGGCGAGCCCACATACGGCGGATACTCGACCCACCTCGTCGTCGACGAGAACTACACCGTCCGCATCCCCGAGGGCCTCGGCCTGGACGAGGCCGCCCCCCTGCTGTGCGCCGGCATCACCCTCTACTCGCCGCTGAGGCACTGGCAGGCGGGCCCGGGCAAGAAGGTCGCCGTCGTCGGCCTCGGGGGCCTCGGCCACATGGGCGTGAAGATGGCGCACGCACTGGGCGCGGAGGTCACCGTCCTGTCGCAGACCCTCCGCAAGGAGGCCGACGGCCGACGACTGGGCGCCACCCACTTCCACGCCACCGGCGACGACACCACCTTCGAGGAGCTCGCCGGCACCTTCGACCTGATCCTGTCCACCGTCTCGGCCCCGCTGGCCCTGGACGCCTACCTGGGCCTGCTGAAGGTCGACGGCGCGCTCGTCAACGTGGGCGCTCCGGAGGAGCCGGTCTCCCTCAACCTCTTCTCCGTCATCGGCGGCCGCAAGACCCTCGCCGGATCGATGATCGGCGGGATCGCCGAGACCCAGGAGATGCTGGACTTCTGCGCGGAGCACGGCCTGGGCGCGGAGATCGAACTCATCGACGCCGACCGCGTCAACGAGGCCTACGCCCGCGTCCTGTCGAGTGACGTCCGCTACCGGTTCGTGATCGACGCCTCGACGATCTGACCGGCTCACTCCGACGGGTTCTTCTCGCGCCGCTCGGCGCCCCGTTCAGGTCGCGGGCCGACGAGCCTCGCTGAGGGGCCGTCAAGGGGCGCAACGGTAAGGGCGGCGCTGGCCGCCGACGGGGCAGCGACGACGCCGGCAGCCACGCCGGTCATCGCGCGGCCCCACAGCGCGGGCAGCAGCAGACCACCTTCGTCCAGCCGTCCGCGCCGGCGCCGTCCGCGCCGGCGGCCCCTGCAGGCAGCAGGGCGCCGCTCACTCTCCGGGCGCCGCGGCCACGCCGATCGGGCAGGAGACGCCCGTGCCGCCGATGCCGCAGTAGCCGCCCGGGTTCTTGTCGAGGTACTGCTGGTGGTATGCCTCCGCCGGCCAGAACGGGCGCTCTTCCGCAGGGAGTACGGCCGTGGTGATCCGGCCGTAGCCCGAGGAGCCGAGGACCTGCTGGTACGCCTCGCGGGAGGCCTCCGCCGTCGCCTGCTGGGCGGGGGAGTGCGTGTAGAGCGCCGAACGGTACTGGGTGCCGACGTCGTTGCCCTGGCGGAAGCCCTGGGTGGGGTCGTGGGACTCCCAGAAGAGCTTCAGGAGAGTGGCGTAGGAGACCTGCGCGGGGTCGAAGACCACGCGGACGACCTCCGTATGGCCCGTCAGGCCCGAGCACACCTCCTCGTACGTCGGATTCTCGGTGAAGCCGCCCTGGTAGCCGGCCAGTGTCGTCCACACCCCGGGCGTCTGCCAGAACTTGCGCTCCGCGCCCCAGAAACAGCCCAGCCCGAAGTCGGCGACCTCCAGGTGCGCCGGATACGGGCCGGCCAGCGGGTTGCCCAGCACGGTGTGCTTCTCCGGCAGGGCGAACAGCGGCTCCGCGCGGCCCGTCAGGGCCTCCTCGCGGGTGGGGAGCTCGGGCGTGCGGCGGTACGAGAACATGGATTCCCTCCTTGTGGAGTGACAACGCGGCGGGGGGGGGGGGGGGGGGCGCCCCCCCCCCCCCCCCCCCTCTCCCCCCCCCCCCCCCCCCCACGACCGCTCATCGCCGACTGCTGGCTGCCGGTCAGCCCTGGGTTCCGCCCTGG